>JADFFS010000071.1 GCA_022568195.1 Chloroflexota bacterium | reverse complement strand
ATTTGATCCCAGAAAACCTGAATTGTTAATTAACATCAGCTACGCCACGGTGCCGTAAACGTGGTCGGGGACGACTATGATCACCGAGCGGCGGTCGTCGCGCATGGCCTGGTCGTATTCGGCCCAGTCGGGGTGGTCCTCTCCCGAGCAGGCGCTGTACGCCTCCCGAAGGGCCATACGTAGTTCCTCGGGGCCGGTGTTGTCGGCGGATATTATTTGGGCGCGGCCTTCCAGCACCACGAAGGGCCGCCAGTTTTCCTGGGACACCAGGAGGGTACAGCGAGGGTCCCGCCTCAAGTTCTTCAGCTTGACCCGGTCTTCAGTTACCGTGAAACAAATTCCGTCGCGCAGGGGGCCACAGCTAATAATGCTCATCTGAGCCGCCCCGTTACGCCGGAAGGTGGTCAGCACACCCCGGTGGGTCTCCGAGGCGAACTGCTTTATGTTTTCTGCAAGCATGCGGTCTTCTTCCTCTCATTCTCTCTGGGGCCAAATCATAAAACAAAGTCTATCTCAAACATGTCGTAGCGAGCCTGCTGCATGTCCAGGCCGGAGTATACGCGCTGGGCCACGCTGTTGTCCCGGTCCACGTAGAGCCTGAGGCCGCACACATCGCCCTGACGCTTTGCTTCGGCAAGAACGTAGCTGTGCAAGGTGCGATAGATCCCTTGGCGGCGGTACTCGGCGGAAACATACACGCTTTGTATCCACCAGAAGAAGGCGTTGCGCCAATCGCTCCACTCGTGGGTAATCAATAGCTGACCGACCACCCGCCCGTCCATCTCAGCCACCAGGTAGAAACCGCGGCCGTCGCCGTCGAACACCGCCTCCACTCCGGTACGCAACCGCGCCAAGTCCAGGCTTCTGCCCTCGGATTCCCAAGCCAAAGCCAGGTTAAACTGGATTACCGTATCCAGATCTGCCCGGGTGGCCTTGCGCACGCTGATATCTGAGCCGGGAGGGTTAGCCATACTTAATTCCGCTTCCAGAGTGATTGGGCGCGCTGGCTAGCTGAGCCAGAAGGTCGAGCCCATCTCACCCTTTTGAACTTCGATACGGACGGGAAAGACATCCTTCATATCGTCGAGATGGGTGATCACGATAATCTTTTCGAAGTCGTTTTGGATGGCCCCAATGACATCCAGGATGCGCTCCCGTCCGGCGGAATCCTGGGACCCGAACCCTTCGTCGATGAACAAGACGGGCAACGGTGCGCCCATGCGCTGGGCCAGGACTTTGGATAGGGCGATGCGCAAAGCCAGGTTTATCCGGAAGGCCTCACCTCCACTGTACATTTCATAGCTGCGCGGCCCGAACTCATCGGTGACATTGATTTCAAGGGTCTCGATAGGGTCGCCTTTCCCCGTTCGGCGCTCCCGCTGGGTCTCCAGCTTCAGGTGCATCCGGTTGTCGGTCATGCGCCCCAACAGGTTGTTGGCCTCATCCTCCAGACGTGGCACCACGGTCTCTATCAGCATAGCCTGGATGCCTTGGCGGCCGAAGGCGGTTACCAGCTCTTGATAAATGCCCTCATCCTCTCGCATGCCCTTTAGGGTCGCCAATCCGGAGCTCAATTCTGTCCGCAGCGCGTCCCGCCGCTTGACCTGCCCCTCCAGGTAACCCTTGTGCGAGGTGGCTTCCTGTCGTTCCTTTTCCACAGAAGCGTAGGAGACCTCCGCCTCTTGGAGCTCCTTCTGCCGGAGAGGCAAGTCCACGATGGCTTCCTGACCGGCGCGGTATTCCCCTTTTGCCTGTTCACGCTCGGCGCCGAGACGTTGCAGCATCTGCTCCGCCCGGGCCACCGATTCCTCTTCTTGGGGAATGTCGGCCTGGGCCTGGGCCAATCGCCGGGCCATCTCCTCGAAGCGCTGCAGCGACCGGGCCTCCTCGTAGCTTTTCCGGCGCGCATCCTCGCTGTAGCCCAAAGCCTCAATCTGTCCCTGGATGGACTTGAGCTCTTGTTGCTCGGCTGCCGCATGTTCTCCAGACTCCAGGGACGAAAGGGCGGCTTCCAGTTGGGAGGCGGCCAGAACCAGGTCCTGCTGAGCTTGCCGCGACTCCTTGAGCTTCAAGTCCAGGGTATGTATCTCCGCTTGACCCTGCTGTTGCGTACCCGCCAATGCCTGCTCCCGGCGCGTCAGCTCCCCTTCCAGGTTCGCTTTGTCGGCCTCCAGCTGCTTGAGCCGGGCCTCGTTTTCCCTGTAGAGTTTGAGCTTCTCTTCTATGTCTATGCGGTAGGCCTCAGCCAGACGGCCACAACCGTCCTGGCCCAAGGGAGTTTGGCACAGGGGACAAACCGCCTCCTGCGGACCGGTGCTGGTTAGCAGGTTCTGTTTGGTCCGCAGTTCTTTCCCATCGGCCAGGTACCGTTCCGCGGCGCTTTGAGCCTCCCCTATCCCGGTCGCGACAGTGCTGAGGTGGTCCCTATGGGCTACGATGGCCTTGCTTTCGCCGGCCAGCGCATCAACCCGCCGTTGGGCGTCCTTCAATTGGGACAGGACAGTCTGCTCCGACTGGGCCTTGGGAGTAAGCTCAACCTCCACCCGGTGTCTCAGTTGGTCCACCTCAGCTTCCAATCGAGAGCGCCCAACCTCTATAGTCCGAACCAGCTCATTTTCCCTATTCCCCAGTTGCTCGAACTGGGATCGCGCCTGCTCCAGAGAATCGAACCGGCGTTTAGCCTGTGTCAGGCTGTCCGCCCCCTGCTGGATGGTTGCTTCTTGGTCGATCAACTCCTTGGATTGGCGAACCCGGTTCTTAGCCGACTCCAGGTCCCGTTCCAGCTGGGCAATATCCCGGTCCAGGTCTTCCATCCGCTTTTGCAGATCCGCCAGCCGGTCTCGTTGCTTGCCCAGGTCCGCAACCTGGGTTTTCAGGTCATAGACCCGGCGGCCATTCTCTTCTATCTTGAGGTTGAGCGTGTCCAGTGTTACGGTAACTTCCTCCAGTTGCCCGGAGGGTTCGCCGATGTTCTCGGCCTCCCGGCGCATGCTCTCCAGCGCGCCTTCCAACTGGGCGCCGGCGGTCCTGCCCTGCTCCAGCCGGTTCCTGGCCAGTTCTTGGAGCCTGTCGTAGGTCTCCAACCCCAATATACTGGCCAGCACGGCTTTCCGGTCGGCGGGAGTCTTGCTGGTGAACTCGTCGGCGCGGCCTTGGAGCAGGAAGGCCGAGTTGATGAAGGTGTCGTAGTCCATGCCGACCGTGTGGTCGATCTTGGCCTGGGTCTCACGGATGACGTTCCCCGTGATGGGTTGTGCGTCATCGCCGCTGAGCACCTGTAGCTGCAAGTCGGTGAAGCCCTGACGCCGCCTGCCACCGGCGCGGGAATGGCTGCGGATCACTCGGTAGCTGGTGTCCCGGGCCAAGAACTCCAACTCCACTCGAGCCTCATCGGCCCCGTAGGCAATCAGGTCATCCTGGGTCCTGCCTCGGGCCTTGCCCCACAAACACCAGGTGATGGCGTCCAGCAGCGCAGACTTGCCATGGCCGTTGGGCCCGCACAAGCAAGCCAGGTGAATGCCGGTAAAATCCAGGGTGGGAACGTTTTCCCGGTAGCAGAGGAAGTTCTTAACGCTGAGGCGCACAGGTATCATGAAGAGAGTCCGTGGAAGGGATACGTCCGGTGGTCGGCCAAGTTCCCGTCTACAAGCACAAGGTCAATCAATGCCAATGCCCTCACCCTTCGATGGCCGCCAATATTCTATCACAGCGATGCCGCCGCCTTGACCCTTGTATTGCCACCAGCCTACAATCGAGCTGGACCAGCGAATTAAACCGATTGCACCTTCGAGATTATTAGGCGTGTTGAAACCAAGCATTGAATAAATCCCCAGCTTCAACCAACGAGGAAGTGGACGCGTGCTGGAAAACCTGACGGGTAAACTCACCGCGATATTGCAAGGCCTGACCAGCAAAGGGCGGCTGACCGAGAAGGACATCGACGACGCCATGGGACAGGTGCGGCGCTCCCTGCTGGAGGCCGACGTCAACTTTCGCGTGGCCCGGGATTTTGTGGCCGCGGTCAAGGAGCGCGCGGTAGGCTCCGACGTGCTGGAAAGCCTGACCCCCGGCCAGCAGGTGGTGAAGATTGTCCACGAAGAGCTCACCGCCCTGTTGAGCGGGGGCGAGCACCGCCTGATCCCGTCCAGCCAAGCCACCACCACATTGATGCTGGTGGGCCTTCAGGGATCGGGTAAGACCACCACCGCCGCCAAACTGGCCCTGACGTTGCGCCGCCAGGGTCACCGCTCCCTCCTCATCGCGGCCGACCTGCGCCGTCCTGCCGCCATCCTGCAACTGGAAACCCTGGGGCGCCAGTTGGATATTCCGGTGTATTCCGAGGACCCCACCAAGTCGTCACCGATTAAGGTCGCCCGGGCCGGCGTGAAGAAGGCGGAACAACTGGGGGTGAACTGGGCGATCATCGACACCGGTGGGCGACTGCAAATCGACGACGAGCTGATGGAGGAACTGGAGGGAATCAAAAAAGCCGTTTCCCCTAACGAAATCCTGCTGGTGTTGGACGCCATGACCGGCCAGGACGCCGTCAACGCCGCCGAGGGCTTCCACCAACGGGTTTCCTTAACCGGTCTGATCATGACCAAGATGGACGGCGACGCCCGGGGAGGAGCTGCGCTGTCTGTTACACGGGTTACCGGCGTCCCCATCAAATACATGGGCGTAGGGGAGCGGACCGACGCGCTGGAGGACTTCCATCCCGACCGCATGGCCTCCCGTATCCTGGCCATGGGCGACGTGTTGACCCTGATAGAAAAAGCTCAGGAGGCGGTGGACGAGAACCAGGCGAAGGAGATGGAACGGAAGTTCCGCCAGGCCACCTTCGACCTGGAAGATTTCCTGCAACAGATACAAGCCGTCAAGAAAATGGGGTCTTTGAGCCAGATCGTGGAGATGATCCCCGGCATGTCTCAGCTCAGCAAGCGTATGCCGGCAGGTTCGTTGGACGACGGCCAGATCGAGCGGGTTGAGGCGATCATCCGCTCCATGACGGCCGAGGAAAGGCACAATCCCGAGATCATCAACGGCAGCCGCCGCCGCCGCATCTCAAAGGGCAGCGGCACCACTCCCCAGGACATCAACCAGCTATTGAACCAGTTCCGCCAGACCCAGAAGATGATGCGCCAGCTATCCCGCTCCCGCAACCCCAAGAACTTGATGAATATGTTCCGGTAGAAATTGCACCCGCAAGCATCGACCGGATATCGTTAACGGGACCTTACTCCCCGCAGTTAGCGGTACACATCCCGACGATGGCCTACATGCAGCACAGTCACCCGCTGTTGGTTGTCATCTATTTCGTAAATCACTCGGACTACACCAACTCGGATACGCCATCCATCTCGACCCGTCAATTTGAGGCAACCTGGAGGCCTTGGGACCTGGGCCAGGCTTCTGATCGAGTCGCGAACCCTTTCATATTCTCCGGCAGGTAAATCGAATAACTCTCTTTGAGCTTTTCTAAGAATTAAAACTTCGTAGCCCGTCAACGATCCTTCTCAATTTCTTCGATAGCTTTTTCAAACGGAATGGCTTCATCCCCGGATCTTTTCGCCGAGTCATAGGCCCGGAGAGCATCAAGTTCTTCCAACTCCTCTAGGAGTTTATTGTAATCATTGATGTCGAGAAGCACTCCGATATGATTACCATCCCCGTCGACCACATAATTTTCTTTGAATTCCGCCATCAGGCCTCACTCCCCGGTAATAGCAACTTCCCGTTTGGTAACCGGCGTTCGATCTAATTGCTTTCATTAAGAACATAAGGGTACCATCAAATTTACTCTCCGGCGTTACCCCCTACCCCATGCCGGTGCGCATGGCGGTGAACATGTAGACGGTGGCGTAGGTCCGAAAGGGCGACCACCGGCGGGAGAACTCCTCAACCTGCTTGTCGTCCAGTTGGACGTCCCCGAAGTAAAACCGGGAAACCGCCCGCCGCAGAGCCAGGTCTCCCAGGGGCAGGGCATCCTCCCGTCCCAATGCGCGGATCAACAGCCACTGGGCCGTCCAGTTGCCCACGCCCCGCAGCGCCGTTACCGATTGCACCACCTCCTGGTCGGTCAACTGGTGGAGCCCCTCCAATCCGGTTGGGTCATCCAGCGCCGCCAGGGCGATGCCCTGCACGTACTCGGCCTTGCGCTGGCTCAGCTTCTTCCCTCTCAGTTCCTCCACCGGCACAGCCCCCAGGGTCTCGGGCCTGGGGAAGGAGTAGTAAACATCTCCGTCGAAGGTCTGGCTGGGTCCGTAGGTCTCGATCAAGAGGGTGCGGATGATCCGGGCCACGTTGGTGGCTATCTGCTGCCCCAGTATGGCCAGGACAAGGGCTTCGAACACCGAGGCGGTATGGGGCAGGTGCAACCCGTGGAACCGTTGGGTCATGGCCAACATGGTAGAGTCCTTTTCCGCCATTGAGTAGAACGGCGCCAGGTCCTGTTGGGCGCCGAGGAGCCAAGCGACCCTCTCCGAGGCCTGGCCTACCTGACTGGAAGTTAGACCCTCTCCTCGAAGCTCAACCGCCAGCTCCGGGCTTTCGATGGTGCCCACCGAGCGCACCGAGGCCAGGACCAAAGTCCCATCCAGGTCAAGCAGCCGCCGGTACACGCCATCCGTCAATGAGTCGGTCCCGTACCGGCCCTGGAAGTAGGTGAGATAACCCGCGGTCAGTTCAAAGTCAAAGGGAGCGACGGGATAGACCGTGGTGGTGATGGTGGTGATCGTCGCCATGGCGAGTCAAATCGAGGCCGCGCCCAGGGAGTCGTACAAGGCTCCTTGGGGGGTCAGGGTGCTGCGCATGAGATGCAACTCATCCACCCGCCATGGATCAGTTGGCTCCAGATGGACAGAGGCAACGGCGTCCACAATGCGCTGGCCTTGCTCTCTGGATCCTCCATTCCTGACCCGGCCGATGGTCAAATGAGGATTAAAGCCCCTCTCCTCCCGCTGGAATCCCTGCGTCGCCAAGTTACTTTCCAATTCCCGTTGCAGGTGGCCGAGGGCATCCAGGTCGCCGCCGATGCCGGCCCACAAGACCCGGGGTGCCCTACGGCCGGGGAATACACCCAGATCGGAGAGTTCTAAAGAGAATGGGGCGGAGATTCGGGCCGACTGTTTCATGGAGTCCAGCACCTGTTCCACCAGGCCGGAGTCGATATTGCCCAAAAATTTCAGAGTTAGATGAATGCCCTTGGGGTCAACCCACCGGATTGCTTGCGAAATTTCGGGCGGGATAGCGGCTCTCAGGCTGGCGATTGCCTCCGTCAGCGCTTGTCTGGCCGCCTCCGAAATGTGAAGCGCGACAAATGCCCGGACTTCCCCCTCTCGAACCGTCACCCCTTCAGTTCCCCTCGCAGGCTGCCCAGCCGCCGGTACCAATCGGCCAGGACCTCCAGGGAGTATCGGGCGTTGGCCGGACTGGGGTTGGGCGCCACGAAAACCCGCGTGTCCCCGATAGCGTAGTCCTGGAGTCCCAACTCGGGGTCGGCCCGTATTCCTTCGGCGTAGCGCAGGTAGGCTTTGTATGCCATCATCCCATGGAAGCAAGCGATCATCGGTTGGCAGTCAAGCAGTTTCGTTTTCAGAACCGGGGCCCACCGGCGGTAGTCGGCGGCCTTCAGGCTCGAACCCTGGGCGCTGGGACGCTTCACCACGTCGGTAAAGCCTATGCCGTGGCCAAGGAGGCTGGAATCCTGTTCGGGGGTCATGGGCCGGTCCACCAACTGTGACCGGTTGAAAGCCGGCCAAAACCGGTTGCGGGGGTTAGCGAAGTAGTGGCCAACCTCCACCGAATAGAGAGAGGGGTTCAAGCCCACGAACACGATATCCAGTCCGCTGGCCAGGTGATCGGGCAAGGTAACGAAATCTTCCAAGATCAGGTCACCGTCCGCCCCCGGCCAGGCTTTGCCCCAAAACTGTCATCCTGATCCTTCCGCAGAAGGAGAAGGATCTTCCCCGCGTGGCTCACCTGGGGGAGACCCTTCGACAAGCTCAGGGTGACACGCTGTGGTCTTTGCTGGGGGTTTGGAATCATCTACTCTTGTGCCAGGGCCCGCAAATTTGCTTGGAACGCCTGAAAGCGCTCCAGCACCCGGGTCAAGGGGGTTAGCCACTCGTCGCCCAGGCGGCGTATGGACATTTGGATCTGTTGGTTTCCCACGTTGACCGACGGACCCAGTGCCCTCTGCAGCGGGATGCGGGCGCCGCCAACTGGTTGCCGCAAATGCAGGACGACCGCCTCTCCGGCGCGAAGGATGGACTCGATACCCAAGCCACCGGCCAGCGCCCGGAGGTCGGCCAGCATCAGCAGGTTCTCGACCTCTTGGGGTAATGGGCCAAAACGCTCGCGCAACTCCTCACGGAGCAGCGGCACCTCCCGTCGCTCCTTGATCTTGGCAATTCGCTGGTAAATTGCCAGGCGGGAAGGCATGTGGGAAATGTAGGCTTCGGGGATGCGGGCCGGAAGCGGTAATTCCAATCGGGGCAATTCCTCGCCGGCCGAACCGCCTTGGGGCATTTCGTCGCTGCTCTCTTTCAACTCGTCGACGGCTTCTTGCAGCAGCTGGCTGTACAGGTCCATGCCAACTTCGCGGATGTGACCGCTCTGGGCTGCGCCCACCAGGTTGCCCGCGCCCCGGATCTCCAGGTCGCGCATGGCGATGCGGAAACCCGACCCCAATTCCGAGGCTTCCAGAATCGCTTGCAGGCGATGCTGGGCCGTCTCTGTGATGCGACGGCCCTTGGGCACCATCAGGTAAGCGTAGGCCCGGTGGTCACCCCTACCGACCCGGCCCCTGAGCTGGTAAAGCTGAGATAAGCCAAAGCGGTCGGCCCGGTCGACTATCAGCGTGTTGACGTTGGGCATGTCTAGACCGGACTCGATGATCGTGGTGCACACCAGGACGTCGGCTTCTCCTTTGGAGAAGGACATCATCACATCTTCCAGGTCGGCTTCGGCCATTTGGCCGTGGCCAATTACTATTCGGGCCTGGGGCACCAATTCGGATAGCCGGGCTGCTGTTTGGTTGATAGTTTTTACCCGGTTATGTAAAAAGAAAACCTGGCCGCCCCGCTCCAGCTCCCGCAGAATCGCCTCTTTAACAATGTCTTCGCTGTATTCGGAGACGAAGGTCTTGACCGGAAGGCGCAGTTCCGGCGGCGTGTCCATGGTGCTCAAGTCCCGGAGCCCGGACAACGCCAGGTTCAGGGTCCGGGGAATGGGCGTGGCGCTGAGGGTCAACACGTCGACCTCTTGACGCAAATGCTTGAGGCGTTCCTTGTGGACCACCCCAAAGCGTTGCTCCTCATCCACCACCGCCAACCCCAGGTTCTTGAACTCCACGTCCTTCTGCAGCAGCCGGTGGGTACCGATAACGATGTCCAGCGCACCCGACTTCAAGTTCTCTATGATTTCATCTTGCTCCTTGTTGGTGCGAAAGCGGCTCAACACATCCACCGTTATCGGGAAGGGGCTCAGCCGCTCGCTGAAGGTCACGTAATGCTGTTGGGCCAGCACCGTGGTGGGCACCAGAATGCCGACCTGCATGCCTTCGTTCACAGCTTTGAAGGCCGCTCGCAAAGCTACCTCCGTCTTGCCATAGCCCACGTCGCCGCAGATAAGCCGGTCCATGGGCTTGGGTTGCTCCATGTCGGCTTTGACTTCGTTAATCACGCTGGCTTGGTCCGGGGTCTCTTCGAAGGGAAAAGAATCTTCCAGCTCCTGCTGCCACACCGTGTCCGGGCTAAACTCATGGCCTCGCACCGACTGCCGGGCCGCTTGCAGGCTCAACAACTCGTGGGCCATCTCTCGGGTAGCTCCCTTGACCTTCTCCTTGACCCTGGACCATTCGGCCGATCCCAAGCGGGTCAGCCGGGGCGGGTGCTCCTGGGCTCCCACATAGGCAGTCACCCGGTTCAGGTGCTCGGTGGGCACGTACAGCTTGTCGTTGTCGGCGTATTCGAGTACCAGGTATTCCTTCTCTTCATCTCCGTCGCCCATGCGGGTGGTTCCAGCAAAGCGGGCTACGCCATGGTCGATATGCACCACGTAGCTGCCCGCGACAAGCTCGGATAGACTCGCGATCTCCTCCCCCGTCTCCGTCCGGCGTGGGCGCCGGTAACGGCGCTCTTTAACGGTCCCAAACAGCTCTGCGTCGGTCAGTAACGTTAGGGAAGTGACGCTGTTTGGTCCGCCGGCGCCATCGCTGGAGGGAAACTGCAAGCTCCAGCCTTCCCGCAGGGAACCGGTCACCAGGTGGACGCCCCCGGCCTGAGGCGGATCATCCACCCCCTCGGCCACAGAAACGCCGATACCTTCTTGCTCCAGGATCTCGGCCAACCGGCGAGCGTGCTGGGTCACCGCTACCACGGCCCCGCCGTCTCGCTGGTGGCGTCGAACATCTCCGGCCAGTTCCTCCAGCCTGCCATAATAGGGGTCCGCCGGCCGGAATATGCTGTCCCCGTCTTCGCTCAGCCAGCTCTCCAAGAACACCTTGGGGCGGTTTGCCAAAGCCAGTGCAAACTCCTCCCAAGTGAGGAAAGGCGCGGGAAAGTGCAATGGCAACTCGCCGCGCTCTTCTCGATTGGCCCGCATTGTCACGAACCGGTCTTCCAGTTCCTGGGCTTCAGCTTCTACCTGTCCCGGACGCTCTAAAATTACCCGCCCATCGTCGGGCAAATACTCCAGCACATTCGTCCGGTTTAAAAAGCCGTTGTAGAAGGCCAGGGTTTCAACGTTGGGCGCGGAAAACAGGGTGACCAACTCGTCCTCGATGCGCTCTTGGACCTCCGGGTCGCAGCGAGTAAAGTCGATCTTATTGATAAGTTGCTCTACGACCTCCCGGTCGGCCAGGTTTGGCAGTTGTTCTCTAGCTGGGATAACGTCGACCCTGTCCACCGTGCCCAGGGACCGCTGAGTGTTTGGGTCGAACTGGCGTATGGTATCGATCTGGTCGTCCCAAAGCTCTATGCGAAACGGCAGGTCGGAGTTGGGCGGATAGATGTCGATGATGCCCCCCCGGTTGCTGAAAGAACCGGGAGCTTCCACCACGGGTTCATTGCGGTAGCCCAAGTCAACCCAGCGGCCCAAGAGGTCGCCCACGCGAATTCGCTGACCCACCTTCCAGGTGTTGGCCCCGGTGTTGGAATTTACCTGGTCCGCTCCCGCGCCGGCCATCACGGCGGAGGGCAAGGTCTGGCGCATGGCGGCGCTGGCCGAGGTGACGACCAGCGGCGGTGGGTTGTCTTGACGGCGCCCGGGGTACGAGTAGGCGGCCAGCGCCGCCAGGGCGGCCAACCGCTGGCTGGTGGTATGGGCATCGACGGCCAGGCGTTCGAAGGGCAGCACTTCCGGTTCGGGCAGCAGATAGACCGGGGCCGAATCCCCTAAATAGGTCAACAATTGGTCGTGGAGACGCCTGGCGTCTTCCGGGCGGGGACAGATCACCAAGACAGGCGCGCCAACTTGCCCCCAAAGGGAAGCGATGTAAACAGGCCTGGCGCCCTGACTCGCCCAGACGCGGGGCGCACTGTCCCGTTCGGCGAGTTCCTCTCGGTGCTTGAGGAACGCCGGATGTCGGCCCACCAGGGAGATGACTCCATTTAGAGGCATAGATATCCGTGCCCGTACTAAACGGTGAGTTTTAAGAAGTTGCCGGACAACTCTTTACAGGGCTGACACGTTGCGCCAGCCCCGGCCCGCATATTTTATTGGTTTGGCGGGACGGTAACAAGGGTCCTAAGGGCAATCTGCACACCATGATATAATTGCAGCGGCCAATCCCCATCGTATCCCGCAGGTAGACTGACTCGATTCTATGTCTCGTTCCGGCCAACTACGTTCTAGTTCCGTCCCGGATAGGGCAATTTCTGCGAAATTGCGCTATCGGCGCGTCGTGGTCAAGGCAGGAACCAGCGTGCTTACCCGCAGCCCCGGCCACCAGTCTCTAGACCTAGAGGTCATGTCCGACCTGGTTCGCCAGGTGTGCCACCTGAGGAGTCAGTCGGCGGAAATGCTCTTGGTGACTTCTGGAGCGATCGCGGCGGGCCGGGAAGCATTGGGCCATGGGCAAGACGCGGTAGACCGGGACATCACCTCCCGGCAGGTGCTGGCGGCAGTTGGCCAGAACCGGTTGATGCACATTTACCAGGAGTTGTTCAGCGCCCATGGTTACCAGGTCGCCCAGGTCCTATTGACCATCAACGACCTGTCAGACCGCCAGTCATACCTCAATGTGCGCAACACCCTGCAGGGTCTGTTGGAGTTGGGCGTGGTCCCTATTCTTAACGAGAACGACGTTGTGGCGGTGGACGAGATCGGTGAGGTGTTCGGCGACAACGACCGGCTTTCCGCGCTGGTGGCAAACTTGGTCGACGCCGATTTGCTGACCATCTTGACCGACACCGACGGCCTGTACACCGCCGACCCTCACCTGGACCCTGATGCCCGGCTGATTGGCCGGGTGGAGCGGGTCGACGCGGAAATCGAAGCTGTGGTCGGCACAAACAGCAATTCCTGGGCCCGGGGCGGGATGCACACCAAGGTGGATGCGGCACGCCTGGTAACCACTTCTGGCATCGCCATGGTCATGTGCCACGGGCTGGCCAAAGACGCTTTGTTGCGGGCTGTATCCGGCGAAGAGATAGGAACCTTGTTCCAGCCTGCTGGCGAAAAGCTGGAGGCCCGGAAACGGTGGATGTTGAGCGGCATCTCTCACCGGGGAGAGGTTGTGGTTGACTCTGGAGCCGCTTCTGCGATCCGGGAGGACAACCGGAGCCTGCTGCCGGCGGGAATTCAAGACGCCAGGGGCGAGTTCCAGCGCGGCGACATTATCTACATCGTGGAGTCCGAGGGGCAACGCATCGCTTGCGGCATCGCCAACTACAGCGCCGAAGACATCCAGCGCATTCGAGGGTCGCGCTCAGACCAGATTGAAGGGACCCTTGGCTACCAATACGGCCAAGAGGTGGTCCACCGTAATAACCTGGTGCTGCTTTAGGTATCGCACATGGTAAACGCAAAGGTCACCGGCAAACCAAACCTTGATGCCCGTTGGTGTTAATCTCGCGATAAACTTCCTGGGTCCGGAGTGGCATGAACACGAATACGATTGAAGACCTGGTGGCACAGGCCGCCGCCGCCAAATCAGCGTCGCGTATCCTGGCGCGTCTGTCTACCCAGGTCAAGAATCAGGCCTTGCTAAACATCGCCTGCGCCCTGGAAACCGACCATGCGGAAGTGCTGGCCGCCAACGAGAAAGACTATAAAGCGGCCCGGTCCGACGGGCTGGACGAGGCTATGTTGGACCGCCTGCTGTTAACTCCGGAACGCCTGCGAGGCATCGCCAGCAACATAAGGGACGTAGCGGCCCTTCCCGATCCCGTTGGCGAGACCTTGGACATGAGGACCTTGCCCAATGGCCTGGTGGCAGGAAAACGAAGGGTTCCTTTGGGGGTCATCGGAAGCATCTACGAGAGCCGCCCCGACGTTACCGTGGACATTTCCGCGCTGTGCCTCAAGTCGGGGAACGCTTGCTTGCTTCGCGGGGGCAAAGAGAGCCTTGGCTCCAATCGCGCCCTGACCGCGCTGATCCACCAGGCGATATCCCGGGCGGGAGTCCCCGTCGAAGCGGTCCAGTTCGTCGACAACCCCGACCGCTCGTTGGTGGAAGCCATGCTGAAACTGAAGGAATACATCGGCCTGCTGGTGCCCCGGGGCGGAGAAGGGCTGATCCGCTTCGTGGAGGAACACGCCACCATGCCGGCGGTCACCGGCGGCATCGGTGTATGCCATACCTACATCGACCGCGCGGCCAAGCTGGAGCAAGCCGCCAATATAGTGTTCAACGCCAAAGTACAACGGCCCACCGTTTGTAACGCATTGGACACAGTGTTGATTCACATGGACGTGGCTGGAGAGTGCCTCCCAAGGATCGCCAGCGAACTGTGCTCCGCCGGTGTCGAGCTACACTGCGACCATCGGGCCTTGAGCATTTTGGGCCCGCACCATGGTCTTAACGCCATGCCGGCCACCGAAGACGACTGGGGCCGGGAATTTCTGTCCCTCACCGCCGCCGTCAAAATCGTCGATTCCCTGGATGACGCCTTAGATCACATCGAGACCTACGGCTCGGGACACTCGGAGGCGATCGTCACCGAGGATTACTCCGCCGCACGGCGTTTCCTGGACGAAGTCGACGCCGCCGCCGTCTTCGTCAACGCCAGTACCCGCTTCACCGACGGCAACCAGCTCGGTCTGGGGGCGGAGGTGGGGATCAGCACCCAGAAGTTTCATGCCCGAGGACCCATGGGCCTTCGGGAGCTAACTTCCTACAAGTGGGTGATCACGGGCAACGGACAGGTCAGAGAATAGACCGGGAGATCGGTTGTGCCCAACTTTACCTTCGAGCGCGAAGTGCGGACCCCCTACTCCGAAGCCTACACCATTCATGAGGATGAACGGCAAGTAGGCAGGATCGACATACACTTTGCCCTGGACATGGTCCACGTGGCAGTGGCGGTGGACGAGAGCCTGACCCAGGAAGCCATTCAGGAGATAATCGACACCGTCGATAAGGACCTGGTGGATGCGGTGGGCATTTCTCGGGAGGGGTTCGTGGTCCACGTGTTCCAGGGCCGGGAAACCGGTGTGTTCGGCGACAACGACTTCGGAGAAAACGGCAACGACCGGTGACTATTCGGTGGGGTCGATCCGGATAACCTGCGTCTCCGGCGCAACATCGGTGAAAAGAGCGACCGTCTCCGGGTGGCAGGTGAATACCAACACTTGATTCGTTTCTGAAAGCTCTACGAATGCTTCGGCGGCACGCCGGGCACGGTCGGGATCAAAATTTACCAACACTTCATCTACAACAACCGGCAGGCGTTCCGTCCGCTCTCCGAACTCGCGAATCAGGCCGAATCGAAGCGACAGGTATAGTTGCTCGCGGGTACCCCGGCTCAATTCGGTAAGTTGTTTGCTGACCCCGGTCCGCTCAACTACCGTGTACGTATGCTCCCCAATAGGGGAGTACAGGCGGTCGTAACGCTGATGCGTAATGGTGGCGAAGAACTTCTGAGCGTGCTGGATCACATCCGGCTGGCGTTCTTTCTCGAACTTCCTGCGTGTTCGAGTTAATAATTCCTCAGCTATGGTTAGCTTCGACCACTCCCGCGCTTGCTCCCGTAGCTCCTCAAGGAGTACGTTCTTCCTGACACGCAGCACCGATGACTCTTCTTCGTTGGTTAGCTGGCTTAGGAGAGTCTTAACTTCTCCTTGCTCACCTAATAGGGAGGTTCGGCTGTCATCGTTGTCCTCGATTCGCTCGGCAAGCTCACGAGAACTGTCCTCCAACGTCTGTCGGCTCGCCTGGGCCAGCGCTTCTTTCAATCGCTCAAATTGCTCCCCGGGGCCGCTCAACTGTTGGAGACGGGTCAGGTGTTCGCCGCGCCTTCGCTCCAAGTCGCGACGGTCGGCGTGCTGAGCGGTCAGGGCGCGGAACTCTTCCGGGTCATCGGTGCCACCCAGATTCAGAAGCAGAGCCATCATATCTTCGGCTTCTTTCAGCCGCTTTTCATGCTGCTGGAGTTGTCGACCAATGATCTCGGCTTCGTTACGGGCGATGTCGCGCTGTTTTACTGAATCACGCACGACATCGTACCGCTCTATCAGTTCATCCGCCGCCGAGGCAAGCTCGCGGGGCTCCCCGGTCCCAATTGGTATACCGAACGTATCCGCGAGAGGAGCAACCGACTCCCTGTATTCGGCGATATCTAGTTCGATGGCCTTGATCCGGAGCCGCATAGCCCGGATCCCTCCCAGAGCGACACGCGCTGTTTCCACGCGCCCCAGGAAATCGACCATTGTCTCCGGGGTAAGCGTTTTGTCCAGGCTGCGGCCCTTCAACCATGTTTGCCACTCCATCCGCGCAGCCTCCAATCCCTCCTGTGCCGTTGCCTGCTCCAGTGCGGCGTTCTCCACGCGCCGTTCCTGTTGTTGCCTGGCCTCAATAGCGTCCGCATGCCGCTGTTGGATAATCTCCCAGGCACTAAGGGCCATATCAGAGGCTTCCAGCCCCGATTCGACGTCATCCAGTGCAACGGCGTCCGGCAAATCGAGGCCCAGCGCCGCCGCCGCTTCTCGGAGCCTTTGCGCCGCTTCGGATTCCTCCGTCTCTGCTTTGCTTACAACGGTGAGGAGTGCCTGATTTCCTGGTGAGGCGCCACCCCGCGCGTCCCGATGGGCGGTAAAGTAAATATATATGGCAATGGTTAGTAGCAAGGCCCCCGCAATGCCGCCAATAATCAACGGCTGCCGTCCTAGAGTAGCGGATACCGCTATGAGTATGATCGCCGCAACGCCTAACAGAAGCGGCAACCCTCGACCCTGGATCCAATTGGATTGACCTTTGACGGGAGGCTCGCCGGTTGACGATTCCAGCTGGTAACGGAGGTCCGAATGACGCAGGCGCAGTCTGTCGAATTCGCCGAAGCGCGTCCGAGCCGTTCGCAGTGCCGAGCGTTTCTGCTCCAGCGCCGCAGCATCCAGAGCCGGTTCTTCTGTTTCCTCGGCGTTCTTGCAGGCCTGCTCCTCCGCTTCCTCGAGGCTCAGCATGTCCCTTTTAGCCTGGTCCAGTTGGCCCGTGGGCTGCTGCACCTCAACAACTTTTCCAGCCAGGGTCTGCCGTACTTGTTCTATGTGGTCACGGGTGACTATCGACGTATCAAAGGACTCCAGGCGTTCCTCATCCCAGTCGCGGCCGAGGTCTCGAAGTCGTTCACTGAGAGGATTCTCAAGCTCCTGCAGATCCGTCCTTCGCTCTGGCAAGTCGCGTACCGAGTCGTCGAACCGATTGCGTCCTCGACGGATGTGCTCGATTACATCACGATGCTGCAATAACCCTTCGTTGCCGATTTCTGCTTTAGCAGATTTCTCAGCCT
>JADFFS010000242.1 GCA_022568195.1 Chloroflexota bacterium | reverse complement strand
AACCGTCAGAATTGCTGCGGCAACCTGGGACAACCCGGTTGTTGAAGGGTGAGCGGAACTCCGTCCGGTCCGGACGGATGAGCGCTTCCGCGGTCTTGGCCGTCAGCGCCGGGAATTCGCCAGCGCGATGCCTTGCCACCAGTGGCGGCCCCTTCCCCGGCGGCGGCGGGTAAATCCCAGTTGGGTCAGGCGCATGCCGAAGCTACGCTGGACCAAGGCGGTTTGGCCCGTTTCCCGGCACCAATCCTGGTACTGGGTATACAGCTCCCCTGCGATGGTCTGCGCTTCGGACCCCACGGAGCACATTTCGGCAATGAATTGGGCCACTTGGTCGTCCTGGGTCAGGGCCTCCACCAAGCCAATCCGGGGCGCCGCCGGTCTCTCTGGTTGGGACACCGGCGCTGACTGGGCCACATAAGGGTGCTGTTCAACCCAATCGGCGCAGAACTCCAACAGACCCAGGTATTTTTCCAGACCACCGAAGTCGTCCCAGACCACCGGCTTGCCCTCAAGGTGGGTGGCATCCAGGGTAAAAGCAACGGGCGCCACATTGAAGCTATGCCGGTAACTCGGAGGGCAAACCCACACCGGGGTGAGCATCACCCGCTGCAAGGAGTTGTTGAGCAAGTGGATCGCGCAGCGGGCTGACCTGAAGTCCGAATCCTCTTCTTGAAGGGGTGTGCTGCCTGACCCGGCCTCCAGGCTGGAGTGGGCCTGCATCACCGAGAAGGCGAATGAGCCTCTTACTTGGTTGGCGGCGCAGCGCAGTAGGTCGTCTTGTCCATGCAACTCCAGGGGGTTGAAGATCTCCACAACCTCCCCAGCGTCCGAGGTGACCACCGCCCGGCCTGTTGGCAGGTGGTCCGGCGTGACCATGCCCTTTTTCACTGCGGTCCAGTAGGCGATGGCCAAGGCCAAATTCTCCCGGACCATCCGGATTTCCAGCGCCGGGGTAATCGTTCCGCTGCTTGCCATACCTGCCAGCCTGCGACGGGTTAGCTATTCGTTGATGTTCAGTACCACTTTGATGATGTTGTCCTGACGCTGCTCGTACATATCATAGGCGGTCTGGACATCGGAAAATCCCATACGGTGGGTGATCAAATTGGCGGGCTCGCACCATCCCCGCTCCCGCAGGCCCACCAGTTCCCGGATGTGGGCGATGGGGTCTCCGCTGCGCGCTCCAGTGGTGGGGATCATCCGGGGCTGCTTGTCCATCAGCCAGTGAAACTCCACAGGCACCCACTGGTCCGAAGAGATCCCAAATACGATTATGGTGCCGAACTGGCGGACCAATCGAAAAGTCATGTTGAAGGTGTCCGGGTATCCAGCGGCCTCCACCACCACATCGGGGCCAACGCCACCGGTAATTTCCAGCACGGCCTCTCCGATTTCCTCCCGGCTGGGGTTGATGGTATGGGTAGCGCCGAACTCCTTGGATTTCTCCAACCGGTAGTCCAGCAGGTCGGCGCCGATCACGTTGCGGGCGCCCATGCGGGATGTAATCATGGTGAAGCTCAGGCCGATGCTGCCCTGGCCCAGGACCAGGACCGTCTTGCCCAGCAGGTTGGGCATCTGCTGGCACGAGTACAGGACGGTCCCCGACGGCTGACACATTACCCATTCGTCCAGGGTGCCGTAATCGGGAAGGAGGGCCATGCGCTCCGGACCGGAGGTGATGTACTCGGCTAGACCCCCGGTTTCTCCACCGGGGATGACTATGACCCTCTGTCCCTCGTGAAAGCTGTCGGTACGGCTTTCCGCAATCACACCGGCGACCTCGTGACAAGGACGGCCGGCGTTCAGCGGGTATCGCTCCTCCGGAAGGACTGGCCCATAGCTGCTTCTTATGTCGCTGCCGCACACCGACACCCGCTCGATCTTTATCAAGCACTGGCCTTCCGCGGCCGTCGGCGTCTCCACGTCGACAAACTCGAAGTGCTTGGGGGCGGTGAGTCTAGCTGCTTTCATATTGGCTGGGTACTCCCATCAGTCAAATAAGGTGCCGGATCAGGCTGTATCTTAATATGCGGGCTGCCCGTCGGCAAGTGACGGTCCGCGGCTAAGCTCTGCGGCCCATGCAGCAAGGGCACCGTTGTTCCCGATGACTGGGTTGGTCTGACCGGATGCCAGTACCTAACGACCCGTCCGCGCAGGCGGCGTTCCTTGAGAGTTGACTGGCGAGCGGCTATCATAAGGCCCAGTTGGTTCCGGGGTATCGAAACACAGATGGACCCTGAGAGGTGCAATTTGCCAGACGAATATGACGTCATCGTGGTGGGAGCCGGCAACGCGGCGCTGAGTGCCGCCCTCGCGGCCAAAGAGATTTGCGGTCCCGTGCTGGTGGTGGAGAAGGCCCCCGAGTACTTCCGGGGCGGCAACACCTACTTCACCGGCGGGATTATCCGGTTTGCCTTCAATGGCATCGAGGATATAAAAGCCGTGATACCGGACATGTCCCCCACGGAAGAGGCATCAGTGGATGTAGGCAGCTACCCCGAGAGCCAGTTCTACGACGACATGATGCGGGTGACCCAGGGTCTATCGGACCCTGAACTGGCCCAAATCCTGGTCAGCCAGTCTTTCCCGGCCATGAAGTGGCTGCGAGAGAAGGGCGTGCGATTCGTGCTCTCCTTTGGACGGCAGGCTTTCAAGGACGGAGACAAATACCGGTTCTGGGGAGGTTTGCTGGTGGAGGCCGTGGGCGCGGGAAAGGGCCTGTCCGACCAGCAGTTTGAAGCGGCCCAGCGCGCCGGCATCGACGTGCGATACTCCACCCAGGGAGTCAGCCTGTTGCAGGACAACATGGGGAAAGTGAGCGGCCTACGGGTCCTGGGGCCCGAGGGCTACGAGAACATCGCCAGCCGGACCGTGGTGCTGGCGGCGGGCGGGTTCGAAGCCAACGCTGAGATGCGGTGCCGCTACCTGGGGCCGGGTTGGGAGATGGTCAAAGTCCGCGGCATCCCCTACAACACCGGCGATGGGATACGCATGGCGTTGGACGTGGGCGCGCAAGCCCACGGCCACTGGAGCAGTTGCCACGCGGTGGCCTGGGACATGAACGCGCCCGCCTTCGGCGACCGTACCATCACCGAGCTGTATCAAAAGCATTCGTACCCCTTTGGCATCATGGTCAACCTGGAGGGCAACCGGTTCGTGGACGAAGGCGCCGACTTCCGCAATTACACCTACGTGACCTACGGACGAGCCCTTTTGACCCAACCCCAAGGCGTGGCCTTCCAGATCTTCGACGACAAGGTTAAGCACCTGCTGCGGGACGAGTATCACATACCGCAGGTCACCATGGCCGAGACCAACACCCTGGAGGAGCTGGCGGCCCGGCTGGATATCGATGTGGAGGGCTTCGTCAACACGGTCAAGGAATACAACGCGGCGGTGCAGCAGGACGTGCCCTACAACCCCACGGTCAAAGATGGCCGGGGCACGGTGGGAATCACACCGCCCAAGACCAACTGGGCCCAGCCCATCGACACGCCTCCGTACCTGGGCTACGCTGTCACCTGCGGGATTTCCTTCACCTTCGGTGGCGTGAAGATCAACACCCGTGGCCAGGTGGTGACCAACAGCCAGGACCCCATCCCGGGACTCTACGCCGCAGGCGAGATGGTGGGCGGCCTGTTTTATCACAACTATCCCGGGGGCTCGGGATTGTCCGCGGGCATGGTGTTCGGCCGCCTGGCCGGCACCAGTTCCGGTCAGGACGCAATGGCCATGAAAGACTGATAGCCAACAGCCAACAGCTATCAGTCATCAGAAGGGACCTCAACTTGTAGAAATGGTCACGTTGCAAGACCGTGTCGAACTAGTCCGATCTGAGTCGGAGCGGCTGCAATCCTACTTGCAGACGTTGCCTCTCGATGTCTGGGACCGCCCCAGCGCCTGCGATCTGTGGACGGTAGCGGATGTGGTCGGCCACCTGGTCTGGGTGGCTGATTTTTATGGCGATGGAATCGCTCGTGGCGTCAATGGTGATACGTCGACACCAGAAGGTGCTCCTGTTCCTGGGTCATTGGATGGCCCGTCCCTCGACGATTTTATTTCCCAGCGGTCCATTGCTCTCAGGCGCCAGTTGGGGGACCAGCTTCTGGCCGCGTTTGAACAACGGTTTCACTGGTTTAACGACCTGCTGGCAGGCCTTGGGCCGGAGAACAGGGTCAAACCCTGTTACCACCTCAACCGTCTTCGGGAGGCCCAGGAGTTTGTCGTTATGAGTCTCCAGGAACTCACTCTACACGGCTGGGACATCCGCTCCAGTGTCGATCCTGCCGCTGGTCTCCCAAACGACTGCCTACCGGCGCTCACTGAGAGGATCCCGACCCGCCGTTTACCTTGGTCGATACCCTTCCAGACT
>JADFFS010000070.1 GCA_022568195.1 Chloroflexota bacterium | reverse complement strand
GGCGACCGCGAGCGTATAGTAGTCGACACCGATATATGCAGCGGTAAACCCACCATCCGGGGTACCCGAATTATGGTGAGTAACATTCTCGGAATGCTCGCCGGAGAATATTCGTTCAACCGGATCCTCAGGGAGTACCCACAGCTCAGCCGCCTAGACGTGATCGCTGCTGTGGCTTACGCCAGCCGGGTTGTAGACCGGGAGAAGGTGGTTGCCTGAAGTTGCAGACCAGCCTGGGCTAAGGATTCTGCTGGACGAAAATGTGCCTTTGGGCGTAGCAAGGTGGCTCAGGAACCGTCAACCACACTGGGATGTATGGCACGTGTTGGATCTCAAGATTCGAGGCGGCGCTGACCCTGATGTATTCAAATGGGCGCAGGACAACGAGTGCATCATAATGAGCTTTGACAGAGACTTCGCGGACCGCCGTGGCTTTGCGGCGGGCGAACATTTTGGCATCGTTCGTTTGAGGGTCTGGCCCACTACGGTGGAGGCGACAACCCGGGCCCTCGACAGGCTATTCAGCGAGACGAACCCGTCTGACCTGGAGGGCGCCCTTGTAATCGTTGGGCGGAACAACATCCGAGTTCGGCCCGGCGGGCAAATCTGCTAGGAACCTAAGGAGCAATTCATGCCCATATCACCCCTGGTTGACCAGACCCTGGACGCGATCGTGGCGTTGGACCAGGAGGCTATGGCCGCCGCCAGGGCCCGCCAGGACACCTTGACCAAGCCCCTGGGCAGCTTGGGCCGCCTGGAGGAGCTCTCCATAACCCTGGCAGGCATCTTCGGACAGCCAACGCCCATCATCTCGCGGAAGGCTGTAATATTGGCCGCCGGTGACCACGGCGTGGTGGCCGAGGGGGTCAGTGCCTACCCTCAGGAAGTGACTCCCGCCATGGTTCACAACTTCCTCGCCGGTGGGGCGGCGATCAACGTCCTGGCGCGCCTCGCCGGAGCCAACATCGTGATACTGGACGCCGGCGTGGCAGCCCACCTGGAGCCTAACCCCGCGCTGCGCTCGGTCAAAATCGGCAACGGCACGGCCAACATGGCAGAGGGTCCGGCCATGAGCCGCGACGACGCTATCAAGTGTCTCGAGACGGGCATCGAGGCCGCCCACGAGCAAATCGCCGAGGGGGCCGACCTCATCGCGCTGGGGGATATGGGCATCGGCAATACCACTCCCTCCAGCGCCATCACCGCCGTGATCACCGGCGCCGACCCGGCCGTAACCACCGGAAGAGGCACAGGCCTGGACGACCCCGGGCTGGCCCACAAGGTAGACGTGGTGCGCCGGGCCATCCGGGTCAACAATCCGGACCCCAAGGACGGCCTGGATGTCTTGGCCAAGGTTGGCGGTTTCGAGATCGGTGTCCTGGCCGGAGCCATGCTGGGTACCGCGGCCAGCCACCGGCCGGCGGTGGTCGACGGCTTTATCTCGGGGGCTGCGGCGCTGATCGCTTGGACTATTTCTCCCGCCGCGCGGCACTACTTCATCGCTTCCCATCAGTCCGTGGAGCCGGGTCACCGCATCGGCCTGGAAAAAATGGAGCTGACCCCTCTACTGGATATGGGTATGCGCTTGGGTGAAGGCACCGGCGCGGCGCTGGCTATGCACATCATCGAGGCATCGGCCAGGTGTCTGGCGGAGATGGCCACCTTCGCCGACGCCGGGGTTTCCGAAAGGATTGAAGACCAGAACGGCGGCGAGGGCTGAATCTGGCCCCCTTCCTTATAGCCCTCAGTTTCCTCACGGTGTTTCCCACCGCCCTGAGTCGCGGTCTCAACCAGGCCGCAATCAGCGACTCCCGAGCCTATTTCCCGTTGGTGGGGCTCCTTCTGGGCGGCGCCCTGGTGGGGTTGGAGTGGGGCGCTGGGAAGATTTTCCCTCCGTATTTAACCGCCGCGCTCTTGCTGGTGTTCCTGGTTGCCGTGACTCGCGGACTTCACCTGGACGGCTTGATGGACGTCTGCGACGGGCTTTTTGGCGGGTTCACCCGGGAGAGGCGTCTGGAGATCATGCGGGACTCCAACGTTGGGGCCTTTGCTGTAGCCGGCGCGGTCAGCGTCCTACTCCTAAAGTACGGGGCCTTGCTGTCCTTGCTGTCTCTGGATGCCGATGGCCGGCGATGGTCCCTGCTCCTGTTCCCGAGCCTTTCCCGATGGTCGATGGTCCTGCTTCTGGGGGCTTTCCCCTACGTACGCGACCAGGGGCTCGGGTCGCCTTTCCATCAAGGCAGCGCCAAGCTGGCGACGTCCATCGCCGGGGTGGTTGCGATTTTGGCGGCGGTACTGATAGGCGGAATCGGCGGCGCCGGTATCCTGTTGGGCGTGTCGGTCCTGGCCTGGTTGTTGGGCAAAGGCATGGTCTCCCTGCTGGGAGGCCTGACCGGAGACACCTACGGCGCGGCCAACGAGGTGACCGAGGTGGCCGCCTTGGTCGCGGCGGTAGCCCTGGTACCTCACGGCTGGGTCCAACCTTTGCCGATAATTCTCGGAGGAATCTAGACAGTGTGGAGCCTTTCTCCCGACCTGCTGGTGCTGGCATTGGCCCTGGTATTGGACCTGGCCGGGCGGGAGCCACCCTCCGCTCTGCACCCTACCGTCTGGATGGGACGAACCGTAGATGCCGCCCAAAAATTCGCCCCCAGAACCAGGGCCGCCGGGATAATCGCCGGTGCGATTTTAGCCTTGGCGGTCACCGGGCTTTGGACCGCGGCGGCCTACTTCGCCGCCGAAGGGCTTCGTAGCGCCCACGGCCTGGCTTACATCTTGGCGGGCGCCGTGTTATTAAAAACAACCTTCTCGGTGAAGTTGCTCCACCAGGTAGCAGCCCAGGTACGAGACCTGTTAATTCGGGGTGAAATCGGTGAGGTCAGGTCCCGCATGTCCTCTCTGGTCAGCCGCGACCCATCCCAACTCACTTCAGAGCAAGCCACCGCCGCCACCGTGGAGTCGGTGTCGGAAAACATGGCGGACAGCTTCATCGGTCCCTGGCTGGCCTTTGCTCTGTTCGGCCTGCCCGGCGCAGTGGCCTATCGCGCCGTCAGCACCCTGGATAGTATGATAGGTTATCGCGGCGAGTACGAGTACCTGGGAAAAGCGTCGGCCCGCCTGGATGACCTGTTGAACCTGGTACCCTCCCGGCTGACGGGCCTGATGCTGGTTTTGGCTTCTATGGTCATGCCGGGCCAAAGCCCCCGGGGTGCGTGGCGTATCATGTGGCGAGACCATGGCCGCACCGAAAGTCCCAACGCAGGGTGGCCCATGAGCAGCATGGCCGGCGCGCTGGGAGTGGAGCTTGAGAAAGCGGGCCATTACCGGTTGGGCGACCACACCCGCCCTTTGGCGCCCTCCGACATAACCCAGGCGGTCCGCTCGATGTATCTGGTGACCGTATTGGGCTTTTTGGTTGCGTTGGGAATCATTCTCCTTAAAACTGGTCTTATCTAGCCTTATTCCCGAGTGGTCTAAACATGGCCGAGCCGGCACAACACATCAGCAACCCAGACCCGGCGGCCGATCGCCCCGTACACGGCGGAATCAAACCCACCGAACTACGGGCGTTGGGGCTTCGGCCTGAGGATGTGCTGGACTTCAGCGCCAGCGTCAGCCCCATTGGACAACCGTCGGGGGTGTGGGAGGCCATGCGAAACGTGGACCTGTCGGCCTACCCCGACCCCCAATGCCTGGAACTTCGGGAGGCCCTGTCCCGCTCCCTGACCCACCCTGAGCTTAGGCCCCATGGCGTTCCCCTGGACCGTATCCTGGTGGGCAACGGCTCCACCGAGATCATTCATTTGCTGGCCAGGGCCTACCTATCCAATCCCCTTGACGGGGCCGCCAACAGCGTATTCCTGTTAACTCCCACCTACGGAGAATACCAGGGCGCCTGCCGCTTGGCGGGGGCGGCCGTCTCTTGTTGCGACGTTCAGGAAGGTTCTGCCTTTCGCTGGGACATGGAGGACGCCGCCCAACGCATACGGCAGGAACAGCCCAGCCTGGTGTTCGTTTGCAATCCCAATAACCCCACCGGTGTCTTCCTGCAACGCGAGGAGGTCGAGGCTTTGGCCGATGCCTCTGCCAGAGTTGGCGGCCTCCTGGTTGTTGACGAGGCCTACCTGTCTTTCGTGGATGAGCCGTGGGACAGTGTGAGTTTGGTGGACCGGGGTAACGTGGTGCTGCTGCGCTCGATGACCAAGGACTATGCGCTGACCGGCTTGAGGCTTGGCTATTCCCTGGCCTCGGAAGAAATCACGCGCCGCTTGGCCTCCTTTCAGCCCGACTGGAGCGTCAACGGCTTGGCCCAAGCAGCCGGCGTGGCCGCATTGGCCGACACAGCGTACCTTCCCCGAGCCAGGCAAGCGGTGGAACAAGCCAAGGGGTACCTGACCGAACAGCTTGGGAAGCAGGGTTTCACGGTCTATCCCTCCGCCGCCAACTTCCTGCCGGTGCGGGTGGGAGACGCGACTTCCTGGCGCGACAATCTGGCGCGAAAGGGCATTTTCGTCAGGGATTGCACGTCTTTCGGGCTGCCCGAATACATACGCATCGGCATCCGCTCCCTGGCCGACTGCCAGCGTCTCGTCGAGGCGGTGGAGTCCCTGTCCCATAGTCCGGCCCAGGGTCCGCTTGCCGATTAAAGACCGCCCGGTTAGAATAAGGCAACTCGGTTAATGGGAGGCACCATGGCCACCAGCGAAACCCTGCAAACCAACCGCTTCTCCGACACCTTCGGTTATCCCACCGGCAGAGCGGCTACCAAAGTACTGGGTCACATGACCCAGTACGTCCAGGAATTCATCAAGCAAACCCCCTTCGTGATCCTGTCCAGTAGTGACGCAGAAGGCAATTGCGACGCCTCACCCAAGGGCGGCAAGCCGGGATTCGTCAAGATTCTAGACGAGAGCCATCTGTTGTTTCCCGACGTGGCGGGCAACCGCCTGTTCCAGTCCTACCAGAATTTGGACACCAACCCCCACGTGGGCCTGCTCTTTCTCATTCCAGGCGTCAACGACGTTGTTCGCGTCAACGGCACAGTGACCATCGTTGACAAGGACGAACTGGATCGGCAAGAGGTTGAGGTGGCGCTCTACGAGATAGACGAGCGCTCCCACCACTTGCAGGGCATTATCATTGAGGTCGACGAAGCATATACTCACTGCCCCAGAGCGCTGAAGTTTTCCGATCTATGGGACGTCGACAAGATTACGGCCAACAAATCCACTCGCCCGATTCCAGACCGTTAGACCGCCGTCCAAGTCGCTCTCTCGCCCGCGGCGGAGCCAAGATTCCGGTCAACCGGAGTCTGCCCGACTGGTCCTATTTATTCAACCCTGGGTCAGTCGATTTAGCCTCCCGCTAGACCGCCAACCTGTGTACGGTATGATACGAACTGGCTCCCCCGGAGGGGAAGCTGGCCGACCCCTCCGTACTGTTCGTAGACGTTCGCGGCTTCACCGCCCTATCGGAAACTCTGCCGCCCGCCGATACAATCTCCCGGCCCAAACGGTGTTCGACCGGGACGGAACCTTGGACAAATAAGTTACCGAGCAAGTCCGTGCGTCGCGGACCGGAATTTTTAGACATGTTTAAAGGAATGTAACCAATGGACCCTATCGCCTTTGAAAAAGTAACTCTGTCCAACGGACTCGACGTTATCCTGCACGAAGACCACTCCATACCCCTGGTGGCGGTCAACGTTTGGTACCACGTGGGTTCCAAGGACGAGGAGGTGGGCCACACCGGTTTTGCCCACCTGTTCGAGCACATGATGTTCGAAGGCTCCAAGCACCACAACAGCAGCCACTTCGAACCTTTGCAGCAGGCTGGCGCCAATCTGAACGGCTCCACCACCCCGGACCGCACCAACTATTGGGAGGACGTCCCGTCCAACTACCTGGAACTGGCCCTCTGGTTGGAATCCGACCGTATGGGCTTTCTCCTGGACGCCTTGGACCAGCAGCGTTTTGACATCCAGCGGGATGTGGTGAAAAACGAGCGGAGGCAGAGCTACGAAAACCGGCCCTACGGCATGGCCAGCTGGCATATTCAAGGAGCCCTGTATCCCTCTCCCCATCCATACCACTGGATGACCATCGGCTCCGAGGAGGACCTGGACGCCGCTGAGTTGGAAGATGTCCACAGCTTTTTCCGCCGGTTCTACTCGCCCTCCAACGCCAGCCTGGCTGTGGCCGGAGACTTCCAGCGTGACCAGGCCTTGGATTTGGTCAACCGTTATTTCGGCGACCTGCCTCCCGGGCCGCCACTGCCACGGATAGGCCGCCGTGACTCAAGCCTGGCGGGCCGGGTTGAGTTGGAAATGCGCGATAAGGTTTCCCTGCCCCGCCTGTACATCGCCTGGCCTACCCCACCGGACATGGACCCGGTAGACGCACCCTTGGAACTGCTGCAGGGCGTGCTGGCCGACGGACTGAGCTCTCGCCTGCACAAGCGGCTGGTCTACGAGTTGCAAATCGCCCAGAGCGCCTCCGTCCGCTACCATCCGGGGGAGATCGCGGGCCAGTTCCTGGTCCAGGTGACCGCGGCCGAGGGCCATGACCTGGCCGAGGTCGAGGAAGCCACCGATGCCGAGTTGGCAAGACTGCATACCGAGCCCCCCACCGACGAGGAGATAACCAGGGTCAAAAACCGGATCGAGTCATCACATTACCGGCAACTGACCCGCATCGGTGGTTTTGGAGGCCGCGCGGATCAACTCAACCACTTTAACGTCATCGCCGGCGACCTTAATTTGATCAACTCCAGCTTGGACCGTTACCTGGCCGTTGGGCGAGACGATATCTTGCAAGCCAGCGAATCCGTGCTGGACCACCGCCAGGTACGGCTGCGGGTGCTGCCCGAGGTACCCCTCAAACCTGCCACCACCGGCGTGGACCGCTCGGTGATGCCACCTCCGGCCCCGGAACCCGAGTTCATCCCGCCGACGCCGCTGAAGAAACGGCTGAGCAACGGGTTGGGAATCGTCGTGGTGGAGAAGCCCGGCGTGCCCGTGGTCTCGTTCAGCCTTCTGCTCCATGCCGGCGCGGTCACGGACCCAATGGAACTGCCGGGGTTGGCCAGCTTCACCGGCCAGATGTTGACCGAAGGGACCGAGAGCCGTTCCAGTCAGGAAATCGCTTCGGCCTTCGAGTTCATCGGCGCCCGGATCTCCGCCGATGTGCGGCGGGAATACACCATCCTGTCCACCGAGACCATGTCACGTCACTGGCCCACGGCTCTGGAGCTGGTGGCCGATCTGGTCAAGCACCCCACCTTCCCGGCGCATGAGTTGGAGCGGGTACGGCGCGAGCACCTTACCGACCTGCGCAGGAGCAAAGATGATGGCGGCGCTATCGCCGACCGGTTGATGTCGGGCCTGATCTTCAGCAAGGATAGCGGCTACGGGCACCATGCCATGGGCACCGAGGACGCTTTAGCCGCCGTTACCCGGGAAGACGTAGAAAAGCATTTCCGGCGTTGCTACGGGCCGGCCTTGGCCACCCTTATCGTTGTCGGCGACGTCACCCTGGACCAAGTGGTGGACCTGGCCGAGGAGCACCTGGGGGACTGGGCAGGAAGCGCCGAGGCTGCCGCGGTTAATCCTCCCAGCCTGGATGGCGGAACCGGCGCCACAACCATCTACCTGGTGGACCGCCCGGGCTCGGCCCAATCGGTGATCCGCGCCGTGCAACCAACGGTCCCGCGCCTGCACCCGGACTACTTTGGGCTGACCTTGGTTAATTACGCCTTTGGCGGCCAGTTCTCGGCGCGTTTGAATCAGAACCTTCGCCAGGACAAGGGGTACAGCTACGGCTACCAATCGAGCATAATCTGGTACCGGGGCGCATCTTTGCTAATGGCCGGTGGCAGCGTCCAAACCGAGGTGACCAAGGAGTCGGTCCAAGAGACATTGCGAGAGTTCCAGGAAATCACGGATTCGCGGCCGCTCACGCCGGAGGAACTGGAGACTTCCAAAGCGGGGATTTTACGTGCCTATCCGGCCAGCTTCGAACGCGCCGGGCTGATACTCAATCACTTGGTTCAAATGGTGCAGTTCGACCTGCCCGACGATTATTTCCAGACGGTGAGGCCGGGTATCAGCGCGGTGTCTCTGGACGAAGCCCGTCACATTGCCGGGGAGCGCATCCGATCCGAGGGACTGCAGATACTGGTGGTGGGGGACGCCCAGACTGTCGAGCCGGGCCTGAAGGAACTGGGGCTCCCATTGGTACGGTTGGACGCAGACGGCGCACGGCTGGAGTGACCTGTCCCGGAAACTAGACTTGAAGCTGGCCACGGGGAAGCTATCAATTAGCTAGCGGGCAGGCCGTTCGCCCAAAACCAACCGGACCGTCTGCCTGGAACCTTGCCTGAACAGCTGCACTTCGATCTCCTGGCCGGCGTCGAACTTCTGGCGCAGCAGGCGGGTAAGGTCGCTTACCGTTGCCGTGTCTTGGCCGTCCATCGACAAAATTATGTCTCCGGGCTGGATGCCCGCAGCGTGAGATGGCCCATCCTGTAGCACGTCCTGGATCACCACGCCTTCTCGTATGGGAAGACCCAGTTGCATGGCCATCTCCGGTACCAGGTCGGCCAGGAACACACCCATCCAGGCCCACTTGACCCGCCCGTCGGCGATTAATTGCCGGGAAACCTGGACCGCGGTCTCCATATTGATGGCAAAGCCGATGCCTTCGATGGGTGTGCCGCCCCGGCCCCCTCCCCGTAACACAGCGGTGTTGATCCCTATTAACTCTCCGGCCAGACTGATCAAAGGCCCGCCGCTGTTGCCCGGATTGATCACGGTATCGGTCTGGATCAGGTCGTACAACGGGGAACCCATCGCGCCACCGATGGTCCTTCCCAAGGCGGATACCACACCTACGGTCACGGTGGGGCCTCCCGGCAGGGCCAAAGCGTTGCCGATGGCGATCACCCACTCTCCTGCCCTGAGCTTTACTTTATCGTTCAAGGGCATGAAGGTGTATTCTCCCGAGGGAAGCCGCAGCACCGCCAGGTCGGAAAGGCGGTCCGCTCCCACCAACTCCGCCTCCAACTGGCTCCCATCGTCCATGGTCACGGTGATGTTGGCCGCCCCTTCGATCACGTGATTATTGGTCAGCGCCAGTCCATCGGGGGTAATTATCACGCCGGTACCACTGCTGAAACTCGACCGTGGATTGCCAAAGCGGTCCCGGACAATTACCTCGGCAACTATGGAGAGCACCGCGGGACGCACTCGCTCCACCGTATCGGCCACGTTGGGCAGCTGGAACACCGTGGGTTGGGCGGAAGTCGGAGCCGGTTGGGACGTAGCCGCTGGGACGGAGGTAGCGAAGGGGGCACCCACCGGCGCTCCACCAACCGTTGGAGATGGGGGATTGGTGTTATCGGTCGCCTCGACCGACGGTTGAGTCACCTTGACCTGCTCCACCGGCGGAGCGGAAGCTGGGGGCGCGGCTCCTGTGGTAACTTCTGGCGCAGCTTCTGTGGGTGACGGTGCAGCACCGGAGCATGCCGCCAGGAACATGACCAGGACCGTCATTGCCAATAGCCAAAACACAGCGGTTCGACAATGAACCGATGCCCGGGTTTTTGTCCCCGGGGTTTCCGGCCCGCTCTGCCCTGACTGATTCAAATCAGCCGTGTCGATTCGATATTTCAATACGCCGGTCCCTGTGCCTTGGCCCGTGCCGGTGGCGAAGCGCCAATCACAAACTGTCTATCGCGTCTTGCTGTGCTCTGAACAGGGGTTCCATCCCGCGGACAGCCAAGTCCAGAACATCGGCAACACAATGCCGGGAAAAGGGTGCGGCTTCGGTGGCGCCCTGGAGCTCGACCATCTCACCAGATTGGGTTAAAACCAGGTTAAAGTCCACCTGCGCACGAAAGTCCTCCTCGTAGCACAGGTCCAACATCAGCTCACCGTCCACCAATCCCACACTGATGGCCGCCACCGCATCTCGCAGGGGCATTCCAGCAATCAGCCGGTTATCCACCAGCATCCGCAGCGCTTGGTATAGGGCCACGTATCCACCGGTTATGGCCGCGGTACGGGTTCCGCCGTCGGCCTGGATCACGTCGCAGTCGATTTGGACCGTGCGCTCCCCCAAAGCCTCCAGATTGGTTACGGCACGTAGGGACCGGCCTATCAAACGTTGGATCTCTTGGGAGCGCCCGTTGATGTGCCCTGCGTCCCGGTCCCTGGCGGTACGGGTGGTAGTGGAGCGGGGGAGCATGGCGTATTCCGCGGTGACCCACCCCTTGCCCTGGCCGCGTAAGAAGGGCGGAACCCTCTCTTCCAAGGAGGCGGCGCACAGCACCACCGTATTCCCCACCTCAATCAATGCCGAACCTTCGGCGAATTTCTGGTAACCGGGGGCAATAACCGTGGGTCTTGCCTCGTCCCACTGCCGTCCGTCGGACCTGGCCAAACTCTGTCCTCCTGCTTCCATGGTAAATACACTGGCATGTATATCGGGATTTTAATTGGTATTTACCTCGCGCCCCTGCAAAAGCGCTTATTTCCAGTATACATGACCCACGGTCACAGAGACCCCTCTTAGTCCCGTCTCGGCTTCACGGCAACCGGTGTGCGCTGAGTCCTCACCCACAAGTCGCGCCCATCGCTGATGAACTCCACGTCACCGTTAAAGTCGGTCCTGAATATCCCAAGAGGACCGACCGCCTGTCCCAACCGAGTGACCACCTCCTGGTGGGGGTGTCCAAATTGGTTGTTGTCGCCGGAGGATATCACGGCCAGCACCGGGTTTACCCGGCGTAAAAACGCCGGAGAGCTGGACGTACGGCTGCCGTGGTGGGCCACTTTCAACACCGTGCTTTCCAGGTCCCGGACTTGTTCCACCATTCGGGCTTCGGCCTCGGCCTCCACGTCGGCCGACAGCAAATAGCTCACGTCGCCGTACACCAGGCGTAGGACCACGGCGCCGTTGTTTGGGGTGGAAGACATCTGCGAGGGGCCCGGTTGGGGGTTCAACACCTCCAGAGCAACCCCCGGTTCCAGTTCCACGCGGTAACCCTGTTCGACGACAACGTTGTCTATTCCCTGGCGCTCCAGGCTGGCGCTCCACTCCGGCTGCATCGCGTGATTCGGCCGGTCCGGGCCGGAGAGCACCGCCCCGACTCGATAACGCTCTAATACCTTCAACAGGCCCCGGCTGTGGTCTTCGTCCAGGTGGCTCAGCACCACCAGGTCCAGGCTCCGGTCCACCGGGGACAGGGCGCCGTCCAAAGCCCGCACCGCACTTTCCGCTCCCGGTCCGCCGTCCACCAACACTTGCCTGCCGGTGGGCGTGACTATCAGGATGCTGTCGCCCTGGCCGACGTCGAAAAAGTACACGTGCAGCTTCCCGTCGGGCCCGCTGAAAACCTGATACCACAGGAATACCGCGCCCGAGGCAAGGACAACGGCCAGCACCAAAAATCCCGCTGTGCCGGTGGCCGGCGTCCCCGCCGCCGAGGGTCGGGCTGACAGGTTCCGGCCCCAGGCGTGGGCCCGGCCGGCCAACACCCGCAGGGTACCGCGTCCTCCGGTGACAAATAGCAACCCGCCCAATACCAGATACCAGGCCCACATAAAAGGGCTGCCGACCCACGAGCCCGCCACGGTTGGGGATGGGAAATGCCCCACAACGGCCAGCAGATAGGCTATGGGCGCCCAGCTTAACCAGCCCGCGATCTGGCCCAACGCAGGATGGATCAGCCCCAGAACGGCGGTGGCCAGGGAGCCCAGAAGTATGAGGGGCAGCGACGGCAATACCAGGACGTTGGTCAAAATTCCCAACAAAGGGACCCGGTCGAAGTTGACCGCAACCAGGGGCCACGTCGCCAGGGTAGCTGCCGCCGATACAACCAAACCCATCAGCAGCCATTTCATGCCGTACCAGCCCCAGGTTTGCCACCAACTCCCCGGCCCCTGCCCGCGGTCCGGGCTCTTTTCCGAAATGTGCGCCAACAAAGGTTGGGCCAGGATTATTCCCGCCAGAGACGCGAAACTTAACTGAAAGGACACCTGCTCCAAAATCCTGGGATTTATCCCCACCATCAGCGCCGCAGCCAAAGCCAGCGCGGGCAAAGCGCTGCGAGGCCGCCCCAGGGCCAGCGCCGCCAGGTATACGCTCCCCATAACTGCCGCCCTCACCACCGAGATAGGCAAGCCGCTGATCAGCGCGTACAGCCAGATGGCCGCCAGGGCCAGGATGAGGTAGCCGAAGCGTCTCCTTCCCAATAACCGGGCGCCCACCCACAAGGACATCACCAACAAGACACCAACGTGAAGGCCGGATATGGCCAACAGGTGCGCCGTCCCCGTCTCGCGGAAATTCTCCACCACATCCTCGGGTAACTGACCCCGAAGTCCTAGCAACAGCGCCCGGGCCAGCGCGGAGTGGGTAGCGGGCAGGGCAAGCTCCAGCCGCTCCGACAGCTCCCGCCGCAGGTCGAAAATCCCGCCTCGAAAAGTGCGCCAGGGCGTAGCCCTATCCGGCGAGACCGATTCAACGCGGCGCGACCACAGTATGCCGGTGATTCCCTGGGTTGCCAGGTACGCTGGATAGTCGAAATCTTCCACAGGCTCGGGTCGCTGCAACGAACCCTCTAGGACCAGCTTGTCACCGTACTGGAAGTAATTTGCCTCACGGATGGCCACCAGCGAAGGGGGCGGCTGGGCATACACCAAGGCTTTCCCGGTTTGGGGCGTCATGCCGCTGCCTCGATCGATGTGGTCCACTTCCAAGACAAACTTTACGCTTCGGGCCGTGGCCTGGGGGTCGTCGATAATCCTGCCGGTCAGGGCAACCCTTTGACTCTCCACCACGGCAAGGGGCGCCGCAGGCGGGCCTGCTACTTCGATCCTCAACAATCCCAGCAACAAGATTCCAGCCAGGACCGCCGGCCACGGGAAGCGCCAGGCGATTTGAAACATTAACGCCAGGGGGAGAGTAGCCAGGACCAACAACAGGACCGGCAGTGCACCGGTGTCGACACGGAGACCAAGGAAGATGCCACCCAGCCACGCCGCCGCCAGTAGGGCCAGTTTCATAGGGGTTGTTCCTCGGCTACGAGATAGAGATCGCTGGTGAGGCCAGACCCATGCTTGCCCCACCCTTCGGACTCGCGCTGCGTCCAGTTGATTGTGGTGATGACCGGTTGTGACAACCTGTCATTCCGAGGAGCGGAGCGACGAGGAATCTGGGGAAGGGTCGGAATGACATTAGTCACCTGTACATTGACAGAGTATTAGGGCGATTGGCCGACAGTTACCAGGTGCTGAATGTTCTTCAGGGTTACCTCACCGATGCCAGTGACATCGGTAATATCTCCCACAGCTTGGAAGGGCCCGTTTTGTTGCCTGTGACTCACGATGGCCTGGGCCTTGACTTGGCCGATGCCGGGCAAGGCCATTAGCTCTAGCACCGGGGCTGTGTTCAGGTCGATCAGTCCGCCGTTGGCCCCCGAGCCATCGCTGGGTTCCGAACCGGACGGGACAAGGTCCGGTGCCGTTGCCACGGAAGGGGGTGTCTCGCCTACCCTGAGGATATGGTAGTGCTCTTCGTCCCGGACACGCCGGGCCAAATTGAGCCGGGTCATGTCGGCCTCACCGGTAGGCCCCCCAGCCGCCGCCAGCGCATCTTCCAGCCTGTCTCCGGGGTCCAATCGGTAGACGCCTGGGTTGCGGACAGCACCGCTAACATAGACTCGCAACTCCGCGGATCCCCTCGGACCGGATCCCGGGTCCGCGCCGGCAAACTCCGGCGCCCCGGGGGTGGGCAACACGATTTGGATGGGCGCGTTTCCGCTGCCCCGGGCCAGCAGCACCACCGCAGCCAGAACCAACACGCCCGCCAAAACCCCCAGCAGGGCTAAAGCGATGGGCTTAATGCCTGGACCCGACATACCAACTCTCCGGGTTGTTGCCGTTCCCTTGTATTGAATGCGAATATCCGATTATAATTTAGCTCAGTTTTCGGCGATAGGGGGCATAATTGAGCACAGGGCAATCCTCTCCCGACGGTACCGATCAGCTACAAGCCTTTTTCCGTGGCCAGTACGTCCCATTGAGCGAAGCTAAGGTCAGCGTCATGACCCACGCGTTGCACTACGGCACCGGAGTCTTCGAGGGAATCCGGGGTAACTGGAACGAGGAAAAAGGGGCCATCTTCATCTTCCGTCTGCGTGAGCACTTCGAGCGGCTGTTGCGCGGCTGCCGCCTTCTCATGTTGGACATCCCGTACTCCGTGGACGACTTGTGCGAGATCACCGTGGAGTTGGTGCAGCGCAACCGCCATCAGCAAGACATCTACATCCGTCCCCTGGCATACAAAAGCGCCGAGCTTATCGCCAACCTGAAGCTGCAAGAACTGGACAGTGACTTCACCCTGATCACGGTGCCCTTCGGTAACTACCTGGGCTCCGACGCGCTGCGCTGCTGTACGTCATCTTGGCGCAGGGTAGACGACAATATGATTCCAGCCCGGCTCAAGATTAGCGGAATCTATGTTAACAGCATCCTGGCCAAGACCGAGGCCACCATGGCCGGTTTCGACGAGGCAATCATCTTGAACCAGGACGGCCACGTATGCGAGGGCTCGGGAGAGAATATCTTCGTGGTCAGCGACGGACGTCTGTTCACCTCGTCATTGGAAGACAACGTGCTGCCCGGCATCACGCGGGACACCATCATACAAATAGCGCAACGGGAGCTGGGGTTGGACGTCGTCGAGAGGAGCATCGACCGCAGCGAGTTGTACCTGGCCGACGAGGTTTTCCTCACCGGCACCGCCGCCCACCTTACCCCTGTGGTGCAGTTGGACAACCGGAACATCGCCGACGGGAAGATCGGCCCCATTTCCGGCAAGCTACAGAAACTCTACTTCGACATCGTAGTGGGCCGGAACCCCAAGTATCTGCACTGGTGCACCGCTGTCGAGCCGCGTCTGGTTACAGCTTAGAACCCATCCGGGGCCGGCCGCCTCGACCGGCACCACCGCCAGTGATTTCATCTGGAGAGATCCCCTAACGTGGCCTGGACCGGCTTAACCTGGTTTGCTCTCGCCCTGGTTTCCTATTTGATAGGGGGAATCCCCACTGCGTACCTGGCCGCACGCCTGCTCAAGGGCGCAGATATCCGCAGCCTGGGTGACCGCAACGTTGGAGCGGCAAACGTCTATCGCAACATTTCTTCCTGGGCGGGGGCCGCCGTGGCGCTCATCGATATCGCCAAAGGCGCTGCCGCCGTGCTGTTGGTCCGCGGGCTGGTGGACTCGCCGCCCGCTGAGATGATTGCCGGGTTGGCCGCCGTGGCCGGACACAACTGGCCGGTGTACCTGCGGTTGCGGGGAGGCCGGGGCGCGGCCACCACCGTCGGTGTGCTCTTGGCTATGCTGCCCGCCCTGGCAATACCCGTGGGTCTGCTGGCCTTGGTGGTCCTGTATTTCTCCAGGAGAGCCATTTACTCCCTGGGATTCTTCTTGATTTTGACCCCCATCCTGGCCTGGTGGCCCGCCGACTACACCTATGCCGTAGCTTCCTACTCGGTGGCGATTCCTTTAATGGTGGGCGGCAGACATCTGTGGAGCGTCAAGCGCTCGGCAACATCGAAACCGGCTGGATAGCAAGGCCATCACGCAGGATACCCACTACCGTGTCTGACTCCTTCATTCTCGACTACATTGCGCTGGTGTTCACCGCCTCCTGTGGCGTCTTCCAGATAGCCGCGGCACGCAACGGTCTGCACGGGCTCATGGTGATTCAACGCCGCCGCTGGTGCATGCTCCTGGGAATGGCTCTGCTGGCCGGCGCTTTCTCCTGGTTTTTCCTGTCCGAACCCCGCAACGTCCCGGATACCGGCCAAGGGCTGACCGGCAACGAGCAGTTCGGCTACTTTTTTGCTGCTTCCGGCGCCGGCCTCGTCTTCACTTTGCTGGTCTCTTCGCTGATCAACCGGAGAATGGGCCGGAACGACTCGGATTTACCGCCGGGAATCGACGCGTTGGGCCGTAGCAATTACTTTCGCGCCCTTTACCGGACTACAAGGCCGCTACTCCTCAGGGTTATGCCGCGAACCGCCGCCGCGAACCGCCAGAGCAGCAGAATTCGGGTTTGGCCATGGAACCGCTCCTCCAGCTAGATGGAAACATCGTGTCCTGGCTCAATCAGGGGATAGGCCGGTCCCTGATTCTGGACCGGGCCGCTTACGTGCTGGTCAGCGACTATTTCGTCCCGTTGGCCATGTGCTTCTGGACCCTGGCTCTGTGGTTCTCCGGGCCGAATCCGCTGGAACGCCAACGCAATCAACGGGCCGTCCTGGCAGCCGCCATCTCCCTGGGCTTGGCCAACCTGGCAATTTTGGTCCTGAACCAATACCTGTTTCGAGCACGTCCCTTCACCCTTTACGAGCTGTCCAATTTGTTGTACCTGCCCACCGACTCCTCCTTCCCGTCCAACCCGGCGGCCATCGCATTCGCCATGGCCGCGGCGGTTTGGCTGAGCAACCGCCGGGCCGCCCTGATGCTGTTTGGCCTGGCGGGATTGTGGGGCTTGGTGCGAATCTACAGCGGTCTTTTCTACCCCAGCGACGTTTTGGCTGGAGGACTCATAGGAGTTGGCGTGGCCTACCTTGTTGTGATGGGTATGCGGCGCATCGAGCCCGTTCCTACTTGGGTACTGGCCGGCGCGCGGTTCCTCCACCTGGCTTGAAGTCCCCAGCCATGATAATTTGCGTAGGGCAAACCTGGGGCATAGCCGCCCGGTGGCCCGTCTAGACATAAAATACCGGTGGTGGGGCAGATTATTAAAGCCGGCTTCGCTGGGCGCTCCCCCACATTCTTTACAAGCGGCCTTGCCCCAAAACTGTCATCCTGAGAGCTTGTGAATAAATCGGTCTGTCATTCATTCCGCTGCCGGCCTGGATTATAGGATAATAGGGGAAACCGGTGCCTTGGGGGAAGTGATGAGTGAAGG
>JADFFS010000069.1 GCA_022568195.1 Chloroflexota bacterium | reverse complement strand
ATCAGCCTGAGCTTGTTCCTGGATGGCAAATGATGCTCCGCGACCAGCAGTTCAGCGGCCGATTACCCCGGCTTCCCGCAACCGTTCGATCTGCTCGGGGGTGTGGCCGGACTCGGACAGGATCTCCTCGTTGTGCTGGCCCAGCAGCGGCGGATGACGCCTAACCGTGGGAGGGCTGTCTTCCAGTTTCAACGGGGAGGCGGGCACTCGCAGGTCGGGAACCTTGGGGTGGGGGATATCCACGAACATGTTCCGGGCCTTAACCTGTTTGTCGTTGACCACGTCGGAGACCCGGTTGATGGGCCCGCAGGGGATTCCAGCCCCGGTGATCAACTCCACCCAGGTGGCAACCGGCTTGGTGCTGAAGATCTCGCTCAGCGTGTCGATACACTCGGCCCGGTGCTCAACCCGGTCCGTGTTGTCGGTGAACCGGGGATCATCCAGCAGGTCAGGCCTCTCAATGGCTCGGCACAACCTTTCCCACAGACCATTGTTGGCGCAACCCAGAATGAATTGGCCGTCGGAGGCCGGGAAGCTCTGATATGGCACCAGGCTGGGATGCCCCGACCCCAGCCGGTGGGGCTCCACGCCTGTGCCGATGTAGCCGGTGGCGTGGTAGCTCATGGCGGCTACCTGACCGTCCAACAGAGACGTATCGATGCGCTGGCCCCGGCCTGTGTTTCTCTTGTGGAGCAGGGCCGTCATTATCGACCCGTAGGCCATCATCCCGGCGAAAAGGTCCACCAAAGAGAAGCCTACCCGCAGGGGCCTCCCATCGGGCTCTCCGGTCAGGTTCATCAAGCCGCTGTAGGCCTGGATAATCAGGTCGTATCCGGGCATGTCGGCCATGGGTCCGGTGCGCCCGTAACCGGAGATGGAGCAATAGATAATATTCGGGTTGACGGCTGTCACGGCGTCGTAGCTCAACCCCATGCGGTCCAGGGCGCCGGCCCGGAAACTCTCCACCATCACGTCGGCCTCGGCCGCCAGCCCCAGAACGATGTCAATCCCTTCCTTCTCCTTCAGGTTGAGGCTCAGGCTGCGCTTGTTGCGGTTGAAGGACAGGAACTGGGTGCTCTCGCCGTTCCAGAAGGGGGTCCAGGAGCGGGTCTCGTCCCCCAGGTTGGGCTCCTCAATCTTGACGATTTCCGCGCCCATGTCCCCCATCATCATGGTGCAGAAAGGTCCCGCCAGAGTACGGGTCAGGTCGACAACTTTGATGCCTTCCAATGCTGAGGTCATGGTTTTTTCTCCGGAGTCGATTGGTGTGGTTAGGGTAGGTCCCGGTAAAGGGCCTGATTCACGTTTGATTGGGCGTGAAAATCCACGGACTAAAAGACCTGCCGGTGTCCGCGCGCATTATAGCATGGCGGCTCGTGCCTGGGCTGGGGACAGGAGATTCTGAGCCTCTCCGCTTTACAGGGAGGTGGTTATCTTATGGAAGTGGAGCGATCGAGCGAGTCGCAGCGCTGTTGACGGGCTCAGGATGCCGTTTTATAGTTCGAGGCACCCAACCCCGGGCAGCCGTTCGGATTTGCCCGATGCACAGAGAGAGTATGCCATGCGTATAGCCATCATGGGATCCGGTGGACTGGGAGGATACTATGGGGGCATGCTGGCCAGGGCCGGGGAAGATGTGACCTTCATTGCCCGGGGAGCCCACTTGGAGGCGATATCGGCCGACGGCCTCACCGTGAAACTCCCCTCCTCGGAGGAGTTCACCATCGACGCCAAAGCTACCAGCGATCCCGGCGAAATCGGGCCGGTTGACCTGGTTCTGTTCTGCGTGAAGACCTACGACACGGATGCCGCGGCGGAACAGATCAGTCCCATGGTTGGTCCGAACACCATGATCGCTTCACTTCAAAACGGGGTGGATAACGGGGAGAAGATCGAGAAGGTTTTCGGCGCCGGGCATTATGTTCCCGGCGTGAGCTACGTTAACGGACTGATCGAGAGACCGGGCGTCATCTTCGTAAGATCGGCTAACATGACGTCCTTTGGTGAGATGGACGGCAGCGTGACCCCTCGAATTGAGCAGCTGGTCGGTTCCATGCGCCATGCGGGAGTCGAAGTAGAGTCCCGCACCGACATGCGGAGTTTCCTATGGGAGAAGTTTGTCGCCATTTGTGGCGTCGGCGGCGCCGAAATCCTCGCCCGGCAGCCCATTGGGCCGGTACTTGCTACTCCGGAGACCAAGACCTGTTGGTCAGGCTTTTGCAGGAAGTCGTAGCAGTCGCTCAAGGGGCGGGAGCGAATGTATCTTCTGAGTTTCCGGACCAACTGGTGGAGTTTGCAAGCAGCCGGCTGCCGCCCACGCACCGCAGCTCCATGTTCGCCGACCTGCTGGAGGGAAAGCGTCTGGAGGCGGAGTCTCTCAACGGTACGGTGGTTCGCCTGGGACGGGAGCAGGGCGTCAACATTCCCCTTAATTTCGCCGTCTACGCTGCTCTGAAACCCTACGCCGACGGCCCGCCCGCGGCGCCCTAGAACTCGCAGCAGATAGGATATTAAAAACCAGGGGACCCTCTATGAAGTTTGGGATTTTTGATCACGTGGAGCGGCGTGACGATGTTGCGTTGGACCGGCAATACGCCGACCGACTTGAACTTATCGCCCAGGCGGACAGGGGAGGCATATATGGTTACCACGTGGCAGAGCATCACCACTCCCCACTCTCCATGGTTCCAAGTCAGGGACTATACCTGGCGGCCATCGCTGCAAAAACCGAGCGTATCAACTTCGGTCCACTGGTGTATGTATTGCCGCTCTACCATCCCATTCGCCTGGTAGAAGAGATCTGCATGGTGGATAACCTGAGCGGGGGCCGTTACCAGGTGGGCATAGGCAAGGGTGCTCCTATAGGCGAGGAGTTCGCCATGTGGGGCGGTGACCCAGCCGAAGTTACCGAGCGCTTTGAGGAGACCTTAAAAATCCTCATGCTGGGCCTGACTCAGGAATTTGTGAGCTTTTCGGGCAAGTATTACCAGTTTAAAGACCTGTGGATGGAACTCAAGCCCAAGCAGACGCCGCACCCTCCATTTTGGTATGCGGGAAACCCGGCCAACGCTGGAAGGTACGGCGCGAATTTCATAAACTTTGGAACCATAGAAAGTCTGCCAGGAACCGTAGAAATCTACAAGGAGAGCTTGCAGAAGCGCGGCGAAGAGAATGGTCCCACACTGCCCGTGTTGAGTCAGCCGCTTTACGGTGCCAGCAAATGGATATACCTGGCCGACACCGACGAGGCGGCGATGCGAAGGGCGCGTACGGCGTACGAGGCGTATCGCGCTCACTTCAGAAAACCTATGCCAGGGGGCAAATGGAGAAGGCCCACTCCAATCGGCCCAATACCTGACACTGGGCGCTTCCCTTGGGACCCAGACTTCGACCAGGCACTTGCTGGCGAGCAGCTTGTCGTGGGGTCGCCCGCAACGGTCAGAGAATTTGTGGAACGCTATGCGTCCGAAAGCGACTGCAACTACCTCGTTACATCGGTACAGTGGGGAGACCTCAGCCACGAAGAAGCGTCCTATTCTCTGGGACTTTTTATATCCGAAGTAATGCCCGCCATAGCCTAGCGGAGACCATCTAGCATGACGCAAGGCCAGCAGGCCCAGCCGGTTGGGGTGGTGGTGTTGGGCGGAATCAACATGGACTTGGTCACCATGTCATCACGTTTCCCGCTACCTGGGGAAACGGTGGTGGGCGACCGCTTCCTGACCTACCCAGGGGGTAAGGGCGCCAACCAGGCCGTGGCCGCCGCCCGCATGGGCGCCAGGGTGGCCATGGTGGGCCGGGTGGGCGACGATGTGTTCGGCCCCCAGCTAAAGGAGTCCCTGGCGGCCGACGGGATAGACGTTTCCGGTGTGGCCGTCGAGGAAGGCTCCAGCTCGGGCATCGCCGTCGTCAGCATCGACGGTTCGGGCCAGAACCAGATAATCCAGATTCTGGGCGCCAACACCACCTGCGGCCAAGGGGAAGCAGAGCAGGTGCGCCGAGCTTTGGGGCCGGCGTCGGTGATCCTCCTCCAGCTTGAGGTATCGATCGACCTGTCCTTGCAGGTAGCGCGGGATGCCTTTGCCCTGGGTAAGACGGTCATCCTGGACCCCGGCCCAGCGCGTCCTTTACCGGCGGAGTTTTACTCTTATTGCAGCGTGATCACTCCCAACGAGACGGAAGCCCAGGCTTTGGTGGGATTCCCGGTCACGGACCAGGCGTCGGCAGCCCGGGCCGCTGAGGAGCTGTTGGGCCGGGGCGTTGGCGCCGCCGTGATTAAACTGGGCGCCCAAGGAGCTTTTTATGCTACCCGGGAAGATAGCGAGTTCGTGCTACCCTTCCCAGTCCGGGCGGTTGACTCGGTGGCTGCGGGAGACGCCTTCAACGGGGCCCTGGCGGTATCCCTGGCCGAGGGGATGACCCTGGCCCAATCCCTTCGGGTGGCCTCGGCAGCGGGCGCCCTGGCGGTAACGGTGTCCGGCGCGCAGGACTCGATGCCTTCAAGAGCCGACGTCGAGACGCTGGTCCGGAGCAACCCGGCCTAACCCCGCCCCGGCGTCAATGCTCTCCCCAGTCTGTGCGCCCCCGCGGCCAGGCCGACCCACACCGTACCGAGGATCAACAAGACCATCGCCCACCAGAAAGCACCGAGCTTGATCTCAAGGACTATCCCCAAGATAGCCATCAGGGCGGCCGATAACGCCGCTATGATCCCCGGCCAACGAAACAAGCGGACATACCCCTGGCCGGGTTGCCAGAGCAACAAAAGACTTCCATGGAAGGTGGTGGCGGCCAAAATGGAGACAATTGCCGTGGCTTTCCAGAAAGCATCGGAGTCGGGAGTGGCCCAGATGCCGGCGGCAACCATTGACAAGCCCAGCGCCGAGATCATCACTGCCGCCAACGCCACCGGCCGGTAACGACCCTGCCGGTGCAGGGCCGCTGGAGACACGGCCGATAAACAGAACGCGGCCGCAGTCAAAGCAGTCAGGATCAAACGGCCCCGGGTGTTGGTGTACTCGCCCAGCAGGGCCATAACCACTATTATGAGTAAAGCGGCTGACAGTGCCCCGAGCATCCCCGCAACGAACACCCCCGGTTTGAGCAGGTTTACCAGGCCGAGGGCCTTGCTAGCCACTGCTCTCTATCACCGAATTTATCCCTTCAACAGCGCCGTAAGCTCGGTAACCTGGCCCACACCATCCAGACCGTAGATCGTTTCCAGCACCCGTTTTTCCGTTGCCTCGGATAGCAGTCCCCGGGCGCAGTCGTGGAACTTCTCCGCCAGCTCCTCCCTGGTCATGGGCCTCTCCGGCGTGCCCCGGGAGGAAGAGGCCTCCTTAGTCAGCACCGTGCCGTCGCGCAGGGTTACCTCCACCACGCTGCGGATGCGCTGGAACCCCAAGGCCTCCAACCCGTCGTGGAGGTAGGGCGTGACCCGGCTCATCATCTCCCGGACGTCGGGGCGCAAAACCGTCTCATCGGTAAACTGCTCGATGCCGCCCTTCTTTTCCAAGACCAGAATGGCCAGGCAGAAGGGTATGCTAAATTTGGCCTCCAACTCGTTGGCAGGCTCCGGGTAGCGCAACGCCGCCAGTACGTTGGACGTGGTGCCCAGCCGCATGGATTCCACCGACTCGGCCTGGATATCGTGCTCTCGAATCAGGTCCAGGAGAGCATCCATCGACGGGTGGGACAGGGAGCCGCAGGGGTACGGCTTGATGGAAACGCCGGGGTCCACCAAGGAGTAAGGGTTGCCCAGTTTACCCTGGATTGCCTCAGAGTCCACGCCCCCGCCAGCCACTTGGAAGTATCCCCACGGGCCGTCCAGTGCGTCGGGGTCGGTCTTGTAACCTAGGCCGGCCAGTTGGGCGGCGACCACGCCACCCTGAGCAGCGGCCCCCGCGTGGTAGGGCTTGGTCATGGTGCCGAAGGCCACGCGGATACCGGCGCTCTTGCTGGCGGCAATACCCAGAGCATGGCGCACCTGCTCGGAGTTCAGGCCGTACAGTTTGGCCGCCGCCGCCGCCGCGCCGAAGATCCCGATGGTGCCCGTGGAGTGAAAACCGTTCTGATAATGGTGGGGTTTGATGGCTTCGGCCACCTTGCAGGCCACCTCCACGCCGGTGCAGAAAGCGGTCAAAAGGTCCCGCCCGCTGGCGCCCACCTCGTCCGCCACGGGTAGCGCCGCTGACAATACCGGCGTGGTCGGGTGTGTGAGCAGCCCGTAGACGCGGTCGGGCAGCGAAGAGATCTGGGTGTCGTCGAAGTCTAACGCGTGGCCGCTTACACCGTTGGCCAGGGCCGCGTACTCGGCGGGCAATCCCCCGGCTTGGCCCACCACCGTAGACTTGCCGGTCAGACCCAGACCACCGATGTGGCGGCGGATCAGCTGGGTGCAGTCGGCGGAATAGCCCGAAAGCATGACGCCGATACCGTCGATCACCGCCTCCTTGGCCCGCTGAACCACGTTTGCGGGCAGGCCTTCGTACACAACCGAGCCGATAAAATCGGTCAGCTCTCCGGTCAGCGAATCATTTTCCGTGGGCATTAAGCCGGACCTCCTGCAAGAATTAAAGCTGTCAGCTATCAGCCGTCAGCTTCCGCATACCTAGTACCAGTTAAATTTGAAAAAGACCCATGTCATTCCGGCCAATCCATCATAATCGACTCGACGCTCACTAGTACCATTTCAATCAGAAAACGACCAATGTCATTCCGACCGCAGGGAGGAATCTGGGGTGGGGCCGTTCCACCCATCCCCAGATTCCTCGTCGCTTCGCTTCTCGGAATGACACCTGCCTACATGTGACCAATTGTCATAACCACCTGGAAGTAGTACTAATTAGGCGAACCCTGATAGCTGATGGCTGACGCCTGACGCCTGATGGCTGACGCCTGACCGCTGACGGCTGCCGACATCATAGCCCATAGTGATATCATGGGGAAGATATGAGCCCCGACGACAAGTACTGCCCTTCGTGCGCTTCTCCCTTGGAGGAAAAAGAGGCTGCAGGAAGGCAAAGACCCGTGTGCCCCAATTGCGGGAGAGTAGTCTTCTACGACCCCAAGGTGGCGGCCACCTGCATCGTCGAGCGGGGAGAAAAGGTGTTGTTGGTGCAGCGGGGCAACGAGCCCGGATACGGGCTTTGGAGCATGCCCGGTGGCTACGTGGACCGTGGCGAGGTGGTGGAGCATGCGGCCGCCAGAGAGGTCCTGGAAGAGACTGGTCTAGAGGTGGAGATCGACCGCCTGGTGGGATTATTTTCCGAGGCCGGCCATCCCGTGATGGTGGCAGCCTTCGCCGCCCGCGAGTCGGGGGGCGACTTGAAAGCTGGCGATGAGACCCTGGACGTGGGGTTTTTCAGCCCTGCGGACCTGCCGCCCCTGGCTTTCCCCCGGGACGAGCAAATCCTGGCCCGATGGCGCGCTATGCGAGACGGTGGTTAGTCTGGTCACCAAAAGATGTGCCCCCCGACAAACCCAATGCTGACGCCGAGATACAGCAGGACCGCTCTGGCCCAGTACTTTCGGGGCAGCTTCCAAGCGGTGACCGCCAGAACCAAGATGGCCGGCAAGAGAAACAGCTCTGGCTGCTCCCGCATTATGTCGGTGAAAGGCCGGCCGGTGGTATTTTGCCAGAGCCACCGGTAAGCTTCCGCGATTAATTCCAACATGTCTTCCACCGCCACTGGGCCGTTTTAACAGCTTGACTATACCGGATTGCCTGTCCGGGCCATCTAGAACGGTGGTAAGGACTTTTTCAGATTCTGGTGGGGGCGCCGTCCAAGCCCTCAAGATTTAAGGTAAATATCGACCCAAGACGGCGCGGTCAGCGGGGGTGCCACAACGATAAAAGAGGTGCTCGTACAACTTCCCAGGTTGGCCCTGGACCTGCTGTTTCCCCTGCATTGCTGGGGCTGCCAGCGACAGGGCAAGCTCCTGTGCGACAACTGCATCCCCCAACTGCCACGGCTGGAACGGCCCTATTGCTCCCTTTGCGGTAAGCCCGACTCTCAGACGAAATGCCACTGGTGCGTGGAAGCGCCTCTTTGGGTGGATGGCATCCGGGCGCCTTTCCTGATGGAGGGCCCTATCAAGGATGGGGTCTACAGCCTCAAGTACCGGGGTGTCCGCGCCGCCGCGGCCGAGTTGGGCCGGCTGATGGCCCAATACCAGGCGGAAGAACCCGTGCCCGGAGACGTAATCGTGCCGGTCCCCTTGCACCGGCGCCGCCTGCGGGAGCGGGGCTACAACCAGTCGGCGTTGCTGGCGCGGGAGGTCTCCAAGCTTTCGGGCATCCCCAACGATGAAGGCCTCTTGGTGCGGACCAAGGACACACCGCCTCAGGTCCGAGCCGTCAGCCGGGAGCAGCGGCGGAGCAACGTTGAGGACAGCTTCCAGTGTCCTGAGAACGTGGAAGGCCGGGCACTGATCTTGGTGGACGACGTGGCCACCACCGGCAGCACCCTTTCAGCTTGCGCCTCGGCCCTCAAGGACCGTGGCGCCGCCTCAGTGTGGGGATTGGTCCTGGCGCGGGAAGGCAGGGCGTAACAGGCATAGCTGCCGACTCTGCTGGCTACGACCGGTTCGACCCAACGCGACGAATTCTGACGATTGACAATGCCCAGGCCGTCTGCTGAAATTACCTGGTCAACAAGAGGCCCCGCAATGAAATCCCAAGCCCCAGGGGTGCCTCGGCTAACGGATCAGAAATCTATGGAGGGTATAACGATGGCAGACAAAACGTTAATATACGTCGGCGCGGAAGCCAGTGGAATTTATCGTAAGGAGGCTGGCGACACCCACTGGGAAAACCTTACACGTGGGATGGCGCCATCGGCGCAAGTCCGTACCATCGCCATACATCCTGAGAATCAGGATGTGATATTCGCGGGCACCCAGAGAGGCGTATACCGCAGTAAGGACAGGGGCGATAATTGGGAGCGAATGAACATGACCGAGGGCCGCGTGGTCTGGTCGCTTAAGTTCCACCCCAATAACCCGCAGGTAATGTTCTTGGGGACCGAGGGCAGCGAAGTCTTCAAGAGCGAAGATGGCGGTGATAACTGGAGTTACATGGCCACCATCTCCAACCCGGACTCGGTGCAAATGGCTTTCGCCACCCGGATTCTGGGTCTGGCCATAGAGTCCAGCAGTCCCGATCACATGTACGCCGCCTTGGAAGTCGGCGGCGCCGCCCGAAGCTCCGACGGCGGCAAGAGCTGGCAGATCGTCAACGGAAACTTCCATGACGACGTGGACCTGATGGACCTGCACGGCGTGGCCGTCGGATCGGCCGACTCCACGGCGGTGTTTATTTCCAACCGGGTGGGCGTTTGGCGCACCAGGGACCGGGGTGACAACTGGGAAAACCTGGGGTTCGAACGTTTTTCCGACATCAAATATTCGCGGGGTATCCAAGCCGCACCCAACGACCCCAACACCCTCTATGCCTGCGTGGGAATGAACTTTGGCAGCGAAGAGGGCGGTGTGTTGCGCACCACCGACCTGGGAGAAACCTGGCAGCGGTTTGACAAGGGCGTAAGCCCCAAGAGCACCACCTTTGGCGTGGCGATCAACGCCAAAGCGCCGGAGCAAGTGTATTTCTGCTCTCGCCGGGGACAGGTTTTTGGCACCCAAGACGGCGGGGACAGCTGGCAGGAACACGCCGTGCCGGAGGGCGTCACCAACGTTATCAGCATGGCTTGCGCTTCGGCCTGAGTGGGACCACTCCGGTAGCAAGGGCCGCCGGAGGGCTAGCCTGCACCACCGGGAAAGTCATTGGGGTGGATGTTAAGTCCACCCCAATTTTTTCAGCCCTAAGTACCCCCGAGAGAAGAGGGCGATAGACGAGAAGGTATAAGATGCCTGATACAACAGCGCCCGACTTCGTGGCGGCCGCAGCAGCCCTGGCGCCGCATATTCTCGCAGCCAGGGACGAGCTGGAGTCGGCCCGCAGGATACCGCCGCCGCTGGTTGAAAAGCTGGACCAGGCTGGACTGTTTCAGCTCAGCCTCCCACGCTCCATGGGCGGACCGGAGACCGACCCCATCACTTCCTTCCGAGCGATCGAAGAACTGTCCAAGGCCGACGGGTCGGTGGGGTGGTGCGCCATGTTGTCGACCAGTAACTCTCTCTTGACGGGGTGGCTCCGAGCGGACGTGGGGCGGTCCCTCTTCGGGCAGCCTCCCGACTTTCGGATGGCCGGCTCGATCCGTCCCGAGGGCCGGGCGATCTCGGTCGACGGCGGCTACCGGGTCGATGGGCGTTGGGACTACGCCAGCGGCATCGACCATGCCAACTGGCTCCTCTGCACCTGTAAAGTTGAGGATAAGAACGGCCCACGCTTGACCCCGGCGGGCGCGCCTGAGACTAGAATTATGTTGGTTCCAATCGGAGCGGTCACCGTGCACGACACGTGGTTCGTGGTGGGTATGAGCGGCACGGGGAGCAAAGATTTCGTGGTGGACGATGTCTTCGTCCCCATGGAGCGGACCTTTTCCCTCTCTGAGCCTCCGCAGGAAGCCGGTCCGCTCTACCATCCTCGTTTGTCTCTCGTCGCGATCTGGGCCGTGACCGCCGCCAACCTGTTGGGAATGGCCCGCGGGGCCATGGACTGCTTCGTGGAGCTAGCCACGCAGGCGGGCTCCACCATGTCGACCACCCGGCTTCGGGACCGCCCGTTGGTCCAGACCAAGGTGGCGGAAGCCGAAGCAAAAATCGGCGCCGCCCGCGCTTACGTGTTGGATGCCGTCGGCACGGCCTGGCAGGCTGTCTGCGATGAAGTACCCGACCCAAGCAGCGAAATCGCCCAGGCCCGGCTGGCGATCGCTCACGCGATGCGGGAATCGGTCGAAGCGGTGGACCTGCTGTTCCACGCAGCCGGGACCAACGCCATCCATCGAAAATATCCCTTGGAGCGGTTCTTCAGGGATATCCACGTCGCCGTGCAACATGTCGCCGCGCTGCCTTCGAACTTCGAATCCGCCGGCCAGGTGCTCTTGGGACTCCGCCCCAGCGATCCAGGTTGGTAGAGGCCACAGAGCCGCCGCTGTCCACCCCACAGCGCGACAGTTACATAAAGGCTTGCCTTTCGCTTGCTAGGGCTCGCTTCGGTCCCAATCGGGCATGGACCAATATCCCTCATGGGGGATCTCCACCACAGCGGTCAGCCCCTGCGCGCGCTTGAGCCGCTGAATGTTGAACAGGTGGGTCAGATACTCGTAATAGCGGTGCAGGAAGGTCGCTTCCAGCGTTATGGAAACCTTGGACGGGTCCTGGGCATCGGGTAATAAACCGCCGGGAAAGAGCTGGGGGTATTGGCCGAACAGGCCCGAGCTTCCCCCCTCTATCACCTTGCGGCGCAGGGAATCTACCGTCTCGGCGGCCAGCACCCTTTGGCACAGGTCCAAACCCAGGCGCAATTTCTCCAGAATCGCCTCCGGCTCCCAATACAGGTTCTCGTCCAGCCGCCGGTCATGGGGAGACGCCATCAGCCTGTCCAGCTCCTCTCCATTGGGCAACCCATCGGGGAATAGCTGGGCTCCCCACCGGACCCACAGCCAACGCACGTCTCCCGAGGCCATGTGGCTCAGGTTGCGGCGGATGCTCCACTTGCTCCATTCCCACCGGTCAGACTCGAAGTCCAGTTGCTCGCCGGTAAGGCCGCTCACTTCGGCGGTCACCATCTGGTAGATCCGGTCCCGGAACTGGGGGAAGCGGGCGGTTGCCGGGGCATCGCCAAGCAGTTCTTTGTCGGCCATAACGGGCTCCTAGCGCGGATTTCAGACTCTGTCTCGCCTGCTTAGGGCCGGACCCAGGTTTCGGACCAAGCCAGGCAGGCGGTGCTGCTGACTTTGTCGCCCCGCATCTCCTGAAACACCTTGCCCTGGGCGACCTCTCCATTGATGGTGATCTGGACGCTGCGCGCCGGAACAAAGCAACTGTAAACACCGTGGGCTCTGCCCGGCGTGGTCCCGGAAGGCGCCACCAGCATATACGGCTCGCCAAAGTCGTACCAGGTCAGAGAGATGCTGTCACCCTCACTCTCGACACTTTCTGTCCAGAAGGAGTTGGTGTCGCCGGACCTGGAGAACACAGCCTCTATGACCGGAATGCTCTGGTCGGCGAATTCCGGGAATAGCATGCTTTCGATCTCTTCCTGGAGCCACCGGGCCAGCGCGATGTTATCGGAATAGACCTGAACCTCGTCGTCCACCACGTCGCTCTTGAGAAACAGGACATGGCCGGGCCCACCCGGCGATAGCAAAACCCGCCAGTGGCTAACCCGCGTGGTCAAGGGCCCGCCTTGCTCGGCGGACAGCCGGATGAAGGAGTTCTCTCCGGTAAGGCGAACCGAGTTTGGGTCTGTGGGATTGGTTGTCATGGTTGGTCCTCCGTGGGGTCAATTTATGATTGGAGTGCAGGATTTTAAAGGGTGGCCCTATTTGAGTCGCAACTCTTGCTCGATCCGTTCCGCAAGGAATATTTTCAGCAGAGATTGGTATGGCACATCGCGTTTGTTAGCTAAGAGCCTGAGTTCCTGGAGTAAAGACTCCGGCAGGCGGATCGAAATCGTTTTGGTCGAGGGTTTTAACGCGCCCAGCGTAACTTGCCTGCCTTTGGCCCAGTCAACATACTCCGTAGAGTCTTGAGAAGCCCAGAACTCTCTCTCTTGGTCTTCACTGTCAAATTTGGGAATATGATTACGCTCTGGCATTCTGGTATGCCCTCCGCTCCGGCCTGCTCATGTCTCGGGCCGAGATTACGCGAATCAGTTGACCTCGAATGGTAAAAACGACGAATAAAAGCCGGCCAGGATCCGTCTGGCCCAAAGCATAGTATCTAGGCTCTGTTTGCTCTCGGACCGATTCCTCAACCACTACAACCGGTCTATTGAAAAAAACCTGCTCGCATTCTATCTGGGACACGCGATGCGTGTCCCAGTTTTTCTCCGCATTACCTTGGTCCCACTGAAAGCCCCGGGCGCTCGATATCTCATCCACGTTATAGTTTCCAGAGCTTCCGTCGCTACAGTTAATAGTACAGAATGTATACTACCAACATATACATATGTCAACGTCTGACAACATTAATCCGAAGGTCGGACACACTTCAAAGCCCGTCAACGGAATGAAAACAATCGGGGCCGCTCAATTTTAGAAGAGCGGCCCCGACAACGTTTCGGGTCAGGTTCTTGGCGGCCTCTGGGAAACCCCTAGTTCTTGGCCGGGAACCAGTCCTGCTTCCAGGGATAGTCGCCACCCGCGGGATCGTAAGCGGGCAGTCCCTTATCGATCCGGTCCCTGTAGGGGCTGGTGATGGGCTCGCTGTAGGGGTAGAGGCCTCCCTCGTAGGCCTCGGGGCCCTTCATGAAATGCTTGGCAGATTCCGTGGTCTCCACGAAAGGCATGTCTATGTTGTAGAGCTGCTCTATCCGCTTGGGCCTGGGGCCCGCCTTGGAGACGTGGCCGTACAGCTCCCGGCCCATCACCCGCTCGGCCATCCAGACGCACTCAATCAGCTTGTCGATGTCCACCCCCGTCTCGATGCCCATGTCCTCCATCATGTGGAGCAGGTCTTCGCTGGGGGCCATGCCGGTGGCCCGTCCGTTGCCGCAGTAGGGGCAGCCGCCGAATCCGCCGATGGTGCCGTCCAGGTCCAGAGTGTCATCGGGACCCAGTGTCCGCATGGCGGCGTAGGCCGACGCGATGGCCATGTTGCGCCCGTTGTGCAGGTGCAGGCGGATGTGGTTGATCTCGGGCCATTTTTCCTTAACCCGGTAAACGCTCTCCTCCACCTTGGCCGGCGTGCAATGGCTCATGGGGTCGCCCATGGAACAACTGCGCACCTCGATGCCGACCTCGTCCCACATGCTGTGCTGACGCTCCAGCATGTCCATCAGATTGTCCACCGGAAACTCGCCCAGGAAGTTGGAGCCCCAGCTGGCGTTGGTGCCGATTCCCGCCTCTTTGATGCTCAGCTCCTGGGCTTGGGCGACGACTTGGGGCCAGCGCTCCATCTCCTGCATCTGCGTGCGGTTGGTGTTGCGCCGAACGAACACGTCACACATATGGACGCCCAGTCTTGGGTATCCATCACGCTCGATGGTCAACGGAGGGGAGTAGGCCTTGGCCCGTTCCACTCCGCGGGAGTTCAACGCCAAGGCGGTGTAGGTGACGTCCGGGTTCACATTGAACCTGGACACGATTTCATCGATGCGCTCCATCTGTGGCGTCCATTTGGGGCTTACGAACGACCCGATCACGATCTGTTTCAACCCGGTCTCCGACAGAGCATCCAGCAACTCTATCTTGTCGTCCACCGAGATGTTTGCGTCCTCGATCTGCATGCCCTCGCGCATGCCTTCTTCCTTGTAGTTTACCTTCGGCCACTTGTTCATCGACTCCTCCTCTGCGGATGATGGATGAGGACCACTTTGACAAAGATTTCCCGCCGCTACCCCGAGGGCAGGTTGCTATTGCCCGTTACGGCTTCTACAGGCGGATTGTATTTCCCCACGCGCAGGATTGTCAAGAATCCCGCGGCCATCCGCGCCCGCATCAGCCGGATTCGGTTGACACCTTTGGCCGGGCTCTCCTATAATGGCCACGCTTAACAACTGAAAAGGTCGAGGCACGTAGGGGAGCTCGGTTGCGCCGGGCTGAGAGGCTCCGATTTATCGGGGCGACCCTGTGAACCTGATCTGGGTAATGCCAGCGTAGGGAATCGGCACTCATCGTCTTGGTTATTAAATTGAGGCCGCCAATGAGCTTACGTTGGCGGCCTTAATATTTTTAGGAGGGTGCACCATGACCCAAGTATTCGCGAAAGGACTACAGGTCCAAGGGAAATCCAACTTCCCGGCCAGTAAGAAAGTGTACACGCAGGGGTCGCGTCCCGATATCAGGGTCCCCTGGCGCCAGGTTACTCTTACTCCCACCTCGGGCCGGTTCGGTGACGTGGAGAACGCGCCCCTGAGCCTTTACGATACCAGCGGTCCCTACACCGACGAGGCGATTGATCTGGACGTGCGAAAAGGGCTGCCCCCGCTACGTAGCAATTGGATACTGGAGCGAGGGGATGTTGAAGACTCACCGGTCCAGCGTCATACAACCAACGGCAGGGACAAGGGACAAATCTTCCCCGCATTGGAGCGGCGTCCCTTGCGGGCCAAGGCCGGCCAGAACGTGAGTCAGATGCACTACGCCCGCAAGGGAATCGTTACCCCTGAGATGGAGTTCATAGCCATCCGGGAAGGGGTCGAGCCCGATTTCGTGCGGCAAGAGGTCGCGCTGGGCCGGGCGATTATCCCCGCCAACATCAACCATCCCGAGGCCGAGCCGATGATCATCGGCCGCAACTTCCTGGTGAAAGTGAACGCCAACATCGGCAACTCGGCGGTCACATCGTCCATCGAGGAAGAAGTGGAGAAGATGGTCTGGGCCACTCGGTGGGGCACTGACACGCTCATGGACCTGTCCACCGGACAGGACATCCACACCACCAGGGAATGGATTCTCCGCAACTCACCGGTGCCCATCGGCACGGTGCCCATCTATCAGGCCCTGGAAAAGGTCGACGGCAGCCCCGAGGAACTGACCTGGGAGCTTTACCGGGACACCCTCATTGAGCAGGCGGAGCAGGGGGTAGACTATTTCACCATCCACGCGGGAGTGCTCCTCCGCTACATACCTCTGACTGCGAAACGGATAACCGGCATCGTTTCCCGTGGCGGCTCCATCCTGGCCGGATGGTGTTTGGCCCACCACCAGGAAAACTTCCTGTACACCCACTTCGAGGACATCTGCGAGATCATGCGGGCTTACGACATCTCCTTCTCCCTTGGAGATGGGCTCAGACCCGGATGCGGCGCCGACGCCAACGACGAGGCCCAATTCGCGGAACTGGACACCCTGGGTGAGCTTACCAAGATAGCCTGGAAACACGATGTACAGGTGATGATCGAAGGCCCAGGACATGTACCGATGCACAAGATCAAGGAAAATGTGGACCGCCAGATGGAGGTCTGCCAGGAGGCGCCCTTCTACACCCTTGGGCCTCTCGTCACCGATATCGCACCTGCCTACGACCACATCACTTCGGCCATCGGCGCCGCGATGATAGGAATGTACGGGACGGCCATGCTCTGCTATGTAACTCCCAAGGAGCACCTGGGGCTTCCCAATAGAGATGACGTGAAAACCGGCGTCATCACCTACAAGATTGCCGCCCACTCCGCCGACCTGGCCAAGGGGCATCCGGGCGCCCAAGAATGGGATGACGCGCTCTCCAAGGCCCGCTTCGAGTTCCGGTGGGAGGACCAGTTCAACCTGGCGCTGGACCCTGACACGGCCAGGAGCTACCACGACGAGACCCTCCCGGCGCAAGGGGCCAAGGTGGCCCACTTCTGCTCCATGTGCGGCCCGAAGTTCTGCGCCATGAAAATAACCCAGGACGTTCGGGAGTACGCTCAGAAACTTGGGATTGAGCCCGAGCAGGCCTTGTCCTCCGGAATGGAGGAGAAAGCACAAGAGTTTCGGGAGGGTGGCGGGAAGATATACCAAAAGGCTTAACCCTGTTGGTTAATGGATTGCCGTTAAAATTCTGATTGGTGACTTCCGCGAGTAAAATCCCCCTTGGTCCCCCTTTGTTAAAGGGGGATTTAGGGGGATTTGATATCCCGGAGCAACATGGAAGAGCAAGGGATTCATGACCAAGGACACCGGCACTTCGCCGAAAATACGGGTCCAGTCCATCAGCAAGTCCTTCATTGTGGAAGGGCGGGCGCATCTAGTGTTGGACGGGATTAGCTTCAGCGTTTACGACGGTGAGTTCGTCAGCATCATCGGCCCCAGCGGTTGCGGCAAAAGCACCCTGCTCAACATCATCGCCGGGTTGGAAACGCCCGACTCCGGCGCTGTGCTGGTAGAAGACGAACCGGCGGGCCAACGGTTGGGCCACATCGGCTACATGCAGCAGAAGGACCTGCTTCTCCCCTGGCGCACCGTACTGGACAACGCCATCCTGGGCCTGGAGTTGCAGGGCGTCCCCCGCCGCCAGG
>JADFFS010000068.1 GCA_022568195.1 Chloroflexota bacterium | reverse complement strand
TATTTTGGTCGCCCACGCGGACATGCGGATCAGCATCTGAATATGCCTGGTCCTTAAATATTGGCCGAACCTCTTTTGAGACTTAGGGCAGCTCTAGGCCAGGTGGGACCCGCCATCGACGGCAAGAATAGCACCGGTCACTTGGCGGGCGGCATCCGAGGCCAGGTAAACCGCCGCCTCGGCAATGTCCTCGGGAAGACCAACCCGGCCCAGAGGTATCCTCCGCTGCAATTGCTCCCTTTGCTCAGGGGAAGCGATCGTTACCATCGGTGTTTCCGTGATGCCGGGGCAGATGCAATTGACCCGGATCCGGTCGGCGGCATGATCCAAGGCCATGGCCTCGGTCAGGTTGTTGACCGCTCCTTTGGATACACTGTAAGCCACCCGGCCCGCCGTGCCGTGAAACCCGGATATGGCCGACAGGTTGATGATGCAACCGCCCCCGCTCTTTCGCATCTCAGGTATTGCCGCGCGGCTGACCAGAAACGTCCCTCTCAGGTTGGTGTCCAGGACAGCGTCCCAATCCTCTACCGAAATGTCGGTGGCTGTACCGGTGATGCGCACGGCGGCGCAGTTAACCACAATGTCCAGTCTGCCGTATGCCTGCACCGTCTGATCAACGGCAGCCTGTACCTGCGCGGCATCCCGAACGTCGGTGGGGAAGAAGGCAGCCTCGCCCTTCTTGGCCCGCACCTGTCGCAGGGATTCCTGGCCGGCCTCCACGCTGCGTGACAGGCCGGCGACCTTCGCTCCCTCTTCGGCGAACCGAAGGCTGATGGCTCGGCCCATGCCTGAGCCAAACCCGGTGACCAGGGCTACCTTGTCATTCAAGCGCACGTGGGGCCTCCTGTGCTAAAGTTGCTATCCGTCCCAGGCACAGTAGAGAGTTTAACATTTGACGCCGCAACTCTTGGGTGGAATCTGAAGGGATACCCGTCATCCTGACCAATAAGGGTTATGTGGGAATCGACAGTTAGCTGAGCCACCCAGCAATAATCTAAGTGCACGCCTTCTTGGCCATTCGACCCCTAGGGGAATCCCCGAGCCTGATCAGGGACACGCGGTATGAAATTCGGCATTAACGTCAACGTTCACTTCTCCCCGGAAATCAGCCCAACTAGGGCCTTCGATTACATGCTCAAGTTTGTGGGCGCCGCGCGAGACGGCGGATTTGACGGCATCTTCGCCGCCCATCATTACGCTTTGGGCGCCGGCGAAGCCATGTTTCAGCCCATTCCCTTGCTGGCCCGGCTGGCGGCCGAAGCACCCGGGATGACCCTGGGAACGTCCATTTTCCTGTTGAGCCTGCATAACCCACTGGAGGCTGCGGAATTGGCCGCGACCCTGGACATCATTTCAGGCGGGAAATTCGCTTTTGGCGTGGGCCAGGGGTACCGCGACGTCGAGTTCAACTCATTCGGTATTCCCTTGAGTGACCGTGGAGGCCGTTTGGCCGAGGCGGTACAGGTCATCCGAAAGCTTTGGGCCGAGGACGACGTCACCTGGCAGGGTAAGCACTTTCCCATGGAAGGAGTCACCATCAACCCCAAGCCGGTGCAGCAGCCCGGCCCGCCCATCTGGGTAGGGGGTGACACCCTGCGCAGCGTCCGGCGGGCCGCACGCATCGGCGACGCTTGGATGACCAGTCCCAGGCACTCAAAGGGCTTCATCCGCCAGGCCCTGGAGGTCTACCAAGAGCAGCGGCGGTCCATGGGTCTGCCGGTGCCGCCGCCGGTGTTTTTCAGGGAGCTGTTCGTCGCCGATAGCCGTGAGGAGGCGGAGCGGGAGTTGATGGACTCTTTCCAGAAACTGTACCAGGTGTACCACCGGGAGGGTCAGCCGGGGGAAAGCTACGACCGCAGCTTTCAAGAGCTAAAAGAGGATCGGATTATCGCCGGAAGCCCGGACGACGTAATCCAGGAGATCGAGACCTACCGGCAGGAGTTTGGGGCGCAATACATGTTCTTCCGAGTTTACTACTTGGGGATGGACCCGGAGAAAAGCTTACGGTCCATACGTCTTTTCGGGCAAGAGGTGGTGCCCCATTTCGGGACGGGTTAACTGGCCGATCGATCCACCGTCTCAAAAGATAGAACCTGCCCAATATGCGTCGCTGCCCTCTCGGCGGTCCTTGCGCCAAAACTGTCATCCTGAGCCCTTCGGCTGCGCTCAGGATAGACTCCTAGAAGCTCCCCCGATGCAATCGGGGCGAGTCCCGCATGGAATCGGGAGGTCTTCCTAGCGTGGCTTAACTGGGGGAGACCCTTCTCCTTCTGCGGAAGGATCAGGGTGACACGCTGGGGCCGACTTTCGAGGCGAAGTGCTCTCGGCGGGGGAAATTAGGATGTGGCAGAGGCAATACTTTCCCTCCTGTTTACACAGGCACGGGATAGGGGGATTAACATGGCTTACCCCATGCAGGCCAGATTTGGCATAAGCCTATCCAACCGGGCGGTGCTGTTTGATTGGGCCACCACCGATGGCCTGATCGCCGCCGCGCGTACTGCCGAAGCGTCCGGTTACTTCCACGGCGTGTGGGTCGGCGACAACCTGCTGTCCAAACCCAGGGTGGAATCGATCGTGATGCTGTCGGCCATCGCAGCCCACACCGCAACCGTGACGCTGGGCACCATCTGTATGGCAAGCTTCCCACTGCGCGACCCAATCCTTTTGGCCATCCAATGGGCCAGCTTGGACGTTCTATCCGGGGGCAGGACTATTCTTTCTGTGTGTAACGGCGCCTCGGAGCGAGACGGGCCCCAGTTCGCCCACGAATTGGAGGTGATGGGTGTCAAGTCCAACCAACGGGTGGGACGGGTCATCGAAGGAGTCAGGATACTGCGCCGGTTGTGGAGCGAGGAACGGGTCACCCACCAAGGGAAGTATTTCCAGTTTTCGGACGTGGAGTGTCTTCCCAAGCCGGTGCAGCAACCAGTGCCCATCCTTATCGCCGCCAACCCCAAAGCAGGGCAAGCCGACGAGGCGACGGTTGACCGCATCATGCGCCGGGTGGCCAGGTATGCCGACGGATGGCAGACGGATGCCACACCGGTGGAGACCTTCCGGCAACGGTTCCAAATCATCAGGGAGTATGCCCATCAAGGGGGACGGGACCCCTCTCAATTGGACTCCTGCCTGCACCTGATGGTGAACATCAACAACGACCGGGAGAGGGCGTACAACGAGGCGGAGACCTATCTGGCCTCTTACTACGGCGCCGGCTCCATATCCAGGGACCGGGCCGAGCTGTGGCTGGCCTACGGTCCTCCCGAAGCTGTGATCGAGAAGATACAAGCCTACATCGACGCGGGGTGCACCACACCGGTGCTGCGGTTTGTCTCACCGGACCTTTCCGGTCAGCTACAACGGTGCATCGAAGAGGTGCTGCCCGCCTTTCGAGTCCGGTGATGCCCGTCTCGCCCCAAGACCGTCCCATTCCCCGGCCCACCGCTCGCGTGGTGCGGGCGGCGGCGTGGAGCCGGGAGAGACCTACGAGGAGGCAGCCGATCCGCAATCCCGGGCCGGCCGGCGACAGGCTGATGATGTGTTTGACAGCCGCGAAAGACGCACCTAGACTACGGCTATGCAGCAACCTCGTCTTTGCCCCGGGATGGTGAGCTGAACTTGGGTCTTAGGTCGCCCGTCAGTCTCCCTCCCGCAATGCATTATCCCGCGTATCGCGCCTTCTGGCTGGGTATGCTGGCCTCGGTCAGCGGCTTCCAGATGCTGCGCTTCGGCCAATTTTGGCTGATGTACGAGCTCACCGGGTCGCCCTTGGCCCTGGGGTACATCGGCTTGGCCAATGGCATACCGGCCATCTTCTTGAACCTGTTTGGCGGCGTGGCGGCGGACAGGATGGACCAGCGCCGGCTGATCTACGTCACCCAGACTATTACCGCCTCCCTGATCGTCATCCTGGCAACGGTAACTTTCTTGGAAATGGTCACCATTTGGCACCTGTTGATCATTTCCTTTTTGGCTGGCGCCGTAGAAGCCTTCGACCAGCCGGCACGCCGGGCGCTTTTTCCGCAACTCATCGAACGGAAGGACATGATGAGCGCGGTGGCGTTGAACTCGTCGATCTGGCCGTTGACTCGCACTATGTCGCCTGCGATAGCTGGACTCATCATTGGTATCGCCGGAACCGCGGTCTGCTTCACTCTAGCAGCGGTTGGGTTCCTCATCATGGCCGCCGTCACCTTCGGACTTCGGGTCCCGCCCGTAACTAGGACGGGCAACGCTGGCGTGTCCAAAGAACTTCTGGAAGGGCTGAACTTCATCAGAAAGGACTCTACCTTCGCCTTCCTGATATCGATGACCTTCTTTAGCAGCTTTTTCGGTAATTCCTATCAGGCGTTGATGCCTATTTTCGCCGTGGACATTCTAGGCGTAGAGGCATTGGGGCTGGGTTTCCTGCAGAGTGCCGGGGCAGTCGGTTCGGTAATCGTTACCGGTTGGCTGGCGTTTGGGGGCGGTGCGGGCTCCAAGGGGCCGCTCATTATGGGCGGTGCGGTAATGAGCGGGCTGTCCATCGCCGCTTTCGCTCTAACGTCCCAGTTCGTTGGTTCTTTCTACCTGGCCATGTTCTTGATGCTGGCGGTGGGTGTCTTCAACACCGGGTTTACCACGGCGTCCCAGAGTGCTCTGCAAATGATGGTACCGGACCACATTAGGGGACGGGTGATGGGGTTCTACGGAATGACCTACAACATCAGGCCGCTGGGCGCGATGCAGGCCGGCGCCTTGGCCAGTGTCGGCGCCATCGGGGCGCCCTTCGCCGTAGCCATCGGAGGCCTGGCGGTGGTGGCCTTCCCCGTCATCTCGTTGTTGGTCAACAAGAAGGTCCGCAACCTGAGTCAAGTGTTGCGCCAAGCAGAGGCGGCCAGAGCAACCGCCGGCGAGGCCCAGAAGCTCGCTCCATCCGCAGCCAATGACTAGCCGGGGCGACGGCCCAGAAATGGGGAGTGCAGAGGGGCATGGCCCCTTTGCGCGGGACTTGTTAGACCACGAACTTAGCCGTGCAGCTCGATAACGTCGCCGTCGGACAGGGCGTAGTCGCGACCCACCCGCTGGCCGTCGAATTTGCCCGACCCCCACAACAAGGCGTACTTGAGCTTGCGCTCCCAGTCCTTGTGCAAGGAGATTGCGGCGTCCTCGACCATGCTGCCCCGGTCCAGCACCAGGGGATCGCTGCGGTCGGATTCGGAGCCCCGTGCCTTGAGGTAGACGCGAACCTTACCCAAGGCGGCGTAGATCGCTTCTCCCAGCGCGGCCAGACCCAGCCCGGTGTCGGCAGAGACGCTCACCATCGGATATTGTTGGCCGTACAGCTCCTGTAGCATCTCATAGGCTTCGCCGGCGCCTTCCAGGTCGGCCTTGGTCCCCACCAACATGACTGGCTTTTGCACCAGTGGATTTTCTGGGTCTTGCTCTTCACCCAGACCCAGCAGGCGGTAACCGGATTCCTCCAGCTCGCCCACGATCTGGTCGGTCTCGCTCAAGGGATCACCGGAAAGGTCCACGACGATCAGCAGCAGGTCGGTGATTCTCAACAGGCCAAAAAGCTGGCCCTTTACCTCCGGATCGTTGATGGCCGGGGTGTCCACCAGCTGAAGGTTGACGTTCTCATAGGGCAGCATTCCGGGCAAAGGAATCCGTGTGGTGTAGGGATAGGCAGCCACTTTGGCCGAGGCGCCGGTAAGGGTGGCTACCAACTGGGATTTACCCACGTTGGGCAGGCCGATCAAGACAGCCTGGCCCGCTCCTTCCTTGGGAATGGCATAGGGTTGTGCTTGACTGCCCCTTTGCCGGGGCTGCTCCAGTTCCTCCAAGCCTTGAGATACCTTGGCCCGCAGGTCGGCCCGCAGATGGTCGGTGCCCTTATGCTTGGGGGTAGCGGACAGCATCTGCTGCAGGGCCGCCACTTTCTCGGCGGTACTTCGGGCGGCACGGTATACCTTCTCCGCTACGTAGTACTGGGGTGGCAGGTTAGTTGGCACCTTACCCTCTACGGCCCAAGTATGCGGCAGGTTCACGCGAGGAGGATACAAGGGAAATATAGCAACTGGCCTGGGGCCAGTCAACTTAGGAGGTCACGCCGAGTACAAGACCCCGGCGATGGACACCAGGGAGCCGAACTCCTCGTCGGCCGGGCACTGGTCGTATGCCACCACCTGCCCTTGGGCGTTCTGTAGAATCGCGATCATGTAGTGGATGGGCGCCGACCCGCAGATGCGCGTGGGGTCGCCATGCTCCAACAGATGGCTCGTCAGCCTGCTGCTGTCACCGGAGCACGCCACCTCCAGCCATGTCTCATCGGTGGACCGGATACTAGCCTTGCCGGCCGGGTCTAAGGGCAACGGGTCGCCGAACGCCGGACCCATGTGGCTCAGGTCACCTGCGGCGACAACCAGGGTATTTTGCTGCTTGGCCACGTCGGACAAGTAGGAGAGGGCCTCCCACACCCTGGTGGCCTCCGGGCCATCGCTCCCAAGCAGCGCCTCGTGGTGACCGCACAGGATGGGCAGCAGGCGTTTGGGTTGTCCACCGGCATAGTAGTGTAACCAGACCGACGCCAACTCGATGGAATGCTCCCCAACGTGGTGGACTTCCTCGGCAAAGGCGTTATCCTCTCCGAGGATTTCCGCCAGCCGGTCCACTATTGGGACGTCGGTCGGCATGGAACCCCACGGGGTGGCATAGTCCTGCCGGGTCAAGGTCAGACTGCCCGAGCTACCGGAATGGTCCGTGCCCAGAATTATGACCAAATCCGCTTCCCGCACCGCCCTCCGGGCAGGATGCCAGGCTTCCGCATAGGTTTGCCAACCCCTGTGGTAGTCGATGTGGGGGCTGATCAGGCCCAAGACGCCGCCGGATGGATCAGCCCCGTTGACCCCCGCCTTTTGGCAGTAGTCATCCAGCGTGGACCGCAACGCGGCGCCGTCATCCGGGTAGCCCGCACCCGCCAATGCCGGCTCACGGAAGGGACTTGACCGGTAGTCGAGCAAAGCATGTTCCATGGCGTCGCGGAAACGGTGGCTGTCCAGCAGCAAGTTTTCGTCCAGCTTTTCCACGATGGACTCGACCTGGCTGGGTAAAAGCTGTACGCCGGTGCGCAGAAGAAATCCGGTGCGCAAACCGTTCAGGTCCCGGGTGCCGTCCATCAGGCCCAACAGTGGAGCAATGGGGCGAGGCACCATCAAACTACCGTCTCCCAGCCGCAAGGGGTCCTGCAACGACAGAACCTCCTGCCCTTGCCATTGTACCCATTGCATGTTCACAGGACGCAGCTTGGGGAGCTCTTCAGGCATATCCAACGAATTATATACGATGCCCTGCCTAAGATGGGGTTCCCGGCGCTCAAACTTGCGAAGGTACCGTGTTTCTGTTGTACTGGTGCCAATTCTCCAGAGCCGCTGATACCAACTACCCGACGTTAGGCCACCCGAAGTCAAAGACGATTCCCATATACTCCCAACGAAAGGAGGGTGCCAGCCGTGCCCGACCGCAAAGTGTTGCTTACAGGCGCCACCGGATACATCGCCTCCCAGCTTATTCCCACCTTCGGTGAGCAGTACGATCTGACCCTGCTGGACGTAAAAGGGGCGAACCGTGACGGGCAGCAAGTGGCCAACGTGGCGATTGCGGACCTGAGCGACCCCGACCGGTCCAAGTACGTCCAACATTTCCAGGGAGTTGACACCGTGGTCCACTTGGGCTACAAGCGCCGGGGAGGGGTGCCTCTGGACGACTTCTACGATGAGCAGGTCAACGTGACAATGGCCTACAACGTCTACCGGGCCGCCTATGATAGCGGGGTGCGAAGGGTGGTCATAGCCAGCTCCAACCATGCCGCCGACTGGTACGAGCACGCCTTGATTCACCAGCGGAAGATGGAAATGCTGGACCCCGGACGACTTCCGCTGTCCGACAATTTTTACGGCTGGGCCAAAGCGACCTACGAGCACCTGGGCTTCCTGTTTGCTTGCGGCGAGTTCGGACGCAAGCTGGAGGTGGTCATGGTGCGCATCGGAGCGCCCAGGGAGATCCACGCCGGAGATTTCGAAGACGACGCCGCCGGGTACAAGCGTGACCTGGGGGCCTATATCAGCCAGCGCGACCTGTGCCAGCTTTTCAGCAAGTCCATCGACGTCCCTGACATCGAAAACGAGCACGGCATACCCTGGCTGGTGGTCTACGGTATCAGCGACAACGCCCGGGCCTTCTGGTCTCTGACCAGCGCCCGCCAGGTCTTGAACTATCGCCCGGAGGACGACTCGGAGATCAAGTACGCCCGGGACATCCAGCAATTCCTGACCGGCGAGGGGGCAGGAGGAGGCGCCGGGCGGGTGGGCGATTGAGGGGTCCAGGCGGCCCCAAGGAATGAAAACGAAATATGGGAAAAATCTAGACAAGGCGGGAGATGGCTTGAATTGATTAGAAGAATGATCGGGGCGGCAATGCTGAATGCGGCTACCTTTGAGGAGGTGGAAGCGGACGGCTCCGCCACCAAGCAGGCCATGCTGGTGGTGGTAATCGTAGCGCTGGCCACTGGAGTTGGAGCGATAGGCACGGGCGGCGTGACGGGGTTGGTCTTTGGGGTAATTATCGGCCTCGCCGGATGGGCCGCGTGGGCGGGGATCACCTTTTTCATCGGCACTACTCTGTTGCGTGGGCCGGACACCCAAGCCGATTGGGGAGAGCTGGCCAGGACCCTGGGCTTCGCTCAGTCAGCCGGGGTATTGAAGGTGTTTGCATTTATCCCGTTCCTGGGCCCAATAGTGTTTGTTATCGCCTCCATCTTGCAACTGGCGGCGATGGTCGTGGCAATCCGGCAGGCTTTGGACTATACCTCCACTTGGAGGGCCATCGGAGTAGCATTGGTGGGATTTATCCCCTACGCTATCCTCATGGCGATACTACAATCCATATTTCGAACGGGATCGGGATAGGGCTTCTTGCGGACCACAAGCTAAGAAGGCGCTAATGGAAGAGCAAAACAGGGTCCAATGGGTCTATTCGTCACGGAACAACGCCGAGCTGGCCGAGCGTTACGACCAGTGGGCCAAAGACTATGAGTCCGACTTGGCGCAGGATTTCGTGTGGCTGGCCCCTCAAAAGGCCGCCGAAGCCTTTGCCCGTTACGTTGCCGAAGACGCCCAGGTCCTGGACGCGGGGGCCGGGACAGGTTTGGTCGGCCAGATCCTGGCCACCATGGGATACACCAAGCTGGTGGCCATGGACTTTTCCGCCGGTATGCTGGACGAAGCCCGCAAGAAGAATGTTTATCAGGAATTCCGCCAGATGACCATGGGCGAGACCCTGGGATTCGCCAATGGCGCCTTCGACGCCGTCGTCAGTGTGGGCGTCCTCACGGTGAGACACGCGCCGGCCAGCTCCTTGGACGAGTTGGTGCGTATCACACGCGCAGGCGGACACATCGTCTTCAGTCTGCGCCCCGATGTTTACCTGGACAGCGGCTTCAAGGAGAAACAGGAGGCGTTGGCCACGGCGGGGAAATGGCGTCTGGTGGAAGAAGGTGAGAAATTCCAGCCCCTGCCCAAAGGTGAGCCCGAGGTACTACACCAGGTCTGGGTTTACCAGGTAAATTAAAGCTAACAACCCGGGCTCCAGCGCCCAGGTCATGAGACCGGCTGCCTACGGTGCTAAACAGGCCGGTATCCGGCTCCCGACTCCATTGGCGCCGCGCGTCCATCTTCCACCAGCTTGGCCAGGTGGGCCACCACTTGGTGCCTGGCCAGGAAAGCCATCCGTTGGGACGTCTCCCCGTATATCCGGGCCAGGAGAGCATCTATCTCGTTGACCCCCTCGCGGAGAAGCCCCAAGACCTGCTCTTCCCGCTCCAGGCGATGTTGCAACAGCTCCCGAATCTTGGCGTGAGGGTCGGTGATTGACGGGCCGTGCCCCGACAGAATCAGTTTCAAATCCAGGTCCAACAGCTGGCGTAGGGACTCCACGTGCTGGGCCATGGACCCACCTTCATCGGTCCTCACCACGACCGTGCCCTGGCCCATGATGTGGTCGCCGGTGAACAGGACTCCCTCTTCCTCCAGCAAGTAGCAAACCGTGCCTGCGGTGTGTCCCGGACAGGCCACGGCCCGGATGCGGCGGTCACCCAGGTCGAAAATCTCGCCACCATCAAGGGCCACGTCCACGGGCTCGGTTCCCTGGCCGAAGTCAGCATTCACTGCTTCGGTGTCGCCGCTGCCGACGGCCACCCGGGCCCCGGTCGCCTCTTTCAGTATCTTGACTCCGCCGGCGTGCTCGTAGTGCCGGTGGCTAACCAGAATCCAGTCGGTGCGGGGACTTCCCAGGGTATCCTTCCAGTAATCCAGCAGGGGCTGAGTCCGCTCCAGGTCAGGGAAGCCGCCGTCTATAAATGCGCCGCAATCCCGGCCCTGCACGTAATAACCGCTGGTGGTGGGGCCCGCGCCGGCCTCACCACCCAGTGGAATCAAGTGGACCCTATCCAGGATTTCCATGTCCGGCGCCTCCTTATACGTGGACCCCAGCCAACCCCACGGTGGCAGGTACTTGCAGGGAGCGCCCGTCCGCCGTTTCGAGCCACGATTATATCACCGGCGTCGTTCAGCTAGACCAGCTTCCGCCCTGTCGCCTCGCCTTGCTGCATAATACAGCCGGTGTTAAATTTCTGGCATCACAGCATAGCGTCCCAAGTTTGGCAACCCGGGCACAAAACATAAGGGATTTTCTACCCAAGTAAGGAGGAATCATGAGCCGGGAATATTTCAAGGGCTCCGCCGAAGACGAACGCAGCTACTCGCCGGCGGTCAAGGTAACCGGAGGCGCCACCGTGTATCTGGCCGGGGTGGGCGCTACCACCGACGCCGCCGGAAAGTCCCTGGCCGGCGACTTTGCGGGCCAGACTCGGGCCACTTTCGAGCGTGTACGGGTCAATCTGGAGCGCGCCGGCGGTACCCTGGACGACATCGTCACCATGACGGTGTTCATCAAGGACATGCAGTACGGTACCCAGTTTACCCAAATCAGAAAGGAATTCTTCAGCCGCGGGTTCCCCTGCAGCGCGCTGATCGGGATCGATTCCCTGGCCCGGCCGGAGATGATGGTCGAGGTGCAGGCAATCGCGGTGCTGGACGCCTAGACCGCTGCAGCGCCGTGTCTTGGCAGGTTTGCGCTGCTGGGCCCCGTCAGCGGCCCGGGGACCTGGCCTGCCGGCCAAGCTGGGGCCAAGCCGCCGGAGCGCCGGCTTTTTCCAACCTTTCCTCCAAGGGCAGACTCTCATCCCAATTGTGGGCGATGAAACGCCGCCCATTGATGTGGTTGGACTCCTCCGACGCCAGCCAGACCACCGGCGCTTGCATAACCTCGGGCTGAATCAGAGCGGAATTGTCTCGTGTGGGGTCCTCGGCCAGGATGTTGGTGTTGGTCGCGCCGCCGGGAACCAGGACATTTGCCGTCACCCCAGTTCCTTCCAGCTCTCCCGCCATGGTGGCAATCAGGGCTTCGTGACCTGCTTTGGATGGCCCGTAGGGAGTCCCTCCCGGCCGGTACATGGTGTCCATGCTGGTGGTCACGCCGATGATGCGGCCCCACTGTTGCGCCAGCATGTGGGACACCACGGCCCTGGCCATGTAGAAGGGCCCGCTGAGGTTGACCGAAACCACCTTGTTCCAAGCCTCGGGAGGAATCTCCCAGAACCTGGCGCGGTCGGGCGCATAGCTGCGGGCGGTGATGCCCGCGTTGTTCAACAGGATGTGGACGGCTCCCAAGCCCTCGATGGTCCTGGCCACTGCCTCCTCGGCATCCTCGGGGTTCGAGACATCGGCCACCACCGTGATGACCGAATCGTCACCGCCGATCTCTCGGATGTCGTTGGCCGTCTGGTCCAGCCATTCCCGGTTGACGTCCACCATGGAAACCCGGGCCCCGGCGCGCACCAGGGCCACGGTCATGGCCCGGCCAATGCCGATTGGGCTGGCAGCCCCGGTGACGATGGCGTTCTTGCCTTGAAGCGGTCTGTCCATCATGGCCTCTGTCCTCCTAAACGGTCATCCTTGTTGCAGCCAGCACCCTGACAAATTAACATGGCGCCTATATGTCATGCTGAGCCAGCCGCAGCGGCGAAGCATCTTGGGCGGGGCCGTTACGCCCATCCCCACCCCGATGTAATCGGGGTCTCTGCGGTCGGAATGACATTGGCCGAATTCGCGTTGCATTGGCACAATTTCATTCGCCGCGGGCGAAGGCCGGCATAACCTCCTCGGCGAATAAACGGATGGAGTTCATGGTCTGGTCAAAGCTGAGGCTCCCGAAGAAGAATGAGCCGACAAAGTAGTTGCATCCGGTGGCTTCCACCTGCTCCTCAACCTGCTCCCGCACCGTGGCCGGTGAGCCCACGATGTGCAGACCATCGGCCATCCGGGCCTCGAAGTCCGCCAGGTATTCTGCCCTGCCGCTGGTGTCGCCGTTCAGCACCCGCAAGTAGTTGAAGTTTTGGATGAATCCGGCGAACCCTTGCTTGGCCTCGCGCAGGGCCTGGGCGTCGGTGTCGGCGACGTAGACGTGGCGAACGATTCCATATTTGGGGTCGGGCACGTGGGCGTTCAGGCGGTCCGGGTCAGCCCGATGTTCCTGCCACGTATCTTGGTACAACTCGAAAAGCTCCCTGATTTTGGTCAAGGGCGGATAATGGGTAATGGTGTTAAACCCTTCTTGGGCCAGCCACTTAATCGAGTCGGCGTTGTCCGTTGGGTACCACAAAGGCGGGTAGGGCCGCTGCAACGGTTGCATGTGGAGACGAACGGCTTGTGTAGAAAAGTAGGTCCCCTCGCTGACCACCTCCCCCTTGGACAAGCCCGACAGCACCGCGTCCAGAGCCTCCCGGAACATGCCCCGCGACTGCTGGGGCTCCACATCGTAAAAAGCAAGCTCGTAGGGCGACACGCCGCGGCCAACCCCCAACTCCAGCCGCCCACGGCTCAAGTGGTCCAGCATGCAGATCTCTTGGGTCAGGCGTATCGGGTTATACAGGGGCAGCAAGTAGACCAGGGGCCCCAAGCGTATCCTCTTGGTCCTTTGCGCCGCCGCCGCTAGGAATATCCCCGGCGAAGGGGCCATACCCAAGGGCGTGGCCTGGTGCTCGGCCAGGTGGTAGCAATAAAAGCCTGCTTGGTCGGCAAACTCCAGCAGTTTCAGGCGCGCCTCGTACAGGTCGGCCAACTCCGACCCGGTGCTGTCGATCCAATCGAAAATGCCGAAATTCAACAAATTTTCGCTCCTGCCGCCCTGGACATCGGCAGTCGATGGGAGAAGCCCGCCGGGGTGCGGTTGGTCTGCCGCTGGCCACAAATGCCACGGCGGTGCGAGTACCCCAGATTCTACGCCTGCTGAAGGGCCTCTGGATAGCGGAGACTGCCAATCTCCCAGTAAGAAACTATCTCAATGCCGAATAGTTTATTTGGCTCTGTCCTTCGACAGGCTCAGGACGAACGGATGTCAAGATTTTCTGCCGTTCGTGGTGAGCTTGTCGAACCACCGTGGCCTATGGCCCGCTGCCATGTTTGGGAGTATATTCTTAGCGGTAACCGGCCAACCGGTCAGCCGCGTTCCACTACGATAGCAAAAGAGGTAGCGATGGTATCCTACGTCAACATCGGCCGTTCCACCCCCAGACTTGAAGGGGAGGACAAAGTCACCGGCGGAGCCCGGTACACCGCTGACATCGAGCTTCCTGGCACAGTGTGGGGCCGCTCCCTGCGCAGTCCATACCCTCACGCCCGCATCGTCAGCATCGACACCTCCAAGGCGCAACAAGTCCCCGGAGTGCTGGCGGTGCTCACCGGAGCCGACACCCGGGGTATCAGGTATGGCAGGCGGCTTTACGATGTTCCGATTCTGGCCGAAGACCGGGTACGGTTCGTGGGAGACCGGGTCGCTGCCGTGGCGGCGGAAGACAAGGACACCGTCGAGGAAGCTCTGCTGTTAATCGACGTGGAATACGAAGAGCTACCCGCTGTTTTCGAGTCCTTGGATGCCCTTGATCCCGGCGCTCCCATCCTGCATCCCGAAGTCAACAGCTACGTCGGCCTCCCCAGGACCGTGGACGCCAACTCCAACGCCTTCGTGCGGGACACTTGGGGTAAAGGAAACATCGAAGAGGGCTTTGCCCAGGCGGAGATTACGGTGGAGAACACGTTCACCGTCCCGAGACAACACCAGGCATACTTGGAGCCCCATTCATGCTTGGTCCATGTGGATGACGAGGGACGCCTACAGGTTTGGACCTCAAGCAAAGTCCCTTACGCGATCAAGCAGCAGCTATCGGCGGCTTTGGGACTTCCAGAAGAGCGGATCCTGCTCCACCCGGTGAGCATCGGCGGCGACTTTGGCGGCAAAGGCTCGGCCATGGACATTCCGTTGGCTTACTTCCTGGCCTTACGCTCCGGCCGGCCGGTCAGGATGGTCATGGACTACATGGAGGAGCTTACCGCGGGTAACCCCCGCCACGCCGCCCTCATTCAGCTAAAAACCGGAGTCAAGCGCGACGGCTCCATCGTGGCCCACCAGGTCAAGGTTTACTTCAACAGCGGCGCCTACGGAGGTTTCAAGCCCGCTCCCGGCGTGAACCTGGGCGGGGCTTCCAAATCCGGCGGTCCTTATAAGATTCCCAACGTGGAAATCGAAGGGGTGCAAGTCTACACCAACACCGTGCCGGGTGGTTTTATGCGGGCCCCTGGAGAACCTCAAGCCGTGTTCGCCCTGGAGTCCCACATCGATATAATCGCCGGCAAACTGGGCATGGACCCCTTGGAGTTCCGGCGCAGAAATTTGATTGAAGAAGGGGATGAGACTCCCATCGGAACCCAATACCGGGACATCCGGGCCCGAGCGACCCTGGATGCGGCAGTAGACGCCGCTGGGTACGAGAGCGCCAAAGCAGCCAACGTGGGCCGAGGGATAGCAATCAACGAGCGGCCGGCCGCCGGGGGCGAGTCCCACTCCAACGTGACTCTCACTCCCGATGGCTCGGTGATCGTACACACGTCGATTTTCGAGCCGGGCACCGGCACCTACACCCTGCTACGTCAGATAGTGTCGGAGCAGCTAAACGTTTCTGTGGATGCTATCGAGGTGCAGGTCTGGGACACCGACGGAGTGGGCTTTGACAGCGGTGTCGGCGGCAGCCGGGTCACCCGGGTCGCCGGCATGGCAGCCTACCAGGCGGCCAACGCCGCTTCCCGGGAGCTGCTCAGCGTGGCGGCTGACTTGCTGGGCTGGCCCGAAGAGGCAATTAGCCTGCGGGACGACCAGGTGGTCCGGCAGGACACCGGCGAGAGCAGGCCATGGGCCGAATTGCTCCAACGCTTGGGGCGCCCGGTGGTCGGCGAATCTCACGTGGTGGAAACCAGCCCTTCTCCCATCACATCCTTCACCGCCCAGGTAGCCGAGGTATCGGTGGACCCGGAGACGGGCCAGGTGACCCTGCTGCGCTTCACCACGGCCCACGACGCCGGGACCGTGCTCAACCCGGTGGACCATCAGGGCCAGATCAACGGCGCGGTGATCCAGTCCATCGGTTACGCCCTGACCGAAGAGCTTCAAGTGGAAGAAGGCCGGGTAACCAGCACCACTTTCGGCGAGTATAAGATTCTCAGCGCCAAGGACATCCCCGAGTTGCGAACCGTGATACTGGAATCGGGCAACGGGCCGGGGCCCTATAACGCCAAAGGAATCGGGGAGAATCCCCTGGGGCCCGTGGCGCCGGCCATCGCCAACGCGGTCCAGGACGCCATCGGGGTTCGGGTCCAGCACCTTCCCATCACCGCGGAGAAGGTGTACCAGGCCCTTAAGGAGCGCCGGTAATCAGGGCCAAGGCGTGCATATTTAGCAATCCTTAAGCGTCGGGCAGGATTTGGCAGAGGGCCGGAGTGAGAGCTCTGGATTGACAGCGTAGGAGTCTGCGAATACACTCGCGCTCACCGGGGGATGCCATTTAGGCTCCTGCACCGGGACTCCAGCAACCTCCGCCGCGCAATTGAGAGCCAGAGGAGTTCGGATCCGTGAAGAACAAGATCTTCGAGACCTTCGATCAGGCGGTGGCCGACGTTCCCGATGGTTCTACCGTCATGTTTCCCGGATTCGGCGGCGTCGGGTCGCCCCAAAACCTCATCGCCGCCCTGCACCGCCAAGGCGCCAAGGGGCTGACCGGCGTTTCCAACGGGCATGGTGGCACGGACGGTAGGGTTGACGTGGGCACCCTGATTGACGCCGGCCAAATGAAAAAGATGATCTGCGCTTTCACGGCCCCGACCCATCCCTCCAGGGTCACCCCCTTCGCTCGCATGTATGCCGACGGCGAGATCGAGGCCGAACTGGTGCCCCAGGGTACCCTGGCGGAGCGTATCCGCTGTGCCGGCGCTGGCATCGCTGGCTTTTTCACTCCCACCAGCGTGGGTACCGAGCTGGCCGAGGGCAAGGAGCACCGGGAGATCAACGGCAGGCTCTATGTGCTGGAGTTCCCGCTGCCCGCCGACTACGCGTTTATACGGGCCTGGAAAGCCGACACCCTGGGCAACCTACAGTTTCGCATGGCCCAGCGCAACTTCAACCCAATCATGGCCACGGCCGCCAAGATCACCATCGTTGAAGTGGAAAACGACATCGTCGCACCGGGGGAGTTGGACCCCGACCAGATTCATACCCCGGGCGTGTACGTGGACCGAATAGTTAGGATACCCGCCGACGGTATCTGGGCTTAGAGCACGGGGGCCAGCCGGCAACCGCAATTTTCGAGTCCCCAACAAAACCGTCAAGTGTCATTCTGAGGAGCGCAGCGACGAAGAATCTACCCCCAGCGTGACAGGAGATTTCCCGATTCCATGCGGGACTCGCGACGGAGTCGGAGCTTCGTGGAGTTTACCCTGAGCACAGCCCAGGGGCTCAGAATGACATGGTGTAAGTTTTTTTAGAAGGTCTTAATCACCAAGAGGAGTTCACCAAATGACCACAGTAGGCACAGGTAAGTACACCTACACCTTGATCGAGGACTGGGCCAAGCTTCCCGCCGGGGAGACCTTCGGCATGGTCAGCGCCATCGCCGCCGATGCCCAGGACCCGGGCTACGCCTT
>JADFFS010000241.1 GCA_022568195.1 Chloroflexota bacterium | reverse complement strand
TACGGACGAAAGTCCCCCCGGCGACCCTATTTTCTCGGTGGTGAGCAACAAGGCAGCGGGAGACCCACCCCCTGCTGAATCGTGACCGGCATGCTGGCATCACGCAGTTTAACTGGATATACTCGGGCCCACGGATTCTCGGTGCAATCATGACGCGGACCTTTCGGTTGGCTCTGGCCCAGATCAACTCCACGGTAGGGGATATCCCTGGCAACGCTTCCAAGATCATCGATTACTTGGAGCAAGCCCGGGAGGTCCAGGCCGACCTGGTGGCTTTCCCAGAGTTGGCCATCACCGGCTATCCTCCCGAAGACCTTCTGTTCAAGCCCTCCTTCCTGCGGGATAACGTTGCCGCCATGGAGCGGGTGGTTGCGGCCTCCCAGGGAATCGCCGTGGTGGTGGGGTACGTCCACATGGGAGCGGACATCTACAACGCGGCCGCCCTGGGCTACAACGGAGAGTTGATCGACACCTATCGAAAGATTTACTTGCCCAACTACGGGGTGTTCGACGAGGAACGCTACTTCCGGCCGGGCGACTCTTGCCCGGTGTACATAATCAATGAAGTGGCCGTCGGAGTGGGTATCTGCGAGGACATCTGGTATCCCGTCGGGCCTCTGGCCGTGCAGCGGGAGGCCGGGGCCGAGTTGATCGTTAACATCAACGCCTCTCCTTTCCACGCCGGCAAGAGAGCCCAACGGGAGACTATGCTGGCCACCCGGGCGACCGACAACGAGCTGTACGTGGCCTACCTGAACACCGTGGGGGGCCAGGACGAACTGGTCTTCGATGGAGCCAGCGTGGTACACGACATGGCCGGAGATTTGGTGGCGCGGGGACCGGCCTTTGAGGAGGCGCTAATCACCGTCGACCTGGACATGGAGGCTGTTTTCCGCGCCCGGTTGCGGGATCCCCGCCCGCGAAAAGAGAACCCGGTTATTCTGAACGAGATCGGCAGCTCCAAGGTCGTGCAGGTATCCGGTATCCGGCGGGACCAGCGCAGTCCCCTGCCGGTGACATCCCCATCACGGTGCATGGACGGGGCCGAAGAGGTGTATCACGCGCTGGTTCTGGGCACCAAAGACTACCTGCGTAAGTCTGGATTCAATAAGGCGCTGGTTGGTTTGTCGGGAGGGATCGATTCCGCGCTAACCGCCACCATAGCCGTTGACGCCCTGGGTCCTGAAAACCTGGTGGGGGTGGCCATGCCCTCGCGCTACTCCTCCGAAGGCAGTATCAGCGATGCCAAGGAGCTGGCCGGCAACCTGGGGATCGACCTTTGGGTGGTTCCCATCGAGCCCGCACATCTGGCGTTCAGCGACATGCTGGAAGAGCGGTTCCGCGGCGCCAAGCCCAACGTGGCCGAAGAGAACGTCCAGGCCAGGATCCGGGGAAACATCTTGATGACCATCTCCAACAAATTTGGCTGGATTGTTTTGACCACCGGCAACAAGAGCGAGATGGCCATGGGTTACGCTACCCTGTACGGAGACATGGCCGGGGGCTTCGCGGTGGTCAAGGACGTTCCCAAGACGTTGGTTTACCAGCTATGCCAGTGGCGCAACCAGCACGGTGACCCCCACCCGGTTATACCCCAAGCCATCATCAATAAACCGCCCAGCGCAGAGCTCAAAGAAGACCAGCTAGACCAGGATACTCTGCCCCCCTATGAGGTGCTTGACCCTGTGATTAAGGCCTACGTAGAGGAAGACTGGAGCTACCAGGACATGGTGGACGTGGGCTTCGACCCCGAAGTGGTGCAGCAGGTGATAACCTCTGTGGACCGCAACGAGTACAAACGGCGCCAGGCGCCCCCCGGCGTCAAGATCACCCCCAGGGCTTTCGGCAAGGACCGCCGTTTGCCCATCATTAACCGGTACCGGCAGTCGTAGTTGGCCACAGAGACACAGAGACACGGAGAATCTATGAATTAATCTCTGTGTTCTCTGTGGCTTATCCCTCCACCACGACGCAGTTATTTCATGGAGTTCTTTAGGAGCGGCTTCTAGGAAACTTAGCCGATTTTGGCTACGACCTGGCCCATCTCCCCGGTGTCGTAACCCCCAGCGCGTCAACGTCCCGCCGGAAGTCCGGATCTTGTAACAGTGCCAGTAGGGGCTGAAGGGCCTGTTCTGGGGGCAGGACGTTAAAACATTCGGGCATCGGCGGCCCTGCTACACGCTCTTGAAGAGAGAATAGGGTCCACGTCTCAGGTTGTGTGTCAGATAATATACTCCCACCCGGTCGCGGACTCCCGGCGCGGGCCGCTCCGTGGATTGGTAATTAATGGCCTGTAATCATTAATGGATAGTAGTTATATGAATAGCTCGGTTGACAACATCGTTTCGCGGAACGCAGAATAGTTCTTGGGCGTCGTTGGGCGTGTGCCGCCGAAGCTGCGGGTTGTGGGGAGACGGTGAGGGCGACAGGTCACAGGAGTTGAACCCAGCAATTGGTTGATAACGCTCTCTCACCCCATGGTGGCACGTTGATCGAGCGGATCGCTTCTTCGGCCGAAGCGGCGAAGATGGTGCGTGGCCTTCCCAGCTTGGAGGTGCGAGACCAGATCGCCCGCGAGTGCGTCAACATCGCGTACGGGTTTTTCTCTCCCCTCCAGGGGTTTATGAACCGCGCCGATGTCGATTCCGTGGCCCGGCAGATGACTTTGGCCAACGGCTACGTGTGGAGCATCCCGATAGTTCTGGACGCCGCCCCAGATGAGTTGTCCGGCCTGGGAGTTCGCTCTGGAGACTCACTGCTGCTGACCCACCAGGGGCATCCCCTGGCGGTCATGGAGATTGAAGAAATCTACTCCTATGACAAGGAGTTTCTGGCCCGCCAGATTTACGGTACCGCCGAAACGGCTCATCCGGGGGTGCAACGGACCCACTCCTACCGAGACCGCTTCGTGGCTGGCCCTGTTACTTTGGTCAATCCGCCGGTAATGAATCCTCCCTTCGACCGGTTTTGGCGCACACCCCGCCAAATCCGGGAGTCCTTCGCCCAATTGGGTTGGACCAAGGTGGTGGCCCACCAGACCCGGAACGTACCTCACTCGGGCCACGAATGGCTGATGAAGGGGGCTTGGCTGGCGGCCGGGGCTGATGGTATCCTTGTCAGCGCCGTGGTGGGTGAAAAGAAGCCCGGCGACTATATAGATGAGGCTATCGTGCTAGGCCACCAGTGTCTTCGGGATGCCGGTTTTTTCCGTCAGGACGTACATCAAACGTCCATTCTTTTGTGGGATATGCGTTACGCCGGTCCCAGAGAAGCGGTGTTCCATGCCCTGGTGCGGAAGAACCTGGGCTGTACCCACCACATGTTTGGCCGGGACCACGCGGGCGTTGGTAATTACTACGGCACCTACGCCGCCCATCAGATATTCGACGAGCTACCCGACCTGGGAATAAAATCCGTATTGACCTTGGAATGGTGGTACTGTCCTATATGCGCAGGGGTTGCCTACGAAGGCCTGTGCGGCCATCAGGACCAGAAACAGGAGCTGTCCGGCACGTACATCCGCAGCATAATTCAAGGTGGCGTGGAGCCGGCCCCGCTGACCTTGCGTCCAGAGGTGCTTGAGGTGGTGCAAGATTGCGCCCAAAAGTATGGATTCGGATCGCCCTTCGTCACCGAGACCTATTTGCAAGACCGCACCCCGGTGATGTCAATGCAGGACATGGCTTGTAGGTGTTGTAGCGACACTTAGATTTTGTGCGCCGATGGCCCCCGCTAACCAACAAGCGGGGGCTTTTTAATCCCGTTATTTTTCATCCGTTTCATTGGAGGAAACATGCCGACCTACGTGGACCCCAACGCGTGTAACGCTTGCGAGGGAGAGAACCAAGGGCCATTGTGCGTCTACATCTGCCCCAACGATCTTATGGTATTGGACCAGTCCATAAACAAGGGTTTTAACCAGGAGCCGGAGATGTGCTCCGAATGCTATGCCTGCGTCAAGTTGTGCCCTACAGAGGCCATCCACGTCCGGGGTTACGCCGACTTCGTCCCCATGGGCGCCTCGGTGCAACCCCACCGGACGGAGGATGGCTTGACCTGGGACGTCCGGTTCCGCGACGGGCGCAGCTTTGAGTTCACCTATCAGTCCCGAACCCGGCCCGCCGGGTCGGTGGAGCCCTACGAAAATTTTACTGAAGACCGGGATGGGGACCTTCATAATCAGAGCTTGGCTGGCGAGTCCCGCTGGCTGGGGGTGCCCCAGTTGCCTGTCCTAAAGTAACGACAAAGTAAGCGCCAATCGGGATAGTATCCCAACTTCGGAACACAGGAGAACCCTCTATGGCATTACCCATCACCGAAACCGTCGAGTGCGACATATTGATCATTGGCGGAGGAATGTCCGGGTGTGGCGCCGCCTTCGAGGCCAACTACTGGGGCAGGAACCTCCGGGTGGTGATGGTGGAAAAAGCGGTGAT
>JADFFS010000240.1 GCA_022568195.1 Chloroflexota bacterium | reverse complement strand
GGGGCGATCCTGGCCCTGGCCATTTCCAGCGGCTTGGGCATGAGGCCGCTATTGGAGCGGGTGCTGTCTCGGCGGGAGAATTTGGACACCGAATCTAGCGATGATTCCAAATCATTGGCAAGGGCAGCAGAAGAATCCGCCATCACCACTCCGACAATTTCGGGGCCAAAACCTAATGAAAGTGTGGAGCAGGACGCTTTCTCCTTGATAAGGGATATGGATTCGATTTCCTTGTCGCGATTCAATGTCGTTCCGGGATACTCCAAATATGATGAGCGTACTCGCAACCTACTAAAGGACGCTCGCCAGAGGATCGTCGAGGGCTTGCAGCATCCAGGGCAGAAACGGGAGAACCACCTGCTTTGGGCTGCGCCGGGGAGCGGCAAGACCTACTTCGTGCAGCGGGTCCACTCTACTCTGCCCGACACGGTGGAGTTCCACGAAATAAACTTGGCCCGCTTTGGCCAACAGGAATTCGTTGACGCTCTGGGGCGGCTTGACGAGGCAGCAGGCCCATGCCTGTGTCTGGTGGACGAGATCGACGCCAAACCTGAAGATGTTTGGCCCTACGAAGTGCTGCTGCCTTACCTGGATGCTGGCGTGGTGCGGGGCGCGCCTTATATCTTCGTCATGGCTGGCAGCTCTGGTTCCGGCATCGATGAGATGAAGCAACAGATAGCAATCCGGCCCAAAGGCGCTGACCTTTTGAGCAGGGTGCCAGCAATCAACGAATGTCAGATCCCATCCTTGGGCACAGGGGATCGTTTATTGATGGCGATGAGCCAATTCCGGCAAAAGGGAAGGGAAGCAGGTAAGGACGTTCAGTCGGTGGAAAAGCTGGGCCTTTATTATGTTGCTCTCAACCCGCTCTTGGGCAACGCCCGGCAGCTACGGGAGTTTGTGGTACGGGCGGTACAACGGATGCCCGCCGGGGAAGACCGCATCAAATACGACCACCTATTTAGCGCCGGAGACCCTGAAAACAAGGCTTTTTGGTCGGAGGCGGTTTCTGTCGCAGGCGACCTTGAAAACAGGTATGTTGCGGTGGAAGACTGATTCTAAAAAAATGTCCACCAGGTTTACCGGCGAGCCGATAGCGTTATTGAGATTTAGTTGCCATACAGAGCCATGGTGGCCGATGGAGCGGGTGTTGTCCCGGCGCGAGATACTGGAGGTATAATATCCGCAGATACAACATCACTAATGGACAGCTGGAGCCACATTATTCTAAATCTCACGTTATCGGTATAGCTTTCCACCCATTCAAAGCCGCCTCCAGCTTGACGGGTTGCTGGAGCTCAACCCTCCCCCGTCTCCCCGTCCAGATCACTCTGCTATGCAGTTGCCAGATCTCCAAATTGTTTCAAACACTGGCCGGATTGGGGGAATCTCTGATGCATTGGCCGATCAGCCGAACACCCCAGCTTTTTTAATGCTGGGGCGTTCGGCCAATATTTGGTTGAAGCTTGGCCAAAGGGAGCCGGATTAAGACTCTCTTTAAGCGGGCACCAACATTGCGTAGTGATCGCCCTTGGAAATGGGAGCCAGGCCGGTTATAATTTCCGCCCAGTGATCGCCGCCATCCTCGCTGCACCAAATCTCGCCGGTACCAGTTGCGGCGAAGATCGAGAATGATTCTCCCCAGTCCTCGAGACACATGGCTTCGATGGACGGCTGGAGCCGGTCCGGTAGACCATTACGTAGATGCTCCCAGGTCCTGCCGCCGTCGGTGCTGCGGGAGATCCGTGAGCCAGCAAAGCGGGTTTCCCGCCAAGCGCCGGGCCCGTGCTGGGCCGCGGCCACGAACAGCAGGTCGGGCTGGCGGGGGTGCAGGACCAACAGGTCCGGGTAGCCGCCGATCTCGTGATCGGTGGTGGTCCAGTGCTCCCAGTTGCTGCCCCCGTCCGAAGTCACGTACATGCCATCCCCGCCAGTCACGTAAATCCGGTCGGGATCCTTTGGATTGATGACTGTCCGGTGGACATCGTCGTCCATGCCGGGAATGATCTGGAAGTGCTGGCCGGCGTCGGTGCTCTTCAGTAATCCGCCCTGCTCAATGCTGATGAACAGCGTGTCCGTATCATCGGGGTGGAAGTTGATGTGCTTGGTATGGGCGATGTGAGGTGGTGCGGGAAAGGTCCATCCCGACATGTCCACCGACCGCATCGCCGAAAGCTCGCTCCAATGGCGGCCCAGGTCGTCACTGTAGAAAAGGTAGGCTGGCTCCGACCCGGCGAAAATTCGAGCGCCACCGTTGACCCGGGCCGAGGCCAGACTGTAGATGTCGGTCTCGGTGATTCCGTTATCCCTTCGCTCCCAGGTGTCGCCGCCGTCTTCGCTGACGTAAACGGAATCGGGCGTCGCGCCCGCGATGATCGCGCCGCTCAGCGGCTCAATGATGACGGCGTGGATGTGTTTGTCGGTAAGTGCCCGTTTCGCTACTGCCCAGCCGGAGCCGTCGGCGCTCCGCCGGATGAACACCACGCCTTCTTTGGTGCCGACCAGAACCTCGTCCGATCGCGTAGGTGATGAGAAGATGGTATCTCCTCCGTGAGAGAGTGTTAGCGCCATATTATCCTCCCTGTTGTTTGCCGATTGCTGGTAACCGTAAACCCATTGGGAAGCAGCATAGTTAGACACGCCCTTGGAGTCAAGGTCGAATTCTGCATTCCTGGACGAGTCGAGCTGGGGATGCGGCATTTGATGGAGCGGGTGCTGTCCCGGCGGGAGATTCTGAGGGCGTAGGGACCCTTGGTTACGCTGGCCGGCGCTATTAACATTGGACTGATTGCCGCGCCCATGCCTTGGCGACCGTCCCTGCCGATCTTATTACCACCAATCTTTTTACTACCAACACTGCCAGCCCGTGTTTCAGGCGTAGTCCGACCCTCCGCCCGCTGCTTGTTATGGGGCATCGGCCCCATGCATCAGTGGCAACAAAGGCCCTCGCCAGTCAACGCCGTTGGGGATTACGTCCTGCACGGCGCGAACCGTGTAGTAGGAATCACCCGTCCCCAGTGGAGCACCGCCGTCCTGAACCGTTCGGATGGCCTCAATCAGCATCTTGCGGACCGTCACAATAGCCATATCGGCTGGACCCAGGAATTCCCGGCTTCGGTCTACGATGGGCCCCATACTTTCTTGGACAGCTCGGTCCTGGACGTTGACGCCCGCGATGCCGGTGAAAGACTTGTTCCGTTGGGCTTCACGGTCGATGCGCCAGTTGTTCGTCAGGTTGGCGAAAGAGCGGAACGTACTTTGGTCCACCGATTCAGGGCCATTGCCCAGTGCCCGTTCCTCACGTTCTTCGCCGCTCAAAGGTTCGCCAGAAATGCTGTATTGCCAGTTCCACACCATGCTGTTCCCGTCGTCAATTGGGACCCACATATGCCCGGCGATCCTTGAATTCAATTCGCCCGAAGGAACGCGGACATCCCGGCCACCGGGGCGGATCTGGGTCCACGGCATGACGTAGTGGTAGGCGCGAATGAATGTCCCCTCCTCCCCTCTGGGGTAAATACCAGCGTACCGGTAGCCGTAGTCCGTCTCATCGAGTTCAACGTCTGGTGCACCGCCTCTGGGGCCGGAGCTGGTGGGGCCTATGCTGTCCGTGAAATTCCGGTGGAGAATCTGCGCATGAGAGGTGTCGATGCCGCCTTCCACGCCTTGCAGCCAATTACACTCCTGGATCACTTTCGTGACATGACGATGGGTCTCAGGCGCTTGTGTCCAGTCGAACCGGGGAAGCGGCGGTTGGAGCTCCGGCGACCCCATGTAGGCCCAGATGATGCCTCCCAGTTCGACGGTGGGATAGGCGCCCAGGTGGACCTTCTCTTTAAATTGCTTCGGCTCGTTCATCTGGTCCACGCAGTTGCCTTCCACGTCATACTTCCAACCATGGTAAACACACCGCAAGCCGCATTCTTCGTTGCGCCCCAGCCACAACGAAGCCCTCCGATGAGCGCAGAATTCATCCAGAAGTCCTATGCGGCCGTTTGTGTCCCGAAAGGCCACCAGTTCCTCGCCCAGAAGTTTGACTCGTACAGGAGGCCCGTCGGACTCGGCCAACTCCCACGAGATCAGTGCCGGTATCCAGTAACGCCGCAATACTTCTCCCATGGGAGTGCCCGGTCCCGTTCCAGTTAGCAGCTCATTGTCATGTGCCGTTACCATTGCCATTGCTCCTGCTCTCGGGATACGCGTCGGGAGGATGCCCGGTGCCTACATCAAACCATCTGCGCTTGACAACCGGCGAATACACGGCGAGGAGTCGCAGTGCGGGCTCCACCACGAGGTCAGTATAGTCGGAATCCCAGGGCGATTCCAGCGGCCGCCCGCCCCTGAACGTAGACTTTAAGGCGGTTTGTGACGCCGTCCTGGGGGCATGGAATGGGAGTGGGGAGACCATTACTGACGTAGCAGTTCTGCGGCACCACCGGTCTGGTCAGGATCATCGACTG
>JADFFS010000067.1 GCA_022568195.1 Chloroflexota bacterium | reverse complement strand
GCGGAGCCCGAGGCCACGGTCGAGGAGGAAGCTCCGGTAGCGGAGGCCGAAGAAGAGGTGGCGGAGCCCGAGGCCACTGTCGAGGATGAAGCTCCGGTAGCGGAAGCAGAAGAAGAGGTGGCGGAGCCCGAGGCCACCGTTGAGGATGAAGCTCCGGTAGCGGAAGCAGAAGAAGAGGTGGCGGAGCCCGAATCTACTGTCGAAAACGAAGCGCCGGTAGCCGAGCCTGACGCATCCGCGGTGGAGCAACCGGTGGATGAAGCAACCGAGCCGGAACCAGAACCTGATTCCGAAGATGAAGCCGAACCGGAGAAACCTGAGGCATAAGGGGGTGGTGTTTTGAACAAGATCATAGTCATCGGCAATCTGGGAAAAGATCCGGAGATGCGATACACTCCCAACGGTCAGAGCGTCACGTCTTTTTCCGTGGCCTCCAACCGGAAATACACTACATCTACAGGCGAGCAACGGGAAGAGACCGAGTGGTTCACTGTCAACGCCTGGGGCCGCCTGGCCGAGCTCTGCAATCAATATCTGACTAAAGGGCGGCAAGTCTACGTGGAAGGCCGCCTCTCCAGCCGAACCTATGAGGGGCGAGACGGCCAGACCCGCTTTGTCAATGAGATAAACCTGACCGACGTTCAATTTCTGAGCCGGGATACCGGGGCAGGAGGGGACGGTGGAGCCTATGGCTATGATGCCGCACCCGAAAGCGAAGGGCCGCCTAACGAAGCTCCGCCTATGGATGACGTAGACGACCTGCCATTCTAGTCCACACACCAACCGGAAGGACCATCGAAAACTATGACTTCAGCACCTCGCCGCACAGGACCACCAACCCGAGGACCGGCACGGCCGGGAGGCCGCCCCGGCGGTGGCAGGCCTCGTGGCCGGTATCCTCCCCGGCGCCGGGTTTGCTCCTTTTGCGTGGAGCACGTCAAGGACATCGACTACAAAGACGTGGACCGCATTCGACGCTACATCTCCGACCGGGCGAAAATCGAGCCCAGGCGTAGGTCGGGTGTCTGCGCCAAACACCAACGGGCTTTGAGGCTGGCGATACAACGCGCCAGGCACATGGCGTTGGTCCCCTTTGTTCCGTACTTCCCGCCGGCAGGTGGTGTGCGCCGCTGAGACAGTGTAGGCCGGTTATGCATAGGTACAACGTCTAGGCGGTCCGTGCAGCAAGCCAGCGCAATGACATCTCTTCCCACCGCGAGGTTGGACTATGGCTTTCCCTTGGAATCGTAGCGACGCGGCCGCTCAAGCGACTCCGGCCGAGGGTCGTCGACGCGCCAGAGGGCGGCGCCTGCGCCAGGAAGTTGACCGCCGCGAAAGCAGCCGTGCCAGCCGGGAACGGCGGCATCAACGGACCGCAATCACCATCGGCGTGGGCTTGCTACTGCTCATATTCGGTATCGTCAGTTTTGGTTTTTACCAGGAGTTCTACAGACCACCACGGGTTTGGGCTGGCAGCGTGCGAGACGTAGAATTCACTATGGGTGAACTGGTACAGCGAATCAGGGTACTCCAAGGCTTGAGCGGCCAGGTGGACCTGAGCATCGTACCTTTCGAGTACCTTCGAAACTTGTTGGATGCGGAGGTTTTGCGACAAGCCGGGGCGGGTTTGGGAATCAGCGTGACCGAAGGGGACGTGGACCAAGCAGCGAAAGACCAGTTTTTACCCCAAAAGCCCGAGGGCCAGGAGAGCGATCCGGGGCAGTTGGAACAGGAGTACCGCAACAACCTTCAAATATTCCTGGCTCGCACCAACCTGACCGAGGCAGAGTACCGGGTGATTCTCAGGGAGCAACTGGCCTTGCGGCGGTTAGCGCTACTGCTGGGGCTGGGTATCGATGACACTCAGGAACAGGTCGAGGTTGAATGGATCAGGCTGGAGTTGAACAGCCGGGTCGACGCCGCAGAAGTGAGGAACCGTCTGGACAACGAGGATTTCGCCCGGGTGGCTGGGGAAGTAAACACTGCGGCACGTTATGCACAACCCGGTGGATACGTTGGATGGGTGCCAAAGGGTGCCTTTCCCAGCTTGGACGCAACCCTATTTGGCGATGAAGAGAAGAATCAGGAAGCCTTGGAGTTAGGGGAAATCAGCCGGCCTATATTCACTCAAGACGGCGTTTACATAATACACAAGATATCCGGGCTTACCGAGCAGGACATCTCCGACGTTATGCGGTTTAAGCTGAACACCGAGCTGGTGAGAAAATGGCAGGACGATCAACAGCTCGCCGGTTCCAATGAAGGCTGGCTCAGGATGAACTTCAACAGCAAGTTGTACGCCTGGGTCGCCGATCAAGTACAACTGAGCGCGCCCAGAACGGGCCCGCGGGCGCCGGGCCAGCCGGGTCCGGGTCTACCCGGTCCGGGCGGCCTACCCGGGAGGTAGGCGCTACTTGAGCGACCGGGGAGAGATCAACGTTGGATTGATGGGTCTGGGCGTTGTGGGCGGCGGGGTCGCCATTGCGCTGCTGGAGCAATCAGAGGAGATTGCTAGAAAAGTAGGCCAACCGGTCAAGCTGAAAAGTATCCTGGTGCGGGACGGTTCAAAATCAAGAGACCCCAGGATTCCCGCAGAACTGGTTACCACCAACCCCGAGGACATTCTGTCGGACCCGGCGATCAATATCGTCGCTGAGGTTATCGGCGGCATTGACCCAGCCGCAGGATTCTTGAAAGACGCCCTCTCCGGGGGCAAGCACGTGGTGACAGCCAACAAAGAGGTGGTAGCCAAGTTTGGCCCGGAGTTGTTCTCCCTCGCCCAACAAAATCGAGTAAATTTGCTTTTCGAGGCTAGTGTCTGCGGTGGCATACCCATCGTAGGCTGCTTGATGAACCAGCTGCTGGCCAACGAGATCCATTCCATCCGCGGCATCATCAACGGTACAACGAACTACATCCTCACCCAAATGGCCCACCACCACACCCCTTTCCAGCAAGCCCTGGACGAAGCACAAAAACAGGGTTACGCCGAAGCCGACCCCACCAACGATGTCGAGGGCATCGACGCCGTATATAAACTGGCCATATTGGCGTCCCTGGCATTCCATAGCCGCTTCGCTCCGGAAGATGTCTTCCGCCAGGGAATATCCTCTCTTGAGCCCAGGGACTTTCAATATGCCGAAGAGTTGGGCTATGCCATCAAGCCCCTAGCCATTGCTACCCTGTCGGATGGCACAGTGCAGGCCCGGGTGCACCCGGCCTTGGTGCCCTTGGACCACATGCTGGCCAAGGTAGACGGGATTTACAACGCGATTGAAGTCGAGGGCAGTCTCTGCGGACATGTTTTGTTCCACGGCATGGGCGCTGGCCGGGAACCCACCACCAGCGCGGTAGTGGGGGACCTGATTGAGCTGGCCCGGAACCTGGCTTCCAACACCGGTATGCCGGCGCCTGCTTCCTTGGGACCAGGGGCAGACGGTGCATACAACCGTCAACTCCGGGTGGGATCCACCGACGACCTGACCAGCAAGTACTACTTGCGTTTGGACGTCGCCGACCGTCCGGGAGTGCTGGCCCAGATAGCCAGTATATTGGGCGACGGCGGCATCAGCCTGGCTTCGGTGCTCCAGAAGGATACCGACGCCGAGCAGCAGACTGCCGAGATCGTGATTACCACCCATCCTGCCAGGGAGGCTTCAGTCCAGGAATCGCTGGCCAAAGTTGCGCGGCTGGAGGTAGTGCGGGAGGTCAAAAACCTGCTCAGAATCGAGGAGTAGGCTTGCCGAGAGCATAACATGGGTGTCGGAGTGCTACGCGCCTACAAAGAGTTTCTTCCCATCACCGATGCCACTCCCATGATCAGCCTGGGAGAGGGCGATACTCCATTGGTCAAATCCAATCGCTTGGGCAAGGAGTTGGGCTGTACTGAACTGTATTTTAAGCTCGAGGGTTGCAATCCCACTGGTTCCTTCAAGGACCGGGGTATGGTGGTGGCCATGGCGAAAGCCTTGGAGGCAGGCAGCACTGCGGTGATGTGCGCCTCCACCGGCAACACCAGCGCATCTGCCGCAGCCTACGGCGCCTTCTGCGACCTACCGACCTACGTGCTGATCCCCAAGGGAGAAGTGGCCATGGGTAAGCTGGCCCAGGCCATGGCCTATGGCGCCAAAATCCTCATGCTCAACGGCAACTTCGACTCGGCCTTGTTTCTGGTGCGGACGTTCACGAGCAGGCATCCAGTGACTTTGGTCAACTCGTTAAATCCCCACCGGCTGGAAGGCCAAAAGACAGCGGCCTTCGAGATCGTGGATGCTCTGGGCGACGCTCCGGATTTCCTATTTATCCCCGTGGGCAACGCCGGCAACATCACCGCCTACTGGCGGGGGTTTCAGGAGTACCATGATGCCGGGTTCAGCCGGAAGTTGCCTCGCATGATGGGGTTCCAAGCAGAGGGGGCGGCGCCCATCGTTCGAGGGGAACCCATCGCCAACCCCCAAACCATCGCATCGGCCATCCGCATCGGGAATCCGGCTAATTGGGAAGGGGCGGTGGAGGCCCGGGACTCCTCGGGTGGCGTCATCGACATGGTCAGCGACGATGAAATCCTGGATGCCTACCGGTTGCTGGCTTCCAAAGAAGGTCTCTTTTGTGAGCCTGCGTCGGCCGCCTCCTTCGCCGGCCTGGTAAAATTGCACCGGCAGGGTTTGAATCTGGCCGGGCAACGAGTAGTATGTATCCTGACAGGCACCGGGCTCAAGGACCCGGACTTGGCGGTCAGCAGCGTGGCCAGCCAGGCCACCGAAGTTGAACCGAACATCGAAGCCATAGAGGCCGCGGCGCTGCTCGTGACAGCAAAAAGCTAAGGGGCAAATCATCCAGCAACAACGTATTGAGCAGGCGGTTACCAGCCTCCTGGAAGCCATTGGAGAAGACCCAAAGCGGGAAGGGTTAAAAGATACGCCGGAACGGGTTGCCCGTATGTACGGCTTGCTGTTTTCCGGTGTAGGCGTGGATCCAAGCCTGGCTATCGACACCGTTTTTGAAGCCGATCACCATGACCCGGTGGTCTTGGGCAACATCCCCTTTTACTCCTTGTGCGAGCATCATCTGCTGCCGTTTTTTGGCTTGGCCCACATGGCTTACATCCCCAATCAAAAGATCGCCGGCATCAGCAAATTGGCCCGGGCCTTGGAGGTAGCCGCCCGCCGCCCTCAGGTGCAGGAGCGGTTGACGGGTCAGGTTGCTGAGGCAATATTCACCGCATTGAGCCCGTCGGGAGTGGCCGTGGAATTGGAAGCGGAGCACATGTGTATGTCGATGCGAGGTGTGGAGAAACCGGGCCACCGGGTTGTCACCACTGCGCTGCGGGGACGGTTTGAAAATAGTGACATGGACCGGGGGGCCCTGTTGGCTCTCTTGCGGCGGAGGTAAATCAATGGTGCCCACGCCCCTAACGTCTTTTCAACAAATCGAGTCGGAATGGGAGCGAGTACTTTCCGCTTCTCCCGTTAATACCGTTTTTCTGACCCCCCAGTGGCAGGAAGTGTGGTGGGACACCTTTGGCAACGGGAAGAAGATGGCGGGCTTCTATGTTGAGGACCCCCAAGGGGTAGCGGCCATCGCCTCCTTGACGCGCTCCGGTGAAACCCTGTCCTTTCTGGGCAACCCGGAGACCGTCGACTACAATGATTTCATGGTCCGTCCGGGTTACGAATCCACCTTTTTCGATATTTTCCTGAGTAGCCTGGAACAGCAAGACTGGGATACTGTGCAGCTGGACTCCCTGGTGGAGAACTCCCCAACCCTGACCTACCTGCCAGACCTGGCCCGGCAAAGAGGCTACGCGGTCCAGGTCCAGCAAGAGGACACCTCTTCGGGGATTAATCTGCCGGACACCTGGGACGAGTATCTTGCTGGTCTCTCCAAAAAAGACCGCCACGAGCTACGCCGCAAGTTCCGCCGACTGGAGTCGCTGCCCGACTGGCGGTGGTACTGCCTGACCGACGAAGACCAGGTTTCGGCCCGGCTGGACGATTTTTTTGTATTGATGCGACAGAGCAGCCAGGAGAAGGACAAGTATATGACCCCCCAGCGGGAGGAGTTTTTCCGCAATATTACACGGCGAATGTCCCAGATGGGGCTGCTGCGTTTGTTTTTCCTAGAGGTGAACCAGCGGCCGGCGGCCACAAGCCTTTGCTTTGATTACGCATCCTCTCGGCTGTTGTACAATAGCGGGTATGATCCGGACCAAGGCTATTACAGCGTCGGCCTGCTGCTGAATGCGCTTTGTCTACAGGATGCCATCGACCAGAAAATCGGCTACTTCGATTTCCTGCGGGGCTCTGAACCCTATAAACAGCACCTTGGCGGCCAACGGCGCAAACTGTACCAAATGGTGGTGAAACGAAATTGAGCGTAGATAGGACGGCATTCATATCCTTCCACGCTTGCCCCCTGGCGGCCCCTGGGGAGGGAAAGTCGGGGGGAATGAACGTCTATGTCCGGGAGTTGGCTCGGGCCTTGGGAAACGCGGGCATTCAGGTGGACATTTTCACCCGAGACCATCCCGAAGCCGACACGGCAATACAGCAGATATCCCCATCGGTACGGGTAATCCATTTGCCCGGCGGCACTCCCGACACGGGACTTGAAGACCTGTTTCCTTGCCTGCCCGAGTTTGTGCAGGCGGTCCTGCAGTTCCAACAAGAACATGGCCTTAGCTACCAGGTTGTACATTCCCATTACTGGCTGTCGGGTTGGGTTGGCCGGTCCCTGGCTCAATGCTGGGCCGTTCCCCACGTGCTGACGTTCCACACGTTGGCCCTGATAAAAATCCAGTCCCGGGCCGGCGAGGCCGAACCCTTGCTGCGCGGGCAGGTCGAGCGAGAGTTGGTGGCTTCGGCGGACCGCATAGTTGCCTTCAGTCCCCACGAACGGGACGCGATGATGCGGTTGTATCAAGCCGAAGAGGCAAACATCGAGTTGGTCCCCTGTGGTGTGGACCTGTCCCTGTTTCGCCCCTTGGACCAAGCCGAAGCCCGGGCACAACTGGGCCTCAACGGCGGCAAGGTACTACTGTACGTAGGTAGGCTAGAGCCATTGAAGGGGCTGGAGTTGTTGTTGCATACCGCAGCCCAACTGGAAACCTGCGAGGACGTGCGTGTGCTGGTGGTGGGCGGCAACGGCAAAGCGGACCAAAGGATAGACGATGTACGCCGTTTGGCCCAGGACCTGAAGGTGGACCACGTCTTCGATTTCGTGGGACGGGTGGACCAGGAAGACCTGCCGCTGTACTACAACGCGGCAGACGTTTGTGTGGTTCCTTCCTTCTACGAAAGCTTTGGTTTAGCCGCTCTGGAGTCCATGGCGTGTGGCACTCCGGTGGTGGCGACGCGGGTAGGCGGCCTGTCTACCATCATTCAGCATGGCCGGACTGGGTACTTGAAGTCCTGGCGCTGTCCCGAGGCATTCGCCAGTTCCCTGGAAATGATAATATCGAACAAGAAGCTGCAACACAGCATGGGCCTGGCCGCGCGCCGCCGGGCTGAGGGTATGGGCTGGGATGAAGTCGCAGCCCGCATCACCGATGTTTACGCATCGGTCACCTGCAAGACCTCGTGAACGGGCGGGAGGAGGACTTGATTTCGCGACCCCAGGCCCCTGACCCTGGTTCGCAACGCCGCAGGCTGGGACCATTACGCCGGTTCGTAGTTCACATCCAACGCACTCTGGTGGCGGGTATCCTGGTGACGCTGCCCATCGGCATCACCGTCCTGATCTTCAAGTTTTTCTTCGACCTGCTGGATCCCATACTTAGGGAACCCCTGGGCCTACTCCCGGGGCCCGAGATTCCCGGCATAGGTTTCGCCGCCCTTGTAGTCCTTGTTTACCTAATTGGCTTGGTGGCTGCCCACGTGGTGGGCCGCCGCCTGATTGAACTGGGCCACCGGATGTTGGAAGTAATCCCCGGGGTTAAAACCATTTACGGCACGACCCGCTCGGCAATCGAGTTGCTATCCAACTCCAACTCCAACGCCACCGATGACCGTTACAGCGGTGTCGTGCTGATCGACTTCCCCCGGCCGGGTATCCAGGCGATAGGTCTGATCACGTCGAGGATGGTAGATACCAACGGAGAGGAGATCCTGGCGGTTTACGTCCCCACCACGCCCATACCGTCGTCGGGGTTCCTGGTCATGACGCCCGCCAACATGGTTACCCATACCGATATGACGGTGGACGACGCCATGAAAGTGGTGATATCCGGGGGGATCCTTGCTGGGCAGGTGTTCAAGCAGTTCGGCGTGGCAATTCAGGGAAGTTCGCGCCCGAACCACTGACTCTCGCCGGCCTTCTCGAAGCCTACCGAAGTGTAAAGCCCAATGGCTGGGGCGTTGGAACCGTCCACTTGAAGTGCTATTTCGGTGACATCAATGGACCTCAAGTACTTCATTCCCTCCAGCAGAATCGGGCGGCTAATACCCCGGCCCCGGTAGTCGGGCACAACGCCGATCATACCAATGATGCCTTTGGTCCCGTTTTCCACCGGGACCAGGCAGGTCCAGCAGTACCCGGCGGCTCTATCATCTTCGCTTAGTAGCAATATCCCTTGATGAGAAGTGTTGGCCATTCCGCTGCGATATTCGATCTGCTCCACGGTGTTGGGACAGAACCCCCAGCTTCCTTCGAAGGCATCGTTTTGCACCTGGGTGACAACGGGGGCGTCGCCGTTGTGGTAGGGCCGCACAGCAAAACCGGTGGGCAGTTCAGCTGAGGCTAATTCCCGTTGCCGCCATACCATGTCCCAGTAGGTCCGAACCAGGGTGAACCCTTCTTCAGCCAGCAATTCGGTAGTCGGGGAGGGGTGTGGGAGGCACATATGAGCAACCCGGGCGCCCAATTCCCGGGCACGTTCCACGGCCCTGCGTACCAACTCTCGCGCTCCCGGTGCGCCCTCCAATCGGGGCGCCACCTCCAACTCCACCACCGCCCGCCCAATGGGTATCTCCGGAGTGACCATGCAGAATCCCTGGAGATCGCCGTTTTCCTCAAGCAAGAAGCAGTTGGCTTCTGGGTCCAATCCCGGCTGCACCAAAATTTCCTGAAAAGTCTGCCGGCCCAGGTTTCTGCCTTGGCTCGTCCAGGCCCGCCGCCTCTCGATGAAATCCAGCAGGGGAGGCAACTGATTAACGGAATAGTTAAGAACAGGCAAAGAGAAAGTCCACGGTTGGTGTGCGGGGATTCGTTACAGGACTGTCAAGCAAGAGGGGGGCCGGGATTCGTCGTCTGGCGGTGAAAACAACCCTCGACACTCCCGCCGGATTGTAGCAGAGTATCCTTCGGGCTACAAGACGGGAAACTGGCTTCGAAATCGCCCCCCACCAGGCACGAATTAGGTCATCTGAGGCGGTCCTAGAGTTTCGGCTAACGCGATTGTTCCAACACTATATTCCAGCGAGTCTGACTAAAAGAGTGTCAGGTACTGTTGTATCTCCCACGGGGTCACCTGGCGGTGGAACTCGCGCCACTCGCCTAGTTTCAGCTCCATAAACTCGTCATAGATCACACCCAAGGATTCCTGTACCAGCTGGTCTTCTTTCAATTCAGCCAGCGACTCGACCAAGGTCTGAGGTAGCAGACGTATTCCACGGCGGCGGATTTCTGGTAGTCCTAGGTCGAACAAGTTGCCCCAGTTGGGTTCCCCCGGGTCTAGCTCTCTGCGTATCCCGTCCAGTCCTGCCATTATGTAGGCACTTAGGGCCAGGTAAGGGTTGCAGGCTGATGACATAGTGCGGTCTTCGAGATGACCTGGGCCCACGGTTCGGATCATCTGAGTCCTATTGTTGTCACCGTAAGAGACGAATGCGTGTGTCCAAAGGAATTCGGACTTGGGATCAATCAAAGCTGGCCCTACCTGGAGCCGTTTGTAACAGTTTACAGTGGGCGACATGACCGAGCACAATGCCGGCGCGTGGGCGAATATTCCGCCGATAAAATGATAAGCGAGCTGCGAGAGGCCCAGTCCCCGGCGGTCTTCTTCGTCAAGAAATAGATTTTCACCGGTGGCCGCATCAGCCAAATGGTAGTGTATGTGGCCCCCGCTACCGGCACGGTCCGTGAAAGGTTTGGCCATATGGGTTGCGATGGCCCCGTACTTTTGGGCGAATTGGCTGGTTAGCATCTTGAAGAATGTGTATCGGTCGGCTGTAGTGAGAGCGTCTGAGTAAATGAAGTTGATCTCAAATTGACCGTTGCCATCCTCGTGGTCTGACTTATAGGGCTTCCAGCCCATACAGGCCATGGCATCCATCATATCGCTCAAGTAGTTCATTGCATTGGCCGTACTTTGGAAATCGTAACTAGGATAGCGAAGACGATCTAAGTCCTTGGGATCCCACAGGGTTATCGAACCATCTTCTTTCTTGACTACAAGAAAATGCTCGGGTTCGATTCCGACGTTGAACACATAGCCTTGTTCGGCCAAATAAGATGAGACTCGTTTAAAGTTTTGACGAGGGCAAAACATGTGAGGCTGGCCGTCGACATACAGATCGCTGGCAAAACGCGCAAGCCCCTCTGTCCAAGGAACCAACGTGTACGAGTCAAGGTCAATCCTGGCCATCATGTCGTGGGATTGGAGACCCTGCCCCATGCCTGGCAAAGCCGCACCAGTGAAAGCCACTCCATCGTCTATCATTTCGTTCAAGTGGGAGGCGGGTACGACCTTCACCTTGGGGGACCCGTTCAGGTCCACAAATTGAACGAGAACATACCGAACGTTGTCATTATTCATCCGAATTCGGATCTCTTCTCGTGAGGTCATTACTCAGCTACCACTTTCCAAAGACGTCTATAAGGCCAATCAAGGCCTATCCTGGGATGCCAGGGGGATCGACTGAAGGTCAGGAAATCGACCGTTAGTGTCCGTGTCCGTGTCCGTTGGCGTTGTTCGAGACTTCTCGAGAGTCACCGGCTGAAGAGGCCGGCGGGCCGCCGCGGGTTCAATCCCTGCCCTTAGGGCCGCCAATACGCCGGCTGCTTCCCAATAATTTTCGACAACGTGTAATTGCCCTGGCCTCCAGGGCAGGTCGCTTAGATCGTTTTTCATTAGATTTGTGTTTTCCCGGACAGCTATGACCGGGATTCCCTGCTCCAATGCGGCCAGTGTGGGCAAGCCCAGGCATCCGTCTGGTATTACCAAGCAGGAAATATCACGCGCTGTCAGGACACTTGGCTCAAGCATGGTCTCCGCGTCAGTTACGATCTTCGGGCTTTTTTGGAGTCCTTTTAGTATGCATTGTAAGAAGCTGACCGAAATAACCTCCGCAGCCATCCTAGGATCAACGATACCGGTATCTATGTCCAAAACATCTTGCGACTCTAGCATCGGTGAATGCGCCGATGGCACGTCATAAAGGCTTGAAATTGTATGGGTAAGCATCGATTCAACCCCACCCCACGGGTTAACCATATCGCCATCGCTATGGAAGTAATCCCCGTAGTAGTTGAAAGGGGTCGAGATTACCGATGAAATGGCTACCGCATCGTATTCTTCCCGGTGTTTGTCTAATAAATCAAATAAATTCTCCAAACCCTCCACGTGGCCGGCGGCCCTTGAGGAACTTGTATAACTAGGGCGCATCACTACTGGATGATCCAATTCAATAAGCCTTGGGCAGCTAAGACCATACGTCGATCGAGCAGCGTTGACAGCATTGATAGCCAGGCCCGTGAAAGCCTTATCGGGATGGGCGTGAATCAGGACGAGCACACGGTTGGCGCGCACGGGCTGCAAACCGGCCGTGCCCATCAGCAACCGGCATAGAACACTGCCCTCCACATAAAGTGCATTCGCGGGCATCTCGTTGATATCAGAAGCGTTTACCACATTGGGATGTATCACCAATGTGTCGCACACAGAAGCCAATAGTCGAGCTGCTGGGGTCGCGTCACCGGCGTGCCCACCGATTGCCGCACCGATCCCAGTCGGGACCAACATGACAACATTAAAGTGCTCGACGTTTTCTAACCGGCGTTTGCGAAACTCCAAAGCAAGGTCAGGTGAAAACCGGCGCGAGCCCCCGGCATCCTGAAACGTCGTAACCTCGCACTTGTATACGTCGTGGTTAGATTCAGTTACAACAAGCCGTACCAGCGCAGCATCGACCGGGAGCCGCTCCCTGGTTTTTTGCGCTAGCCAGCGGAGTATGCTGCCTTCGCTAGGCGGGCTGGAAAGATCGAGTTCAGTTTCCGACAGATACATTGTTTTCGAACCCCCATCTTTGAAAATGTTCTTCGGATGTGAATTCCTTTACCAATTCGACGTCCCGGCGGGCCTTCAGAGAATAAATCGATGGCAAGGTAAGGCCGTTGAAGGTGTGGGCTTTCACCAAGTTATACGCTCCGACGCCTGTTATTATCACCTTCGAATTTATCTCCAAGGGCTGAGTGAATGAGTACTCACCGAACACATCTCCGGCCAAACACGTCGAACCGGCCAGGACGTAACTAAACTCACCGTCCTCAACGTCCCTCAGAACCTCAGGCCGCCATTGATATTCGAACGCTTCCGGCACATGGTTCACGGAAGTGTCTAGAATCGCGATTTCCTTACCATCGGTCTCGATGAGATCAAGCACAGTGGAAACGAGAAAGCCAGCCTCTCTAACGAAGGCCGAGCCGGGTTCGATAAACACTTCAAGACCATATTTAGACTTTAACGACCACACAGCTTCGTAAAGCGCCTCTATGTTAGAGCTTTCCCTATCGAATAAATATCCACCACCCAGGTTTATCCATTCCAAGCTGTGGAGTAGAAAACCAAGCTCAGTTTCAACCTTTTGAACCGTTAAAAGCAGCTCCCGGAAGTCTGGAGCATTGCAATTATTGTGAATCAGTATGCCGCTCAGCCCATGTTGAAGATGGGGTTCGCGCTCCAGCGCTTCTCTAACTTGGCCTATGGAAGCGCCCAATTTGGAGTGTGGTCTACAAGGGTCATAGCGCGAATCTTCAAGAAATGACATCTGGGGATTAACCCGCAATCCAACCTTTACTTTTTCGGCGACGTCACTCTTATGGCGCAACCACTGAGAAATAGAGTTGAAGGAGAGATAGTCGCAGAGGCCGGAAATCCTCTCTATCTCATCGGGCCTCAAGCCAGGGGAAGTTAAATGAACCGATCCACCTGCCGGGAGCCCGTCTCTGGCTATGATAGATTCGAACAAGGAACTGGCGGAAAACCCGTGGACGTAGGGAGCAATTATTTTCAGAACACCGGGTAATGTAAGGGCTTTGAGGGTGTAAAGCAATTTGCAACCAGCCTCGTCGGCAATATGACGAAGGTGCTGACAACGATGACTGATATATTCTTCTTCATAGATGAACGCCGGGGTATTTATCGATTCGGCGATTTGAACAAAAGCATCACTAAGTGTTGAATCTTGTTCATAATTACCGTCGAAATTACGGTCGAATTTATCTTCGAAATTACCGCCGAAACTCAAGTCACTGCCCATTTGTTCACCACCTTTTAACCACCAACTGCTGGGCCAGGGTAGCCTCAATACCCTGGAATACTATGCAGAGGGGTCGCTAGCGTACACGGACGCGACCTTGTAGCTGCTGGGAACCTGGTGCGCCGCACGTTGCACTGCTGACGGGTCTTCGGTCCATTCTCAGTTCGTTTCGAAGCCCGATGCTTCGTCTCGCTCACTAGCCCAACAAGACATTGTAGCCTAGCGACCCTAGACGGGCTCGAAGTCCGACGTCGCAAGAGAGCGAACATAGAATAACAGAGTTTAGTTCGCGCGTGTCATCCCCCTTACTCGGCCATTGACATGCTAGTGCCTGGCAGGCTGCCTTGAAGCTCCGGGGTATGACAAAATCTGAGGTGGAAGCGGAAATTCGGACCGGTGGCTAAGCGAGAATCCTGCTTATAAAATCAGCGCGGTAAAGGAGGAGCGGGACGTGCCGCAAAGACGTAGAACGCATCCTTCCGCGGAAGGACAGTATTCAAGGCCAGGTTCGCCCTGGAAGCAATCACGGGAGCGGAGACGGTAGCCCGGCTGGCCGTCCGGCTCTACCATTCCGCCTTCGGCGGAGCCAGCTTAAAGCGGATCGAGATTTCTTGGCGGAAAGGTCCGGTCCAAGAGCCTAGAACGGCAATGCGAATTCAGGCTCTTGCACTATCCCGAGGGCATCGGGGCGACGATCTAAACTGCCCAATTCTCCCTTATCCAATCAGCGAAGCTCGGACCTTGGTAGATGGCGGCGTATCAACGCCATCGGCCTTGAACGGCAGACGATTTGGCCGATTAAATGATCTCTTCCTCCTTCAGCCGGGCCAACTCCTCTTCCCCATAGCCGAAGAATTCGCTGTACACCTCAGCGTTGTGCTCGCCCAGGAGAGGCGAGGTGGTGACCTTCACGGGGGAATCGGACAGTTTGATGGGAGCTCCGGGTAATTTGAGGGTCCCTCTCTTCTGGTGTTCCACCTCGACAATCATCTCTCGTTGGCGAAGGTGCTCGTCTTGGTGAAGGTCCACCGCGTTCATGGTGGCCCCGGCGGGAACACCGGCGGCCCCCAGCAGTTCCATGACCTCGAACTTGGTCCGCTGGGTGGTCCAAGCCTCGATCATCGGGTTAACTTCGTCTTCGTGTTCGTTGCGCCACTTCGGGTCGGAGTAGTTGGGGTCTCCCAGCAAGTCTTCCCGGCCGATTACCTTCAGGAGGGAGTCCCACATCTGTGGCCGCACCGGCTGAGTGTAGATGAAGCAATAGTCATCGGGTCCCCCCGGGCTACACTTGTAGATGTCGGCGGGCACGCCTCCTCCTACGACATGGTTGCCAGGCCGGTCCAGGGGCTTACCAGTTTCGTAGTAGCTGCGCAGCCGGGGCCGGCAGAAGTTCACCACACAGTCTTGCATGGAGACCTCAACCACCTGGCCTAGTCCCGTCTGCTGCCGCTGCCACAGTGCTCCCAATATGCCTATGGCGGCGTGGAGACCGGTGCCGGTGTCGCCGATGGTGGGCCCAGGTTTTAGGGGCGGGCTACCCGGGAATCCGGTCATGGTCATCGCTCCGCCCATGGCCTGCGCAATCATGTCAAATGCCTTGAAGTCGGCGTAGGGCCCAGTGGTGCCAAACCCCTTTATGCGGGCCATGATGATCCTTGGATTCGCCTCTTTGAGCACGTCATACCCCAGTCCCAGTCTTTCCATCGCGCCAGGAGCCATATTCTCCGCCACGATGTCTCCCTGCCGTACCATGTCGAGGAACATGGATTTGCCTTCCTCGCTCCTGAGGTTGAGGGTCACGCTGCGCTTGTTCAAGTTCAGCACGATGAAGTAGAAACTGTCCACGCCGGGAATGTCCGTCCGGCTGCGCCGGCCCGGATCGCCGAATTTGGGCTCCTCGACTTTGATCACGTCGGCCCCCAGCCAGGCCAGCGCCTCGGTGCAAGACGTACCGGCCTCGAACTGAGTGAGGTCGATAACCTTGATCCCATCCAGAGCTTTTGCCATTGTGGCAGCCTCCTTTGTGTGCTACGCAGATTTCCTGGCCGTATCAGTCATTGTTCGTAGACCCCCGGTGATCCCCATTGGCCCGCCGGCGACGGCTCGCCCCCTCGTTAAGGGAATGAACCGTAAGGTCGAAGTTTAGCCTCCCAGATTTGTCATCAGCACGTCACTGGGCCGCTGGCCTACGGAATAAGTCTCCAGGGGAGTGAGCTCACCCGTTTCACCGTTGATTCGGTACGAGGCGAGACGGCCCGACTCCGTGCCGGCAGCGAAGAGGAATTTGCCCTCAGGGTCCAGGCTGAAGGAACCGGGTACAGCCTCGGTCGGCACTTGCCCGATGGCCGTCAACCGCCCGGAGGTGGGGTCCACGGAGAAGGCCGCGATGCTGTTGTGACCTCGGTTAGGAGCATACAGGAATTTCCCCGACGAAGAAACCTGAATTTGGGAGCAGGTGTTCCTTTCGGTGTAACCGGCGGGCAGCGTCGTTATGGTTTGAAAAGCCGACAGCGTTCCTGTGGAAGTGTCCAGACGGTAGCCGGTTACGCTGCAGCCCTGCTCGTTGGAAAAGTAGAGGATGTCTTGGGTTGGATGGAAGCAAAAGTGGCGTGGGCCCAGATGTTCTTCCGGCTCGACCCTCGGAGGCGAGTTGGGAACAATGTGTCCGGTGTTCTCGTCAAACCTGAACTGAAATATGGCGTTGGGGCCGTTGCCAGCGATGTGAGGCACGAAAGCAAACCTGTTGGACGGGTCGGTCTGCATAGCGTGGGCGCCGGTGGCTGTTTCGAGCCATTCGATGGGTGGGTCACCCACCGCTCCGTCATCTCCGACAGGATGTACCGCAGTGTGCGCGCCTTGATAATAGGCGGACAGCACAAACTTGCCCTTGCGGTCTGTGGACAGAAAAGTGGGGGCGGCCTCCAGCGACAGCGTCCCGGTCCGAGTAAGCGCTCCGGTGTCCTGGTCTATCCGGAAGCTGGACATCTCCGAACTACCGCGATGCCCGACGTAAAGAACTTTCCGGTCCGGGCTAATCGCCAACGGGGACGGCCCACCCGATACGGGCGTCTCGGACTTCGGCGTTAGTTTTCCAGACTCAGGGTCCATAGTGAAAACCAATACCTTGTCATCGTCTTGAAGGGAAACGTACATGTAGCAAGCCATTGACCAACCTCCGCCTATCTCGCTGATGTTGCTTTCCGGTTTAGGGCTAGTTCTGCGTCAAGTTGATTGTGGCGGATCGACCCTGTTGTGACAATCTGTCATTCCGAGGAGCGTAGCGACGACCCCGATATTATCGGGGTGGGGTGGGGTCGTTCCGCCCATCCCCAGATTCCTCCCTGTGGTCGGAATGACATTAGTCGCTTTTACATGGACAGTGTCCTGATTCGCCGGATACACTTGGTGATCGCCGTTCGCCGTTTCAGCTACGGCTCCCGCGCCTCCCCGGATCGAAGGATCCCATTCCTGTAACCAGGTCAGCTTATTGGGCTGTGCTGCCGCCGTCTATCACAAGTTCGCTTCCTGTCATGAATGAAGACTCATCCGAGGCCAGGAACAGGGCTCCGTAAGCAATATCTTCGGGAGTGCCTATTCTGCCAAGAGGGGTCCTGGCAATTGCCTCTTCTCTGTTCTGTTCGTCTCCCTGCCAGACCTGTTGAATCATTGCCGTTTCTATCGGTCCGGGATGTATCGAGTTGGCCCTGATGCCTTCCTTGGCGTACTGAATGGCTGTTGCCTTGGTAAACAGCCGCACTGCCCCCTTAGAGGCAGTATACGCGCTGCTGCGCGGGCCGCCCACCAACCCCGCAGTGGAAGAGATGTTGATGATTGAGCCACCGCCGGCTTTCCTCATTTCCGGGATGGCCAG
>JADFFS010000004.1 GCA_022568195.1 Chloroflexota bacterium | reverse complement strand
AGGGGATCGGGCCGGACATCGACCTGATGTGCGACATCAACCAGCTTTGGAACGTCAACCAAGCGATCGACATTGGGAAGCGGGTGGAGGAGTTTAACCTGTTCTGGCTGGAAGACGTGGTGGCCCACGACGATTACCAGGGATTGGCCCGGGTTGCCGACGCTCTGACCACACCGATCTGCGCCGGGGAGTACCAATACGGCATCAGGCCCTTCCGCCACATGCTGGAACACCGGTCAATCGACATTGTGATGATCGACCTGCTGCGGGTCGGCGGCATCACCCAGTGGAAGAAGCTAGCCGGCATGGCCGAGGCTTTCAACCTGCCGGTGGTTAGCCATTTGATACCGGAAATTCACGTTCACCTGGTGTCGGCCATACCCAACGGTCTGACGGTGGAATACATGCCTTGGACCTTGCGGTTGTTCGAGGAGACCCCCGTGATGGAAGACGGGGAGTTGGCGGTGCCCGACAAGCCGGGCTTGGGGCTGAAATTCGACCAGGACGTTCTCAAGCGATATCAGGTAAGTTAGCCGTCAGCAATCAGCGGTCAGGGAGCATTCGGCTGAAAGCTGACGGCTGACGGCTGAAAGCTTAAAGAGGAGGCGATCGAAATGGTTTCACAGCTACGCATCTACACCATCAACCGGGGCATGATGGACTCGTGGCTCAAGCTGTTTGAAGAGCACATCCGCCCGCTACACCAAAAGCTGGGCATTCCGGTGGAACGGTCCTGGGTCAACGCCGACCGGACGGAGTTTCTCTGGGTGCGCACGTTCAACAGCGTAGAAGAGATACCGGAAAAAGAGGCTGCTTACTTCGCCTCGCCGGAGCGCACGGCCTTGGGAGACATTCCCACCAGCCACATCGCAAAGATGGAGGTTCGGGTCATCGAGGCAGTGCCGGCCTAGCCCACGATGCATCCGGTAGCGCAGGGATAGACTGCCACAGAGTCACGGAGAACACGGAGTTAAGTAATCAATTGAATCCTCTGCGTCTCTGCGGTGAAAAAACCGTGACTAGAGGTCCTTACGCATCTCGATGTGGGGGATATCGACCTCCAGGAAGGTAGCCCCGTGCTCCTGGTATCCGTGGGCGGCGTAGAAGCTCTTGACGTACTCTTGAGCGTGGAGAATGCAGAGGCTCCGGCCCTGGGCACGGGCCTCTTCCTCCAGGTAAGCCAGGATCTGCGCCCCGATGCCCTTGCGCCGCCAGGCTTGTTCCACCGCCATGCGGCCGATGTGGGCGTCCCCCTGCTCGTCGTCCAATAGGCGCCCGGTGCCCACCACCTGTCCCTGGTAAAGGGCAATGACGTGGGTCGCGGTGGCATCCGCCTCGTCCAACTCCTCTTCGGCGGGGATCGCCTGCTCCGAGACGAATACCCGGAAGCGCAGCCCAATGGCCGCTTCCAGTTCCGCTTCGGTTTCTACCAGTTTGACGACTACGCCGTCCATTCTAAGCACTCAGCCGTCAGCTAGGAAAACATTATCGCGCCGCGGCCGACTTCGCCCTGGTCCATGTCATCGTAGGCCTGGTTTATCTGGTCCAACGTGTAGTGGCGGACCACCAGGTCATCCAGGTTCAGCTTGCCCGACAGGTACAGGTCCACCATGGTGGGCATGTCAATTTGAGAACGGGCTGAGCCGTAGTAGGTCCCTCGCAGGGTCTTCTCGAAGCGCACCAACTCCACCGCGTTGATGGGGGCTTCGGCGCCCACCGGGGCAATGCCCACCACGGTTACGGTGCCGCTTTTAGCGCACATTTCGTAGGCTGCTTTGATCGTGTCGGTGGAGCCGAACACCTCGAAGGTGTAGTCGGCGCCCCGCCCATCGGTGAGCTCCTTCACCTGGGCCACCGGGTCCCGGTCGGAGGCGTTGACCGTATGAGTGGCGCCGAACTTCATGGCGAACTCCAGCTGGCTTTCCCGGATATCCACCGCGATTATCTTGGAGGCGTTGACCAGCTTGGCGCCCATAATCACGTTGAGGCCCACGCCGCCGCAGCCAACCACCGCCACCGTGCTCCCCGGCTCCACCTTGGCGCTGTACACGACGGCGCCCACGCCGGTGGGCACGCAGCAACCAATCATGGCGGCTATGTCCATGGGGATCGGTGAAGACACCGGGACGCACCCGGCCTCGGGGACCACCGAATATTCGGCGAAGCAAGCGACCTTGCCCATGTGGTAGATCCGTTGGTCGCCTTTATGCAACCGGCAGGTACCGTCGTACATCATGGGACCGGTGGCCATGTGGTTGTCGCAGATGTTGGCGTGACCCTGGATACAGGATTTGCAGCGGCCACAGGCGGGAACGAAGGATAGGATCACCTGGTCGCCGGGCCTCACCGAAGTAACCCCCGGCCCAACACTCTCCACCGTGCCCGCGCCTTCGTGTCCCAGCACGGCCGGGAGATTTATCACGGCGTCTCCGTGCATGAAGTGGCGGTCGCTGCGGCAGATGCCGGCGGCCCCGATTTTGACCAGCACCTCGCCGGACTTGGGGTCGTCCAGCTCTAAATCTTCGATGGCCAGGGGTTGTTTGGCTTCATAGAGAACGGCGGCTTTGACCATGGCACTCCCTTTAAAAAAGACCGGTTGCAAAAACAGGTTGAAACAACCGGTAAAAATTTCGCCCTATCATCTCCCGCGAAGGGTGTCCTGTCAAATGCCTTACCCCTCGATCTTCTCCAGGGGAGCAAAGCTGAGGAGCAGGCGCTTGACGCCCACATCTTCGCGGAACTGGATGGTGACCTCATGATCGCCGGCAGAGGCTACGAAGTCGGTGACTACCCCTTCGCCGAAGGAGGAGTGGCGCACCAGGTCGCCAATCTCCAGGGTAGGCCGGACGGGCATGGGAGCCGGTGGCGCGTCAATGGCGGGACCCCGAGCACCAAACGAGGAGCGCTTGGAAGCTGGCTTAACCGATTGCTCACGCTTGGCCGCTGTCAGCAGATGGCCGGGAATCTCCCGGAGAAAGCGGGACGAGACGGTGGGGCCGGTACTACCCATAAATCCCCGCCGGAAGGCCCGCAGCAGGTACAGGTGGTGCTGGGCGCGGGTGATGCCCACATAGCACAGGCGGCGCTCCTCTTCAAGTTGCTCCTCGCTTTCCATTGACCGGCTGTGGGGAAGCAGCCCTTCTTCCAGACCCACAATGAACACCACGGGAAACTCCAAGCCCTTGGCCTGATGCAGGGTTATCAGAGTGATGGATTCTTCCGATTCCTCGTAGCTGTCCACATCGGCAACCAGGGATATTCGTTCCAGAAGGGTGGCCAAGCCGTCGGCCGGCTCCTCGGCGTTGTACTCCTGAGCGATTTCTCGAAACTCAAGGATGTTTTCCCAGCGCTCGTCGGGCCGGTCCTCGCCGCTCTGGATGTGTCTACGCAGACCGGTGGCCTCCAGCACTTGGTCGATCAGGTCCACGATCCTGGTGTTGGCGCTGCTGGCGATCAGCTCGTCCACCATCGTGGCAAAGTCGGCCACGGCCTTGGCCGCGCGGCTGGGCAAAGCCACCGGGCACGGCTCTCCCGCCGACCGGCAGGCGGCGATTCGCTGCATCGCGGTGAACAAGGGAATCTGCTGGTCCAACGCCCAGCGGGCCAGCGCCTGCATAGACTTGGCGCCTATGCCCCGTGGCGGAACGCTGATTACCCGGGACAGGTTTACCTCGTCGGCCGGGTTATGCAGCAGGTGCAGGTAGGCCAACAGGTCTTTGACTTCCCGGCGCTGGTAGAACCGGACGCCGCCCACCAACCGGTACTTGGTACCACGGTGAAGACAAGCCTCCTCCAGGGCCCGCGACTGGGCATTGACCCGGTACATGACGGCGCAATCCCCGGGCTTCACCGACTCTTCCCGCACCAGCCGGTCGATCTCGCCGAGCACGAAGGAGGCCTCTTCCTCCTGGTCGTAGGCCTCGTGGACCACCAGGGGCGCCCCCTGGCCGTTGTCGGTGAACAGGCCCTTTTGCAGCCGCATGCCGTTGACGGAAATCAGGTTTTGGGCCGCCTCCAGGATTGCGCCGGTGGAGCGGTAGTTCTGCTCCAGCGAGATGGTCTTGGCCTGCGGGTAATCCTGTTGAAAGCTTAGAATGTTGCGTATGTCGGCGCTGCGCCAGGAGTAGATGGACTGGTCCGGGTCGCCCACCACGCAAATGTTCGCCTGGTCGCCGGCCAGCAGCCGGGCCAGGCGGTACTGGGCGACGTTGGTGTCCTGGAACTCGTCCACCATCAGGTACTGGTACCGGCTCTGGTACCTCTCCCGCACCTCCGACACCTCTTGCAGCAGTAGGACCGCCTTCATCAGCAGGTCGTCGAAGTCCACCGCGTTGTTGCGGGCCAGCAGCTCCTCGTAATGGTGGAACACCCGAGCGCTGATCTCCTCGAAGTAGGTCTCGGCACGCTGAGCCAGACCCCGGGAGTCCATCAGGAGGCTCTTGGCCTTGGAGATCACGCTGCGTATAGCCTGAGGTGGATTGCGCTTCGGCTCCAGCTCCGCCAGCTCCATGGCCTGCTTGATCAAGGAAAGCTGGTCGTCGGCGTCGTAGATGGAATAGTTGGCAGGCAGGCCGATGGACTCCCCTTCCCGGCGCAACAGTAAAGCGCAAAAGGCGTGGAACGTGCCCACGGTCAGGGCGTCGGCCTGGGCGCCGACCAACTGCTGTAGCCGGTCCCGCATCTCCCGGGCGGCCTTGTTGGTAAAGGTAACGGCGATTATGCGGCGGGGACTGACGCCACAGGCTCGCACCAAATAGGCGATGCGGTGGGTGATGACCCGGGTCTTGCCGCTGCCCGGTCCTGCAATAATAAGTAAGGGACCGTCGATGGTTTCGACGGCCTCTTTCTGCGCGGGATTCAGTCCTTCAAGGAGTTCTACGCCTGGCGTCATGGCCGAATTATAGCATGGGTTTGGGGCGCACCGAGGAATTTTTCGCGCCTGAAAATGGCCGGGGCGCTAAGGAGGTAAATGGGTCTTGACATTCCATCCGAATGGAAGGTTTATAATCCAGATTAGTCGCCCAAGGAGGACGCTGGTGAAAATTGGTGAGTTGGCCAAGGCCACCGGACTATCGACCAAAACAATCAGGTTTTATGAGGCTGAGGGCCTGATCCCGGATCCCCCAAGAACCGACTCTGGATACCGGTCCTACGCCGAGCCCGACCTGGCCAGACTGGCGTTCATACTCAAAGCCAAACGCCTGGGGCTCTCCCTGAATGAAATCAAGGGAATCTTGCATCTGCACGACTGGAGCGAACCAACTTGCGTGCACGTGCGGTCTTTATTACAGGAAAAGGTGACTCAAATTGAGACGGTCATTCAGGACCTCCTGGGCTTCAAAGAGGAACTGGAATCGCTGAGAGATCAGGCGACAAGCCTGGTGGACTGCCGGCCTCTTGGCGGCAACATTTGCTCCATCATCGAACAGAGCGGGATTAAAGTAGCCCCTTCAAGCTTGGGGTGGGCTGAACCACTGGGCAGTGCACGCCTAGAATCTTGATTGGAATTAGGAGGAGTTATGGCAGCCAAGACTATCCTGGTATACCAATTGTTAGGAAAGGCAGTGATCAACGAGCGGTGTGGCCACATTAGGGCAACCATGACGAGCATTAGATAGGATTGACTTTTCCGGGAGGCGGCATATGAGTACAGATTCGACTACTTCTAGCCTAACCCTACAACGGATTGGCGCCGGGGCGATTTTTGTGGCGGTGGTGACCGGTGGAGTCCTCGTCCTGCTCTATTTCTGGAGCCAACTTTTACGCCCCGGTGATTTAAACGCCATTAGTCTGCCTCTGGTAGCATTCATTGCCGCGGTTGCCGCCACCTTCAACCCGTGTGGCATGCCCGCGCTGCCGGGATTCCTCGCCTTCGGAGGGGACGGTGGGATGGGCGTACGGCGCCGGGCAGGGCTGGGCCTGGCAGCCAGCCTGGGCGCCATGAGCCTTTTGATCGCCCTGGGAATAATCGTGGCCTTTCTCGGCGCTGGGACAAAAGACCTGATCGCCCCACATTTCCGCTGGGTACAGCTTGGGGTGGGCATTTTCCTTGTGGCCGTGGCGGTACTGCACCTGACGGGCCAGACCAGCCGTTTACCCCTGGTCGGACAAACGATGGGCCTGGGCAGCCGCGTTTGGGAAGGCGCCCTGGGTAAACCAACTCCCCGGGGCAGCTACCTCTTCGGCGCGGGCTTCGTTCTGGTAGGCGTAGGTTGAACCGGACCATTTCTGGCCGCAGTTGCGGTCTTCGCTGTCGCCGCTGGCGGGTTTCTCACCGGCGTGGGGGCGTTCCTGATCTTCGCCGTTACCATGGGGCTGTTAATCTTCACGATGTTATTCTTGGGCGCTTCATTCGGGCCGGCCCTAGCCGTTCCTCTCAGGGTATGGGGGCGGCGGATTCAGGCGGTATCCACCGGTCTGATCATCCTGGTAGGCGCTGCCCTGATCTATGCCAGCACGAACCCAGGGGTATTTGACCGGTTGGTTCTCCCCAGGTAGTCTGATTGGGCATGGTGATTCCAAATACAGGGAGGTTCTGATGGAAAGCGTTCAACTGAAGGTTCCTGGCATAACCTGCGACGGTTGAGTCATGACCATCCGCCTGGCCGTCGGCCGGCTGGAGGGGATTGGCAAAATCAGCGGTGACGCAAAGTCCAGGACGTTGAAGGTGGAGTACGAGCCGTCAGTGTTGACGGTTGAAGCGGTCCAGGAAGCACTTAATCAAATAGGCTACGAGAGCGTTCCGGTTACGTGATCGAGCCCTGGCGGCGACTGGCCGAGTCCACGCTTCTGGCGGTGGTGTTATTGGACTTTAGGTTCACGGGTGTGATCGGAATGCGGTCCTTCTAAGGGTTGGCGGGCACGAAGAGCCTCAGTGCTGGCCGACGCCCGTCAGCCAGGTGCGGCCGTCCCGATGCATGAAGTCGTCGGCTTGAGGCGGTCCCCAGCTTCCATGCTCGTACTCCACCGGGGATGGGGCATCTGGCCTATTCAAGGCGGCAACAAACGGGTCGATGATGGACCAGGCCTGCTCAATCTCGTCGCTGCGTATAAACAGCGAGGCGTCGCCGTTTAGCGCGTCCAACAAAAGCCGCTCGTAGGCATCCGGTATGACTTGTCCGGCGAAGGCCGACTGGTAATGAAATTCCAGGTCCACCGGCCGCAACTCAAAACCGGCATCTGGGACCTTGGCTTGAAACTGGAGGTGAACGCCCTCATCTGGCTGTATTCCGATGGCCAGGATGTTGGCGGGTAGCTCACCGCCCATGGGCTGCTCGAACATCTGGTGGGGAGGCCGGCGAAACTGGATGATTATTTCGGTTAGTTTGTCTTCCATGGCCTTGCCCGAGCGCAAGTAGAAAGGCACTCCCTGCCAGCGCCAGTTCTCAACCTCCAGCTTAAGGGCCACGTAGGTCGGCGTTTTAGAGTCCTGGGCCACCCCCGGCTCCTCACAGTATCCCTTGTACTGGGCATACACGGCGTGTTGGAGCGCCTCGCTGGGCTGAATCCGCCGAACGGCGTTAAGCACTTTCACTTTCTCGTTGCGTAATGTATCGGCATCCATCGTGGCCGGCGGTTCCATGGCCACCAGAGTGAGGAGCTGAATCAGGTGGTTTTGAAACATGTCCCGCAGGACGCCTGCCTGGTCGTAATAACCACCACGCTCTTCAACAGACACGTTTTCAGCCACGGTAATTTGGACGTGATCGATGTAGTTCCGGCTCCAGATAGGCTCGAAGATGGTGTTGGCGAAGCGAAAGACCAACAGGTTCTGCACCGTTTCCTTTCCCAGATAGTGATCGATTCGGTACACCTGGCTTTCGTTAAACGCGGCGTGGACTACTTGGTTCAGCTTTTTGGCCGAATCCAGGTCGGTGCCGAAGGGCTTTTCCACGACCACGCGCCGCCACCCGGCTGCTTCATCGGTCATCCGGGCTTGTTTGAGGTTGACAATGGCTCCTTCGTACAGCTGTGGAGCCAGCGCAAGATAGTAGAGACGGTTGGCGGGCAGACCGGACCCTTCTTCCAGACCGGACAAGCTCTTTTGCAGACTTTCCAGGTCCTGGAGAGAACCCACGTCGCCTGCCAGGTAATGGACCCGCGACGAGAATTCCCGCCAGGTCTCCGGCTCAAGGCTAATCTCTCCGATTTCTCCGATCTGGCGGGCCAAGGATTCTCGAAATTCTTGGTCCGTCATGGGCCTTCGGGAGACGCCGACGATGCGAAGCTCCGGGTCAAGACGGCCCTTCCGGTAAAGGTTGTACAAAGACGGGATGAGCTTACGGTGAGTCAGGTCGCCGCTGGCCCCAAATATGACCAGAGTGGTAGTTCCTGCTGATGCCATCGCGTCGACCTCCATTGGGCTACCCGTTTGCTGGGGCTGCCCGATTGCTCAGAAGGAGACCATCCGCTCCAGGCCAACCAAGTCGGTAATTGTAATACGCCGGTGGGATGTGGTGACCATGCCCAGCCGGCGGTAGCTCTTCAGCGCCCGGCTGACAGTCTCCCGGCTGGCGCCCACCAGCCGGGCCAGCTCCTCCTGGGCAATGGGGACAACGATGGCGCCTTCAGGGGAAGCCTCGCCATCATCCTCGTTAATATAGTTTTCCGCTAATGACAGCAACTGCTTGGCGACCCGGGTGGGCACGTCCAGAAATACCACATCGCCCAACATCTGGTTCACGTTGCGCAGACGCCTGGTGAGCAGGGTGGTCACGTCGGCGGTAACCTCGGGGTTCTCACTCATGAAATCAAGAAAGTCTTGCCTGAAGAGGACCATGGTGTCGGAAGGCTCTATGGCTGTGGCCGTCGCCGAGCGGTTGGAGCCGTCCAGCAAGGCCATTTCACCGAAGCAGTCTCCGGGCTGGAACAGGGCGATGTCCTTCTCCCGGCCGTCTTCAGAGGTGATGGAGATTTTGACTCTCCCCTCAACGATGATGTGCATACGGTCGGCGGGGTCATCCTGGTGGAAGATAACCTCTCCTCGCTGGTAGTGCCGCCGGCGCAGCTTGTCCGGCAGAGACTGGAGTTGCTCCGGCTTCAGGTTGGCAAAGATGGGCACGCTTTTCAGAAATTCCAAGCTGACCATCGCGGTTCTCTCCATGTGTGCCGTGTAAACCGTGAGGCTGTTCGTCCAGGGTCCCTGGATTTCCGGCGCCTTTCCCAGCTAAGAACTTCTTAGCCAAAAGTCCCCGTAACTAACCCTGCTCGTGGTGACCATGATGTAATCGGGGCTCAGGGTGAACGGAGCATTCTAACGGATACTTGCTAAATGAGGTGCTAAGTAGAGGCAACCCGGGCCTGGCTTAAAACCACCCTCGTGTAGCGCCGTCTGCGCTAATTATACCACCGGCGGGAGTGGTCTTCTGGTCTCCAGGCGCCGCTGACTGATATGCCGGCCCGGCATTTCCCTTGCCATAATTCTCCTCCGCTGATAAGGTAATTGGATAGCTTCGAGGTCAAGAACTGCCGTTCATTTCCGGGACGCAGTTTTCCGGCGCGTCAGCCGAAGCCCCGCAGATTTCACCGCAGACGTTGGCGCAAGGTGGCCGCGGGTTGCGGTGTTTAACTTGGCTGCCAAAGGCCAACATTAGTAAAGAGCACAACGCTGTGAGGGTGGAAAGGGCATGTTAAAAATCTCCCGGCAAAACCTAAGAACCCCAGGGCCGACCCCCGTTCCCGACGACATAGTCGAAGCTATGTCCAACCCCATGATTGATCACCGTGGACCCGAGTTCTTGGAGTTAATCTCCGAGTCCACCGAGCGCTTGAAGCAGGTGTTCATGACCCGCAACGACCTTTTTATCTTGACAGCCTCGGGAACCGGGGCCCTGGAAGCAGCGGTGGTCAATACCCTGTCGCCCGGAGATAAGGTATTGTCGGTCACCGCCGGGTCCTTTGGAGACCGCTTTATCGACTTGGCCCAGGCCTATGGCGCCGACGTGCAACGCCTGGCTTTCGAGTGGGGCGAGCCTGTGGACCCCGACGCCGTCAGAAAGGCCCTGCACGCTGATCCGGCAATCAAAGCCGTGTTGGTGACCCACAACGAGACATCCACCGGGGTGACCCACCCTCTGGAGCAGATCGCCGCCGTGGTCAAAGGGGAGTTCAACAAGCTGCTGCTGGTTGACGCCGTTAGCAGCCTGGCCTGCATTCCTTTGCCGGTGGACGGTTGGGACTGCGACGTGGTGGCCACCGCGTCCCAGAAAGGTTTCATGGTTCCGCCGGGTCTGTCTTTCATCAGCATGAGCCAGACCGCCTGGCAAGCCCAGAAGTCGTCCACCATGCCCCGCTTCTACTTCGACCTGGCGGCCGCGCAAAGCTATCTCGAACGCGGCCAAACGCCCTTCACACCCAATGTCGCCGCTATGTACGGGTTGTGGAAAGCCCTGATAAATCTGTTGGACGAAGGAATGGAAAGCGTGTACGAGCGGCATGCCCGCATCGGCCAATTTACACGGGACGGTGTGAAAAACCTGGGCTTGGAACTCTTGGTCAAAGACGAAACCTACGCTTCAGATACCGTAACCGCCGTGAAGATACCCGATGGGGTCGACGGTTCCAAACTGAGGCAGTTGGCCCATAACGAGGAAAATGTGGTCCTGGCTGGCGGACAAGGCAAACTGTCCGGACACATTTTCCGTATAGGTCATTTAGGGCATGTGTCCCAGCAGGATATCGAGGAGGTACTGGCGGCGCTAAAGAGGATCCTGTCCAAGTTGGGGTTCAGCGCCCGCTAAGTCCTTACTCATCTCAACCTCGTATCGACACTCTGGGAGGTCCCGGAGACCGTCGGCTCCTGCGATATCCCCAGGAGGGTCCGGACAATGGCTATTTCGCAGCTTCAGCAAGCAATGGCCACCCTGCGAATCGGTCTGGCTGAGATTCAGAACAAAGAAACCCAATTGGACACCATGATCAGCCAGTTTCGCATCCAATTGCGGAGGTTGCCCCGGCAGGTGGTCTACGGCAGTACGTCCCTGGACGCTTCCCTGACGGCAATGGGGGAGATCGAGGAGCGCTTGGACGACGCCCAAGTTACCCGCCGCAGGTTACTGGCCATAAAGAAAACCGCCACCGAGGAACTGGCCGCCTTGGAACTGGTCAAGCAGGTGGACGAAGCCCGCCGTGCATTGTCGGACCTACGCAGGACAGCGAGAGCCTCGGAAGACGACGCCGCCGCTCAAGGGGAGATCCGGCGTCTGGAGCGGTTCATAGCCGAGCACAGCAAGCGGGCCGAGCAGGCCATCACCACCGACTATCAGGAACGGATGGAACTGGGATAGGTTCCAGGTTTACCTACAACGCCCCGTCCAGCTTGTTGATCACCAGACCGGTCGGCAGTTTGGGGTAGAAGAAGGTGGACTTGGGGGGAAGCCGCTGTCCCTGACTCACGATCCCCTCAAACTGTGCCATGGGAAATGGCTTGAGCAAGAAGGCTATCTGGCCCTGCCCTGAAGACAGTTGCGCCGATGCTGCCTCATGATCGTGGACGTAGGTAACGTACTCTGCAGCAGACTCACCCAGCACCGGCTTTAGCACCTGCTCTTCCAAAATCCAGGCCTCCGATACAGCCAATGGGCCCCAGTCTCCTTGGTCGGCCCCTTCCCGCAGCGTGAGGAGCGAGCTTTTGTCCCCATCGGTTTCCACCATCCCAAGCGCCCGGCGCTCCTCGCCGAAATCGGCAACCTGTTCCAGCAAACGCTCCGCGGCTCCAGGGATTGCCGGTGCTGTGGGATTGACCTCGAAGACCTGATTCAAGCGTTCCTGCAACTTCGTGAGCTGAGCCGGTGACAGGCCGCCAACGACCCGATGATAAGGCAAGACCATTAATCCTGGGTCGTCGAACTCGATCAAGGTCATCATCACAAAGTTTTGGGCGGCGCTGGAGTCCTCCCTTGCCTGACTTCCCATGGATTCGTTGCGCCGAAACCTCAGGGCCGCCTCATATCGGTGGTGCCCGTCGGCAAGAAATATCCCGGTATCGGTGAAGAACCGCTGGATCCTTTCCTGAACCGCCGGATCGGAAATTCTCCACATTGTCAGGTCTTGATCTCCGCCGGTCCGGATATCGATGACCGGTTCGCCCTTGACCGCTTCCGCCAACTCCACCGACAGGTAGTTTGCCGAATCACGGTACAGGCTCATAATTGGGCTGAAATTGGCGTTACAAGCCTCCATCAACGCTACCCGGTCCAAGATGGCCGGCTCCTCGGTGTACTCGTGGGGGAACACTATTCTAGCCTGGTATTCCTCCAGACCTACGCAACCGGTCAACCCCAACCTGGTGCGGCGCTGCCCCCGGAACGGGTAAACGTGGCGTACCACGTAGAAACACGGCTCCGGGTCCCGCTGTAGGATCCCCCGGTGAACCCAATCGTCGAAACGCTCGGCGGTGTCGCTGTAGTGGTCGGGGGCCGGGGCGTTCCAGTCCAGACCCTCTCCTGCCTCCAGGTGGACAACGTTGTAACGGCTTTGATTTTTCAGAGACTCTTGGAGCTCCGGGGTAATCAAATCGTAGGGCGGGCAGACTACCGTGGCCAGGTCGCCGACCACGCTGGGGTTGTACATAAATCCGCGGAAAGGACGAAAAGCTGCCATGGCGATTGCAGGCCTCCGGTAAGAATTATAGGGTAGACCAAGATGGAGAGTCTACGCTCTCCCAGAACATCGTACAGAAGTTGACTTGCCCCCTTGATCAATCCCGGGCCAGAGCGGTCTACAATCCCATTAAATGGACGCTGGGAAGGCCCGCCTTGCCTATCCCCAAGGCCGGTGCCGTCTCAATGTTTTCCTTTATTGCCGGAGGCGGCGTGTGATATACTCGTTCCCCATATATGAGCAGATTTCTTGACAGATCGCTTGAACCCAGGACGGATTTTTGATGGCCGGTGCAATCGAATTCGTTGACGGAGGAACGGTGACCACTCCCGGCGGCTTCCGAGCCGGAGCCACCTATGCCGGGCTGAAAACCTACGCGGAAGACAAGTTGGACCTGGGATTGATCCTCTCCGAGGCTCCCTGCAATGCCGCCGGCGTCTATACCACCAGCACCATCGTATCCCCTTCGGTAACGGTGACCAAGGAGCACGTGGGTGGAGGGCCGGTGAGGGCCGTGGTCGTCAACGCCGGGATCGCCAATACCTGCGTCGGAAACCAGGGTTTTGAAGATGCCAAGGAGATGGCTGAGCTGGCCGCCCAACACTTGGGGGTGCAGCAGCGGGAAGTGGTGGTTTGCAGCACCGGCATCATCGGCGTCGAGCTGCCCATGTCCCTTATCCGCACAGGCATCGATCAGATAATCCTGACCGACGACGGGGGCCATGCCGTGGCCCGTGCCATGATGACCACCGACACGCGGCCCAAAGAGGTGGCGGTCACCTTCCAGCTAGACGGACGTCAAGTCACTATGGGCGGCGTTACCAAGGGCTCGGGGATGATCCACCCCAACATGGCCACCATGCTGGCCTTCATTACCACAGACGCCGCCGTGGACCCTGAGTACCTGCGGCCTACGCTGCGAGAAGTCGCGGACGCTTCCTTCAACATGATGACTGTGGACGGTGACACCAGCACCAACGACACTCTGCTTGTTCTGCCCAACGGTACGGCGGGAAATCGGCCCATCACCGCAGGTTCCGCCGATGCCGAGACGTTCAAAGAAGCATTGCTCGCGGTCTGCGTCCACCTGGCCCGGGAGATGGCCCGGGACGGGGAGGGCGCATCGCGGCTGATCACCGTCGACGTGGTCGGCGCCGTCGACATCGGAGACGCACGGAAGGCGGCGCGGAGCATCGCATCCTCCAGCCTGGTCAAGTCGGCGGTGTATGGCGCCGACCCCAACTGGGGCCGGGTGTTGATGGCTCTGGGTAAAAGCGGCGCATCCGCAGAAGAAAGCAAGATTGATTTGTTTCTAAACGGCGTTTGCATCATGCAAAACGGCCTGCCCGTCCCCTTTCACCGCGACGCTGTGGTGGCCTTGATGCGGGGTCCAGAAGTGACCTTTCGCGTGCAGCTAAACCTCGGCGAGGGTGATGCCACCGCTTGGGGATGTGATCTTACTGAGGAATACGTAATCATCAACAGCGCCTACACCACCTGAACTCCAAACGTACCCGGCTTTTCCAGAGATCGCCCTGAGGAAACGGCCGGGTTTCCGGGAGGCGCCTCAGGTTCGGGTGGTCGATAGAACCACCTCTTCGAGCATCTATGTCAATCGATCATAATATTACCTATGCACGAGATGGACGCCATTTGGCCCTGCTGAGACTGGACGCCCCATTACCCTGATCTGCGGGTCTCATATAAAAGCAGGATTCGAGGGACGCGAGGCCTGCACCGAGATTCGTACGACCACCGATTCTTTAGCCAGATGCCCTTTAATACAGTTATCATTCGTTGACAGTGGAGGAACGAGTGCCCGGCCCACCGATTGTCGTCAAAATCGGAGGCAGTACCCTGGGCAGCCACGACACCACGATGAAGGACCTGGTAACCCTTCAGAATGAGGATGAGCAAGTCGTGGTGGTACATGGCGGCGGAAACGTCATCTCCCAGTGGATGCAACGCCAGGGCATACCGCCCAGGTTCGTCAACGGACTTCGTGTCACCGACGCTCCCAGCCTGGAGATCGTGATAGCGGTGCTCACCGGCTTGATTAACAAGGAGCTGGTGGCCCAGTTGCACGACTTTGGCGGGCGGGCCATCGGGATCAGCGGCATCGACGGCGGCTTGCTGGAAGCTCATGTCGCCAACCCTGAGTTAGGCTACGTCGGGGAGATCGCCAAGGTCAACTGCGGCCTTCTGCAGACCCTCTTGGACAGCGGTTACATGCCGATGATTGCTCCTCTGGCCCGGCAGGGCCAGGACGGGTCTGAGCATTCCGGCGGCGCTTTGAACATCAACGGGGACACCGTAGCAGGAGAACTGGCCCATGCCCTTGGGGCGGCGCGGCTGATTTTTTTGACCGACGTCGAAGGCATCATGGACGGTAACGGCCGGGTGATTCGACGCTTGGACCGCCGCCGCGCCCGCCTGCTGTTCAACTCGGGGGTCGTACGAGACGGGATGATTCCCAAATTGGCCGCCTGCCTACGTGCTCTGGAACGCTCGCCGGTGGCGGACATTATCGATGGCCGCCGGCCGGGCGCCTTGCTGGACTGCGTCCGCGGTAACGCCACGGGTACCACCATCCTGGGGGAAACCCTTCCGCCTTCCTTCGCGTGATGGCACTCTTCCAACTCTCGACCTTCGGCGGCTGTCGCGGGACCTGCATCGGCGGTAGTTGCGTATGAGCTACAACCTGTCCAACGACGCCGAACCCCCTCCCGGACCAATTCCCGCTGGAATCTCCGCTGCCAACCTGGTGCGTGTTCGCAACGGCAGCCTGGCTTTGCTGGTTGCTCTGCTGCTGATACTGATCCTGTGGTGGACCCGCAGCATATACACCGACTGGCTATGGTTTGAGCACCTGGGATACCGCAGCGTCTTTACTAAAATCCTGATTTTGAAGACCTGGCTTTTCCTGGCGGGAGCTTTGGTGGCGGGCGTGGCCATCGGGTTGAACCTCTACCTGGCCATGCGCTACTCCATGGGAGCATCCACCCTTTCCATTCCTCGGGACACTTTCCGGTTGCTTTGGGCGTCGATTGTAGCCACCGCAGCGGTCACCGTTCTGATCGTGGCTGCCGTGTTTGGCACCGCGGCTTCGGGGCGCTGGGAAACCCTCTTGCTCTATTTCAACAAACTTTCGTTCGGCGTCAGTGATGCCCAGTTCGGTTTGGACACCTCTTTCTACGTGGTCACCCTTGGGCTGCTCAATTTTGTCCAAGGCTGGACTCTTGCGTTGCTAATCACCGTAATCCTGGCTTCTTTGACCCTGTACGTCGCGGTTTATAGCCTAAGAGGAATTGGTTTCCTGTTGGCGCCCAGATTGTTGAAGCACATGGCCGTTATCGGGCTTTTCTTGATGCTGACCATCGCAGGGGGCCACGCCATCAACGTTTACGAACTGGTGCTCTCCGACAACGGAGTGGTTTTCGGTGCAACTTACGCCGACATTCATGCCAGGATGCCGGTCTATTGGCTTTTAACCGGGATTGCCATGCTGGCAGCCCTGGGCTTTGGCGTCAGCATTTTCTTCGGCGGTTTGCGGTTCATGGCTGGGGCTTTCAGCCTGTGGGTGATCATGGTGCTATTGGCCGGGTTAGCCTATCCCGCGTTGTTCCAACGGTTCCAGGTACAGCCAAATGAGTTTGAGCGGGAACGGCCCTACATCCTGCGTAACATCACGGCCACCCGAGCGGCGTACCAGTTGGACCAGCTACAAGTGGTCCCATTCCAGTCCACGCCCAAATTGGACGCCAGAGCGGTTGAGCAGAGCCAGTCCACCTTGGACAACATCCGGTTATGGGACCTGCAACCGCTTCAAGATGCTTACAACCAGCTTCAGTTCATGGAGCTTTACTACAATTTCCTAAACATGGACTGGGACCGCTACACGGTGAACAACCGTAAGCTCCAGGTGTTGGTGGCAGCCAGGGAGTTAAACCCGGAGAATCTGCCTCCCGACGCCCAGAACTGGGTGAACCAGAAGCTGCAATACACCCATGGTTTCGGTATCGCCATGAGTCCGGCCACAGGGTTCACGCCCGGCGAGGGGCGTCCCGAGTTTCTGCTTCAAGACATCCCCATCCGGGGCGAGTTCCCGGTACATCGTCCGGAGCTTTACTACGGCGAGTCGCCGGTGGAGTTCGTCATAGTCAATAGCGAATTGCCTGAGGTGGATCCCAGGGAGGAGGCGCAGCACTACGAGGGTGACGGCGGGGTGGCCCTCACATCCGGCTTACGGCGCTTTGCCTACGCCTCGCAGTTCGCTGATGTCAACATTCTGTTGAGCGACCAGATCACGCCCGACAGCCGGATCCAATACCGCAAGCAAATACGAGACCGGGTCAGCACCATAGCCCCCTTTCTCAAGCTGGATCGTGACCCATATCCGGTCCTAGACAACGCTGGTAAGCTCTTTTGGCTCCAGGATGCCTACACCGTTTCCGGCCGGTTTCCCTATTCAACCCCCTTCGACGAAAGGTTCAATTACATACGCAACAGTGTCAAGGTGGTCGTCGACGCCTATAATGGCAGCGTCGATTTCTATGTGATCGAGCCCGGTGATCCCTTGATCAAAATGTACCGGAATGCATTCCCCGGGTTGTTCAGGGACTTTCAGGAGATACCGCCGGATTTAAGAGATCACATTCGATATCCCATAGGCTTGTTTTCGGCCCAGGCTCGGATTTACTTGCGCTATCACATCACCGAGCCTCAGGTATTTTTCAACCAGGCGGAGCAGTGGGCCATCCCGTCGGAAACCCGGTTCGGCAAGCGGGGAGTACGGGTAAGGTCCTCGTACCTGATGTTCCGAATACCGGGGGAGGACCAAATAGAGTTCCTGCTGATGGTTCCCTTTACTCCGGCGGGGGAGAAGAAAAACCTGGTGGGCTGGCTCATCGCTCGCAATGATTGGCCCAACTATGGGCAGTTGCTGGCTTTCCATCTACCCAGCAACCCCCAGGTCGACGGACCCAGCCAGGTAGAGGCCCGGATTGAAAACGACCAGGAGATTTCCCAACAATTCACCCTTTGGGAGGGGGCAGGCTCCCAGATCATTCGAGGGCAACTGCTGGTTATACCGATTGAGGGTACAATACTGTACGTGGAGCCCCTGTACTTGCAATCGGATTTCCTGGCATTCCCCGAGCTAAAAAAAGTCATTCTGGCCGATGGCACCGACGTTGTGATGGCCGATTCCGTGCGCGAAGCCCTGGCCATGCTGGTAGGAGATTCCCCGGCCGGCTTCCCACCCGTCAGCGCCGGCACCCGTGATGAATCTCCGGGCCTAGTGGAATTGGACCAAATCCAGGATGCCGTCACCGGGCTTGGGGACGCGCTGGATGAGTTGCAAAACGCCTTGGAAGACTTGAAAGAAACTTTAGGAGGTAGTCGCCGATGACTAGCAGCAGCGATTATATCGCCATCGAAAACCAATACTATGCCCAGACCGTGCGGCGACAACCTGTGGTGATCGTCAGGGGAGAGGGCACCCGGGTTTGGGACGCCGACGGTAAGGAATACTTGGACTTTGTTGCTGGCTGGGCCGTAAACAACCTGGGCCACTGCCATCCCGCCGTGACTCAGGCCATCGTGGACCAAGCAAACACGTTGGTGCAGACCTCCAATCAATTCTATACCGTCCCTCAGCTGAACCTGGCCCAAATCCTGATCGACAATAGCTGTCTGGACCGGGTTTTCTTTGGCAACAGCGGCGCCGAGGCCAACGAGGGAGCTCTGAAGCTGGCCCGGCGCTATGGCAAACTGCACCGAGACGGCGCTTACGAGGTCATCACAGCCTTCAACTCCTTCCACGGGCGCACCATGGGCACCCTGGCCGCCACCGGTCAACCCCACTACCAGGAAGCATTCACCCCGCTGCTGCCCGGATTTGTCCACGTGGATTTCAACGATGTTGAAGGCATAATGAACGCCACCACCGACAAGACCGCAGCGGTGTTTTTGGAGCCGGTGCAGGGAGAAGGCGGGGTCAACATCCCCGACGATGACTACTTGCAACGGGTCCGGGAGTGGTGCGATCAACAGGGATTGCTGCTGATGTTGGACGAGGTACAGACCGGATTGGGTCGTCTGGGAAGTCTATTCGGATACCAGGAATACGGGGTTGAGCCCGACGTGATAACCCTGGCCAAGGGGCTGGGCTATGGCGTGCCCATCGGCGCCTTCCTGTCCAAGGAGTACTGCATGGCTCTGGTGCCCGGTGACCACGGTTCGACCTTCGGTGGCAACCCCCTGGCCACGGCCGCGGCTTACGCCGGCACCAAGTTTCTCATTGACAACGACATTCCAGCCCACGTCACCGTCATGGGCGCTCACCTGCTGGCCCAGTTGAATAGCTTGAAGTCCCGTTTCTCCTTCATCATCGACGTGCGGGGTAAAGGCTTGCTGACGGCCGTCGAGTTCGACAGCGACATCGCCGGCCAGGTGTTGACCCACGCCAACGCCGCCGGGTTGCTGCTCAACGCAGTAAAGCCAAACGCGATCCGGTTTATGCCCCCGCTAACCATCACCACAGAGGAGCTCGACCAGGGCGTTGGCCGGTTTGCTGACGCGCTGGCACAGATTTAAGGGAATTACCCAACATCGGGAACTCGCGTCTCCAGATCATACGCGATGGAGATCGTCCTGATTGCTGTCCCCTTCGCCGACGCGGCCGAAGCCAGGCGCCGTCCGGCTTATCCCTAGAAGTTCAAGGATTCTGTATGCCTGAAAATAAAATAGTACTGGCCTTTAGCGGAGGCCTCGACACATCGGTAGCCGTCTCCTGGCTCAAGGAAAAGTACGGCGCGGAGATAGTCACCCTGACCATCGATCTGGGGATGGTGGACCTGGAAGCCATCCGGCAGCGTGCCCTGCGGGTGGGCGCCGCCAAGGCGCTTACCGTGGACGCCAAAGAGGCCCTGGTCAAGGACTTTCTGTTCCCGGCATTACGGGCCGGGGCGGTTTACGAAGAGCAGTATCCCCTGGCCACCGCCCTGGGGCGCCCTCTGATCGCCCGTTGTTTGGCCGAAGCAGCACAGGCCGAAGGGGCCTTCGCCGTGGCCCACGGTTGCACCGGCAAGGGCAACGACCAGGTGCGCCTGGAGGTCAGCATGGCAGCCCTGGCCCCCGACATTAAGGTCATAGCCCCCATCCGCGACTGGGGTATGAGCCGCCAGGATGAGATCGATTACGCCAAAGAGCGGGACCTGCCCATCAGCGCCAGCGACAGCCGCTTCTCGGTGGACGAGAACTTGTGGGGGCGCAGTGTGGAAGCCGGCGAGTTGGAGGACCCCTGGCTGGAGCCTCCGGAAGAGGCCTACGTTTGGACCAAACCTCTGGCAGCCACACCGGATGAGCCCACGTATCTGGTGGTCCACTTTCAACAAGGTGCGCCCACCGCCATTGACGGTGAGGAGATGGCGGGAGTGGATTTGATCGTCCACCTCAACGGTCTGGCCGGCGGCCACGGCATAGGCCGTGTCGACCACGTGGAAAACCGCTTGGTGGGCATCAAGTCACGAGAGATATATGAAACGCCGGCGGCCATCGTGCTTCACGCCGCCCACAAAGCTCTGGAGGCATTGACCCTGAGTAAAGAGCAAGCCAGAACCAAGGCGCGGGTCGCCCAGGAATACGCCGACATGGTCTACAACGGCCTGTGGTTCACCGCCCATCGCCAGGACCTGGACGCCTACGTCCGCAGCACCCAGCGTTACGTAACCGGCGATGTACGCGTCAGGCTGCACAAGGCCACTTGCACCGTGGTGGGGCGCACCGCTACCAACAGTCTCTACCAGTACGACCTGGCTACCTATGGGCGGGAGGATACATTCGACCAAGCCGCCGCCGAAGGTTTCATCTCAATTTATGGATTGCCGGTCCGCACCCAGAGCCAGGCTCAACCGGAGTAAATGTCCGCCGGGCGAGCGTGGCAGGTCAGACCAGCCCGGGCCACCGACCTTCCAGCCATTGAAGGATTGCTGATTTCGGCGGATGGTGACAGGGAGGTTTTGCACCAAGATCAGTTTGTCGTCTCCGTGGATATAGACGGGGTGGTGGTGGGATGTGGCCGGCTACGGCCATATTCTGATTTTTGCGAACTTGCCAGCCTCGCCGTCGGTAGCCAAGTCAGGGCCAGAGGCATGGGCCGGGAAATCGTCAATGGTCTGCTGGAGCGGTACTCCGGACCCATTTACTTGATCTGTGAAGACGGCGTGGTGGATTTTTTTCGCCGGTTTGGTTTCGTTAGTATCCTCGATAGGGAGATGCCGGAGGGACTACGTGCCAAGTGGGACTACTTCGCCGACTTAGCGGGTCCGATGAACCTCATGCTGCGGAGGGAGAACCTACCCGCAGTCCGCTGCCCGGATGACCCAGGGAGCGTGGAGTAATTGACAGCTCACAGAAATTTCAGGGGAAAATTGAGCAGGTAGTGGGTAGCTTGATGGGCTACGAGCCGGAGCAGATCATCCTGTTCGGGTCCGTGGCCCGCGGCGATGCCGATGAATACATCGGTAAAGAACCTGATAGTCATTAAGGCCACGGACCAGCGTTTTGTTCAGCGTTTGGTCGAGGCCGGGAATCCAGTCACCAACTTGGAGGATGTATGGCGCTGGCCAGCCGAATGAAGGACCTGGGCACCGAGACCGCTTTTGAAGTCCTCGCCAAGGCCAAGGCCCTGGAGGCCCAAGGTAAGGAAATCATCCACTTGGAGATCGGTGAACCCGACTTCGATACTCCCAAGCACATCGTGGAAGCAGGCGTCGAGGCGCTACGCCAAGGGTACACCCACTACGGACCTACACCGGGACTGCCCGAACTGCGCGAAGCCATCTCCCGCAACAGCCGGGAGGTGCGTGGCGTGGACACCGAGCCGTCCAATGTGGTGGTGACCCCCGGGGCCAAGCCCATCATGTTCTACATTCTACTGGCCCTGGCTGAGCCTGGCGTCGAGGTGATTTACCCCAATCCGGGCTTTCCCATCTACGAATCGATGATCCGGTTTACCGGCGCCACCCCGGTTGCCATGCAACTGCTGGAAGAGACAGGCTACCATCCCGACCTGGAAGACCTGGCCGGTAAAATCACCGGCCGCACCCGGCTAATCATCCTCAACTCGCCCGAGAACCCTTGCGGGTCGGTGCTGAACCAAGAAGAGTTGGAGGTCATCGCCGGTCTAGTCAGGGAACGGGCCGATCTCTATGTGATGACCGACGAAGTGTACAAGGACATTCTGTACACAGGAGCGCATCACAGCATCGCTTCCTGCCCGGGAATGTCTGGCCGCACCATAATTCTGGACGGATTCTCCAAAAGCTACGCCATGACCGGATGGCGGTTGGGTTACGGCATCCTGCCCGAGGAGCTGGTGCCCCCTGTGGTCAAGCTGGCCGTCAACAGCGTGTCCTGCGCTGCCACCTTCTCCCAGATTGCCGCCATATCCGCTCTGGATGGCCCCCAGGATGAAGTCCAAGCGATGGCGGCCGAGTTCAAAGCTCGGCGCGACCTGGTCACGGACGGACTGCGCAGCATCCCAGGTATCACCTGTCCCGAACCTGAGGGAGCATTCTACGTCTTCCCCAACGTGAGAGGCACGGGGCTCACCAGCGGCGAGTTTGAAGATAGGGCCTTGAACGAAGCCGGAGTGGCCTTGCTGTCCGGGGTGGGGTTCGGCGAGTTCGGAGAGGGCTACATTCGCATTTCCTACGCCAATTCTCAGGAAAACCTCCACAAGGCGCTGGACAGACTCGACAGTTTCGTGCACGGCCTGACCTGAAGATCTCGCATCGTTTCCCGTTCGGCAGCCCGTAATTGTCATCCGCCCCAAGGGGCCAATCGGCAATTCACACATCGGATGTAGTACCGCACCAGTTAGGGCCCTGATGCCTTGGCCCGCTTGAGGCCCTCCATCCTTTCCGATATACTTGCTGCGCTTCGGGGCACCCCTAGCAACTGGAGGAGCAATCATGGACCTGGGTCTCAGCGAAGTCCAGCAGATGCTGAAGAGCAGCGCCCAGGAGTTCCTGTCCCGGGAATGCCCCCTTACGTTGGTTCGCGAGATGGAGGAAGACCAACGGGGATTCACCGATGGCCTGTGGCAGCAAATCGCGGGTTTGGGGTGGACCGGGGTGGTTTTCCCGGAACAGTACGGAGGCACGGGAGGGGATTTCCTAGACCTTGCTGTCTTGCTGGAAGAAATGGGCCGGGCACTGCTGCCGGGCCCCTTCTTTTCCACGGTGGTACTGGGCGGACTGACGGTCTTGGACGCAGGGACCGACGGGCAAAAACAGGATATAGTAAGCCGGATCTGTACTGGGCAGTTGTTCATGACCCTGGCTTTGACCGAGCCTTCCGCGACCTACGAGCCCTGGGGGATCTCCACCACGGCTACGCGGCAAGGCGATAACTACATCCTGAACGGCACCAAGCTATTCGTGCCCGACGCCCATGTGGCTGATCTTATTCTGGTGGCAGCCCGCACATCCGATGAGGGAGACCCGTCCCAGGGCATCAGCCTGTTTCTGGTGCCGTCGGGAAGCCCGGGCCTAACCGTCACCCAGCTAAATACCATTGCGGCAGACCGGCAGTGCGAGGTGGTCCTGGAACAGGTCAGCGTACCCGCCACCTCCATGCTGGGCGACGCAGGCGAGGGCTGGCCGATTGTGGAACGGACCTTGCAACGGGCCATCGCCGGCAAGTGTGTGGAGATGTTGGGGGGCGCTCAAGCAGTGCTGGACATGACCGTCGAATACGTAAAACAGCGCACCCAGTTCGGCCGCCCCGTGGGCAGCTTTCAGGCTGTGCAACACCACTGTGCCCAGATGGCCACTGATGTGGAGGGAAGCCGCAACGTGGTGTATCTCGCGGCCTGGCGTGTATCCGAGGGCTTGCCGTCTCAAGGTGAGGTGTCGATGGCCAAGGCCTGGACCAGTGAGGCGTTGCAGAGGGTCTGCGCCACCGCTCACCAGTGCCACGGCGCCATCGGGTTTACCAAGGAGCACGACTTGCAGCTCTATACCCGCCGCGCCAAGGTACAGGAGCTTACCTACGGAGACGCAAACTTTCACCGGGAACTGGCTCTACAGCATTTCGAAGCCCGATAACCCTCTATGAATGACCGTCGTAAACCCAAGGGGTTTCGGGCGCCGGCCACCCGTAGACAACCAAGGCGATTCGCGATGCAGCGGCGGTTCCTTAGCTGCCGGCCCGGCCCCAATGGTGTAACGGAGAGAAACCGGAGAGATGCCCCGGAGAGATACATGGGATGAGCACCAGCGAATGTGTTTTTTGCGGCATGGTCCGAGACCCTATCCACCAAGCCCCCATTTATCGTGACGAACGTGTCTTCGTGGTCAGGGACATCAACCCCAAGGCCCGGGTCCACCTGCTGATAATCCCCAACACGCACCTGGCTTCTTTGGCCTACATCGGTCCAGGACAGCTACCCATCATGGGCCACTTGTTCGTGGTGGCCGAGGAGATGGCCCGCCGGGAAGGCGTGACCTTGAGCGGTTACCGGCTGGTCTTGAACCAAGGCGCGGACTCCGGCCAGGAGATTGAGCACCTTCACATGCACCTACTGGCCGGGCAACACCTGGGTTCCATGGGCTGAAGCTCAGGATTGATAATGCAGGTGGAGAAGTTGGACGGGCCCCTCGGATTAGGATCATGGAAAAGCTAGCACTTCAGATTCAAAGCCGGGTGAACAAGCTTCCGCCCGGGCTCCAAGCCCATATCAACCGGGTGAGCGACATCGCCCGGGAGCTGGCCCCTCATCACGGTGTGGACCCGGATAGGGCAGCCTTGGGGATGCTGGCCCACGACGTGGCCCGTGCCATGCCGAACCAGGAGTTGTTGCGCCACGCCGCCGAGTTCAACCTCCCTGTGACGCTGGTGGAACGCCAGATGCCGGTGATGCTCCACGGGCCCGTGGGCGCCGAAATCCTACAGCGGGAAGACGGTCTGACGGAGGAGGACCTTTACCAAGCGGTATATTGGCACACCACAGGACACCCATCTCTGGACCGCTTGGGCAAGGTGGTTTTTCTCGCCGATAAGCTGGACCCGCTGAAGATATCCCGCTACCCTTACTTGCCCTTCCTGCGGGAGCTGGCGCTGGAGGACTTGGACCGCGCCATTCTGGAGTTTCTCAGCCGGGAAACCGTGGCCAGGGCCACCACGAACGAGATGGTCCATCCGGCAACGGTGGAAACCCGGAACCACCTGCTGGCAATCTCCTCTTCGACCCCGGCTTCGACCAGCCAAGATTAGCCCGGGGCAACCGAGATTAGCCCAGGCGGATGACCTTGAAGGCCTCGGCGTATTGAAAGCCGACCTTCTTGCCAGTGCTGCTGCGCCATTGCCTCATGCCATTTCCAGCATCCTCCCCCTCGGTAACCTGGGTCTTGTGCTGCTCTAACGCTTTAACCGCGGTGTCCATGTGCTCGGTCACATCCACGTACATGTCCGCCCCTTCATCGCCGTACATGATCCATACTTCCCGCACGTGGTGGGGTTCCAGGCCTTCTTCCAACAGCTCGGGAAAGGTAAGGCGGTCGCGGGCCGCGGGAAACACCGCCGACAAAGCCGCCTCGCCAGCAGCGAAGTGGTCCGGATGGCCCATGTAGCCGTCCCCGTTCAGGCTGCGTTGGGGACTCATGCAAATCAATACATCGGGCCGGTACCGGCGTATTTCCCTGGCGATGTCTCGCCGTAGCTCCAGTGTAGGCTCCAGCATGGAGTCTTCGTAGCCCAGAAAAACCACTTGGCGCAATCCCAAGACCTCGCCCGCGTCAAGCTGCTCCTGTTTCCGAATTTCCACCAACTGCCCGCTGGTTACTTCTGGATCGGAGCTACCCTTGCTGCCGTCGGTGCACAGCAGGTACACCACCTCCCATCCTTGGGCGCACCATTTGGCCACCGTACCGGCGCAACCCCACTCGGCGTCGTCAGCGTGGGCGACCACCACCATGCCACGGCTGTACGATTGTTGCTCCTCAGCCATTGATCCTTGCCTCCGCAGTCTTGGTAATGCAGTAAAACCCCAGAAAATAACCCCCAGGCAATGCCAGCAACGGCCGGACCTGAGGGCCTGGAGGTTCATTCCTGTCGCTTGGAGTCCTGCAAATTAGTTTAGCACAGGACCGGGCCGGCTCCCACCGCCGGGCCACCTTGATGCCGCAAACGACGAATGTTAGGCTGACCCTACGGCCTGCGCGACCCGGTGCACATGCCGCCATACCAACACCGGAACGGTGAAGATCATGGCCAGATTGTGGGCCAAAACCGTGACTTTCGAATCGGTGGCCGTGGGCGACCAGCTACCCATTCTGGCCAAGTGGGAAACCGAGGAAACCATAGCCCGCTTCAACGCCCTGATTTCACGGGAAGACGCCGAACCGGAAGACGGAGAGGCCTCCCAGGGCGCCTCCTCGGGGCAAGCCGCGGGGGCGCCTGCCCTGGCTGCATATGTCTTGGAGTTGTTGGAAAAGGCCTTTCCGATCCCCGGCATTCTGGCGATGGGCAGCAAGCTGGATATTCAGACCCTGCAGCCCGTCAGACCCGACGACACCATCACCTTGACCGGAGAGGTTGTGGACAAACGATTGGAAGAAGACCGCCGTTTGGTGGAATGCGTGGTATTAATTGAAAACCAGCATGGGCAGACGGTGGCCAGGGCAGTTACCGTCGTTTGCCTCTGAGCAGGACCCGCCCTCCGGCGTGGTCAGGTCCAGGCTATCGCCATTTGATCTGGCCAAAGGTTTGAGAAGTTAGACCAAGGGTTAGAAAGGGTGCCGGGAGCTTCTGCCCGGCCGGGAGGCACGTCTACGCAGGCGGCGGCGCAACCGCTCCCGCTGGGACCGTGGCGGACGATCGTCCACCACCGGGGTAGCCGGCTCTAGGGGTATGCTGCCCAGAATCGCTTGCTTAGACTTGGCCCACAAGGTCTGGGTGACTACGGTATAAACCAGACCCGGCAGTACCAGCAAAAGGATGTGGCTTGGTTCCAAATCGGAGCCAATCAACCCCAGTCCGGAACCAAACAACTCCAGTCCAATAAACGCACCGCCGGACATTAGCATGGCCCAGGCCAGGGTCCCAGACACCATTCCCCGGTGCCAGGGAGAACGAATAATCAGAATGGCCCATGCCGGCCAGAGGATCACCACCTGCAATTCCATCCAAATGGGCCATCCCAGCAAGAACACCGGGAACAAAGCCGGGTTCTTGTAGTACCAGGGCCGTAGCTCTTCGGGAGGCTGGGCTTGGCTCATCGACACACCGGCTCTAGTTGCGAGCCAGCAGCAGATGAAACTCCAGGACATCTATCGGGCGCTGCTGCCGGATAGACTCCACCGCGTATTCCACGCACATGCGAGCGAAGCCGGAGTACTGGAAGATGTTAGCGCCCAACACCACCAAGGGCACTTCCCGCTCCAGCTCAACCTTCAGCTGGTTGGTTTCTTCTTGATCGATCTCCAACTGAATCGCGCGCCCAGTCAATCGCTCGATCTTCTGGTGGATGCGTTCCAAGAACGTCTCATCATCCATATCCGGAGTCTCCGTGACGGAAGTAAAATTATTCTAACACACGGTCCAGCGCGATCAGCGCCGTCTTTCGATTTTCTGCATTGCGATGGCTCCGTGTGCCAGACGATCGACCAATGGGTTTGTTCATCGTCATGCTGAGAGAAGCGAAGCATCTCAGACCTGCGGCGCAGAGACCCTTCGCTGGCGCTCAGGGTGACAACCGAAAGACCCTGGCGGGATCAGGGACACGTATTAGCACACGACGGAAGGTGGCGGATCACCAATAAGGTTTATCGAACACTATCTCTTGACACGATAAAAGGCGGTCACGATAATTGACTGGCCGATCGGTACCCCAATAGGAGCTAGAATACCCCGGGGCCCGGACGGAAGGATCTCTGCACCCCAGGAGGAGAGAATTGACTACCGTGAAATATTCCCTGGATGAATTCGTTCATAACATGGAGGCTTTGCTGGCCACGCAGCCTGAAGAGCAAAGCATCTTTGATTCGGGGGCTTCGTGGCTTGAGAAGCTAATCAACAACCCCGACGCCATTCCAGCCCAGTACCGCGTCCCGGTTGGCACCGGGAAAAGGCCCAATCACGGTTCCTACGTGCTGTACCAGGGCGAAAGCGGGCTGCTGGTTACCGCCGTGGTCTGGGGTCCGGGAGACCACGCTTCCCCCCACGATCACTGCACTTGGGGCATGATCGGCGTGATGGACAACGCGCTGACCGAGACCCGGTTCCGGCGTGTAGACGACCGGTCCAAGGAAGACTTCGCCCAGTTGGAGCAGGACCGCAGCGCAGTGGTCAAGCCCGGGGAAGTTTCCCTGCTCATTCCCGAGGTTGACGAAATCCACCAGATGGATAACTTCACCGACCGTCCCACGGTGGAAATCCATTGCTACGGCAAAGACCTGCGGGGTCTGGACCGGCACCGCTACAACCTGGAAACCGGACAGATCAGCCCCTTCGTCACGGAAAAGTACGACAACTGCTAGCCACTCTCTTTCCCGTAACTCCAATGGCCGGGACGTGGCCCTGTTGTAGTCCATTGTCTGGAACTTGTGCTTTGAACTGGCTGAGCGGTTGGTATTTATGATGTCTCACAAAGAAAATGATTAACACTAAGATCTCGTCCGGTAGCCCCGGTAGCTCGGCAGACGCGGAAGCGAGCCGCCTCACATGGTGACGCCAGCCGTCGAGCCGGAGACCGCATCCAAGGCCCCCTACCTACATTATGCCTGGCTCGTCGTGGCCATCGCGGTTGTCCTACAGATAACCACCAACTTTGTGAGTCAGGCCTTTTCTATCCTGATACCCGTCTTAAGGGACGAATTTGCCTGGAGCCCTACCGCCATTGTCCTGGCTTATGTATTACGCAGTATCGTAAGCGCGGTGTTTTCACCTGTGGCGGGCTGGGCGGGAGACCGTTACGGCGCCCGTCGATCCCTGATTGTAGCGGCTGCCTGCTACATCGCCGGACTGCTGCTGTTAAGCACCGTCAGTCAAATATGGCAGCTATACCTGTACTACGGCCTAGTGTTGGGCATCGCCCAGGCATTGTTCCGTGTGAACATCCCAACCACTGTAGCGGCCTGGTTCCGCCGGCGATTGGGCCTGGCGGTGGGCGTTCAGCAGGCGGCCGGAGGGATGGGCGCATCTGTAATGGCGCCGGTCCTGGCGCTGTTGCTATCGCGGGTCGAATGGCAAACCGCCTTCTTGATCCTTCCCGCCATCGGCGGTGTCATCGTCGTGTCCTTGGTGCTCCTGTTTCCGGGAGAGCCCGCCGACAAGGGTAAAAAGCCCTTCGGCGCCACGGACAACGACCCTCCGCCGGTGGCAAACATCGGTCCGGCGTTGACCAAGCTGCGATCTAAGGTTTTTCTGCAACACGCCAGGGGGACAAGGGCTTTCTGGAACCTCATTGGTATCCACTGGCTGGGGTGCGTTGGGCATTCCATTGTCATGGTCTGGGCCGTGTCCTACGCCACCTCGCAGGGCCTTTCTCTGGGGTCGGCAGCCTGGATTGTTGCCCTCTACTCCTTCGCCAGCATCGCGAGCCGGTTTGGGGTGCCGATCCTGGCCGACCAATTGGGAGCAAAATGGGTCATGGCCCTGGCATATGCTGTCCAGGGAATCAGCGTGGTCTTGCTCTTTTGGACCCAGGACGCCTGGCAATTTTACGTATTTTCCGTCCTATTTGGCATAGGTCTTGGCGGAGAGATGTCCGCCTTCCTGGTGATCAACCGGCAATACTACGGGATGGGGCCGGTGCGCACCATTTTCGGCTTCCAAAACCTGGGCTCGGGACTCGGCATGGCCCTGGGCGGATTACTAGGGGGAGTGGTCTACGACCTGTTCGGCTCCTACGACATCGCCTGGATAATCTCCATTGCCACCAGCTTGGGCGGGGGCGTTTTCATCCTCTTTTTGGAACCCACCACACGAGTGCTCATCCCCGACTGGGAGGAATCCCTACCCCCCGAAGCCCGGACCCTGGCGGCCGCTCCGCCATCGTAGCTGGCTGTTATCAATGCAGCCCAATCCTTAACCGGACTGTGTTTCCATATCCTTACCCGCAAGTGGAGGTGAACGGCCATGGTTGAGCAGATTTCCGCAGAAGCGCTACAAGCCCTGCTGGACGGAGACTCCCAATTCGCGCTAATTGATGTCCGGGAGGCGGGAGAGTACAACAGCTCCCACATCCCTGGTTCCAGCCTGATACCCCGCCGCCAGCTCGAGTCCCAGATGTCCGCGGCCGTTCCCTTCAATGAGGTACAGGTTGTTGTTTGCGACGACGACGGGCGCCGCGCTGGTCTAGCCGCCGCCACTCTCACGGGCATGGGCTACAGCAACGTTCAAGTGCTGGACGCGGGGATCAACCGGTGGGTCACCCTGGACTTCCCCACCGAGTGGGGCAGCAACGTCATCAGCAAAAACTTCGGCGAAAAGATGGAGGTTGTGCACCATGTGCCCGAGCTGGAGGCCACGGAACTGCACGCACGAATAGAGCGAGGGGACAAACTGGTGATCCTGGACACCCGCACCCCCGAGGAGTACCAGCGCTTCTGCATCCCTGGCGGGCGTAGCGTTCCCGGAGGAGAGCTGGCGCTGAGAATCACCGACATCACCAAGGACCTGGACGAAGGCACCACCGTGATTGTCAATTGCGCCGGGCGTACTCGAAGCATCATCGGTACGCGGGTGTTGCAGCGCATGGGGATTACCAACATCTACGGGCTAAAGAACGGCACCTCCGGCTGGGTGTTGGCCGGCTACGAGCTGGAGACGGGTGCGGACCGGGTCAGCTTGCCCGAGCCCTCCGCCGAAGGTGTTGCCGCCGCCGAGGCTTACGCCGCCCGGCTGGCCGCTGAGGATGGGGTCCGCTACATGGACGTGGGCCAGCTCCAAAAGCTGCAAGAGAAGCGGGACACAGAGACCATCTACCTGGTCGACATTCGCACCCAAGAGGAGTACCAGCAGGGGCACATCCCCGGTTTCCGCTGGTTCCCCGGGGGACAGGCGGTGCAGCGGTCCGACGAAGTCGCTGTAGTCCGCAACAGCACCATCGTATTCTCCTGCGACGGCAAAGCCAGGGCCACCGTTACCGCATCCTGGTACCGCCAGTTGGGGCTGGAGCAAGTTTACGTGGTAGACGGAGGCACCTCTGCCTGGTCCGCCGCGGGGTTGGACTTGGAGCAGGGAATGCCCGGCGAGCAACCCGCCGGACTGGCCCAGGCCCGAGAGAAGGTGCGGTTCATTTCCGCCCAGGAATTGAATTCGGCCCCGCCCAAGGTAACCATCTTTGTGGACACCAGCCAGGACTTCGCCCGGGGGCACGTGCCCGGCGCTCGATGGGCGCCCCGGGGTTGGCTGGAGATTCAAATCGGGGACCTGGCCCCTGAGAAGGCCGCTGCCATCGCGGTCACCGCCAACGACGAAGCCAACGCAACCCTGGCCGGAGCCACCCTGACGGGCATGGGATACGGCGATGTAGCGGTCCTGAAAGGGGGAATGGCTTCCTGGCGCCAGATGGGATTGCCCCTGGAAACAGGTTTGTCCGGCGTGATGGGGCCTCCCACCGACCTGGTGCTGTCCGGGCCAGACCGCAACTACGCGGACATGATGAACTACTTGAGATGGGAGACCGCGCTGGGGGAGAAGTACGCCGACCTCCGAGGTTAGGCTAATTGCCGACGGCCCCGATGCAATCGGGGCTGAAGGCTGAATGCTGGATCATGTCACGGTCTATCGTCGCCGGAGGCCGAGTCCAGTCTCAAGAATCCAGGTATAATAAGTCGCGGAAAAGTTTCAGCGCTTTCGTGGGTTACGACATAACTATTGAGTAGCATTGGGCGGCCGGCCTAAAGGGAGATGAGCATGCCCATCATCGAACACAACTCGGTGCCAATGCCCGCTGCGGTTGACTACCGGCGGCAGCGCACCTTTGTTTCCAGGGAGCAGGGAGCAGCCTCCCTGACCATCAACGAGGTTGAGTTGCAGCCAGGATGGGAGGGACGACTACACACCCATCCCACCGACATTGCCATCATGGTGACCGCCGGCGCCGTCCAGATAGTTATTGACGATGAAGTAACCACGGTCCGGGCTGGCACCACTCTGCTCGCTCCTCCCGGTGTGCCCCACAAATTAATCAACAAGCTCTGGATTCCGGTCCGCATGTTGGTCACTTACCCGGCCAGCGAGCTGGAAACCGACTACCTGGAATAGAGCGCCAGAATTCTATCAGGAGGCTATCATGGCCATCCAGCAAACCAGAGCCGAGGTCAAGCCGCAGATAATCCCCACCAATGCGGGTTTCCGAACCTTTGCGGCCCCTCCCGCAGCCTTGCAACAAGATATAGTGCCCAACGAGCTTTTTTACATCCGCAACCATTGGACCGAAGTCCCTGAAATAGATATAGACACCTACCGGTTGGTGGTGGATGGTGAAGTAGAGCGTCCCTTGACCCTCAGCTACCAGGACATACTCAAGTTGCCCCGGAAACGGTTCCAGGTGACCTTCGAATGCTGCGGCAACAGCCCGGTGCCGGACTACTGGGCCCGGTCCACACGCACCAGCTCGGTGATGGAGCAAATCAAGGGCCACGGGATCATGGGCAACGCCGAGTGGGCTGGAATTTCCCTGGCCGACCTTCTGACATCGGCGGGAATAAAGCCGTCGGCGGTCGAGGTGATGTTCGAGGGGGCCGACCACGGCCCCGACGAAACCGTAGGCGACCCGCCGGAGGTTACCTACGAGCGCAGCCTGCCTTTGACCAAGGCCACCAATCCCGACACGTTGCTGGCCTTCGAAATGAACGGCGAGCCCCTGCCGCCACCCCACGGCTTTCCTCTGCGCCTGCTGGTACCAGGCTGGTATGGAATGACTTCCATCAAGTGGCTGGTGGGCATCCACGTTTTGGACCACGAATTCAAGGGCTTTTACCAGACGGAACGGTACATGACCGTCAACGGTCCCGACGCCGACAGCTACTACACCTACCTGACCAAAATGAAGGTAAAGTCCATCATCACCACACCAGTGCCGGGGGAGGTGGTGCCCGCCGGCGGCTACACTCTGGCTGGGGCAGCCTGGTCCGGTGAAGATGATGTAGTGAAAATCGAGATCAGCACCGACGGCGGCGCCAACTGGCAGCCCGTGGACACCATCCGGCCACGCAGCGGCTATTCCTGGTACCGGTGGGAGCACCACTGGCAACCACCCGGACCCGGCCGATACACCTTGATGTCTCGGGCCACCAACGACAAGGGCGAGATCCAGCCCATGGAGTTCCCCAACAAGTGGGATGGCCGGGGCTACGGCAACAACATGGTATTCCCCTACGAGGTTGAAGTAGTCTAATTGTGGTAGGATGGCCTTGTGGCTTGGGGCCATAAGACATGGAAACAATTGATGGCCGGAGTGTGATTCCTTGAAGAGCTTGCCCGTACCCGTTCCCTTTCTGGCGGTAGCGGCCATGACCGTTGCTGTGTTCATTTTCTTCGGAGCTTGGGCCGTGTCCGCCGACGTGGAAGAACGGGACAGGGTCTTTTCCTTCGGCTTCCCAATCGCAGGGGCCGAGCTCTCGGCGCCCACCTCCGACGGTTACTATGCGGCCGCAACGGGCAGTCTGGGCCAGCATTCGGCGGACCAAACTCTGGCGGATACATGGTGGGGAAAGACATTATTAACGGCCTGTCCCTTGCACTAGCACCTTCGCCAACATATAAACTGGCGGGCTCATTACCGAACAGCCGCTCATTCTTGTCGCTCGCTCCTCAGAATGAGCGGCTGTTCGATTGTCATTAGCTGGTCACTCCGCCTGAATTATTCAAGGATTAGCCTCGTGTCCATTATTTCCGAACGGAAATCCTTCCTCAGTCCAACCCGTCTACCCGGCGGACTGCATTACAGTTGGGTAATCGTGGGCATCCTGGCCACGGTACAGATCTTCGGTAGCTCCGTCAGCATGGCCGCCGGCATCATGATTCCCCCGTTGACCGATCCCGAGGGTCCGTTTGGCTGGAGCATCGGTACTATAGGCGCCGCGCTAGCCACCTACTACCTGGTCGGCGCCGTGTGTGCCCCAATAGCCGGATGGCTGGGAGATAGGTACGGGGCGCGCCGCATGATGCTGGCCGGCGGAATTCTCTTCGCCACCAGCATGACCCTGCTGGGCTTCATCAGCCAACTGTGGCAGTTTTTCCTGGTATTCGGCTTTATGCTCGCCCTGACTCAATCCATTTCCATGGTGCCCCTCATGGCGTCGATCAGCGGCTGGTTCCGGCGGCGTCTGGGGCTTGGGACTGGGATCCTCTGGGCTGCCGGAGGAATCGGGACCGCTATCCTGGCTCCACTGTTCGGCTTTATGCTGGAGCGCGTGGGCTGGCAGGTCACTTTCTGGAGCTTGGCCGTCGTTGGCGGTGGCACTATCCTGTTGCTGACCACGTTTCTCCGAAACCGCCCGGCTGACCTGGGCATTCTGCCCTACGGCGCCACCGCCAACGACCCCCCTCCGCTGGTGCTCAGCAAGCCGATGGAGGCATTGCGGCTCAAGGTGTTCAACCAGCATATACGCCGCACCAGGGCCTTCTGGAACCTACCCGCGATTCATGGCCTGGGGTGCGCAGGCCACGGCATCGTGCTCATCTTCTCGATTCCCTTTGCCGTGGAACAGGGAATCAGCCTTACGTCGGCAGCGCTGATACTGAGCGTACTCTCTCTAGCGAGCATCCTCAGCCGCCTTTTTACTCCGGTGCTGGCCGAGCGCTACGGCTCCAAAAAGATAATGGCGACCTGCTTGTTCGTGCAGGGCATGACGGTACTGATCTTATTTTGGGCCCAGGACCTGTGGGCCTTTTACCTGTTCGCCGCCCTATTTGGCCTGGGATTTGGAGGAGAGTGGACCGGCTATCTGGTGATCAACCGCCAGTACTTCGGCAACGGGCCCATGGGTACCTGCTACGGTTGGCAAATGACCGGCGCCTTGATGGGCCACGCCATCACAACCGCTCTGGCGGGCTTGGTTATCTACGTCACCGGCTCCTACACCATAATTCTGATGCTGTCCATCGCCTTCAGTCTGGGCGGTGTGGTAGTGATCCTGTTGTTGGAACCCACCTCTAAGGTACTGATTCCCGATTGGGAGCAGTCCCTGCCGCCGGAAGCCCGGTCCCATCCCGATGTTGCCACCGGCGGCGCAGGAACAAGCCTCCTCGGGCCCGCCGCCGGCAACGGCTGAGGGGTGTTTTTCCACCCGGGACTCCAAACTTTCCTCGTAAAAAGCTATGATATGATGAGGCTGGATCACGTCCGTGAGACCAGCCTTTTTCTCAGCATACCAGGCGGCGTCACATGATTAGCAGAGTAGCGATCAAAAACTTCAAGAGCATCGGCGAGCCAGGCGTAGACCTGGAGCTAAAACCTCTTACCCTGCTCGTCGGCCCCAACGGCGGCGGCAAGTCCAGTATTCTGGAAGGAATCTCGGTTGCGATTCAACACGGCATTACCGGGAGATTGGTTTCATTTCCTTCTTGGACATCCATACTGCACAACCTGAAGGGACCAGATGGCCACATAGACATCTATCTCGCTAAAACCGCAAGCGAGTCAGAGAGAGGGTTTCGAACTGGATTCGGTGAAACCGGAGGCCCGCATTCGGATAAATCTCTGACGCAACCCCTAGACGCAACGGCCTCAGTAAACGCGTGGAGAGGAGAGTTAGGCACCGCATCTCTGATCTCGTCTGTGCGCGGTAATGTTCCTTATTCGGGCGACGCCAGAGGGAATGCAGACTGGGTAGGTGTCCATGGGGAAAATCTCCTGCTACTTTTGGCGTTGATATTCGGGCAGCTCCAACACAGACACATAGAGGGAAGGATCGCGGCCTGGGGACAGCGCTTCGGCATCAATGACCTAAACGCCGGATTCCGGGGCGGCGCTGAAACAGGTTCAGAGTACCGAGACAACCAACTGCAAGTTGCCCTCGACTTAGCCCTTGCCAGCGCAGGGACAAGGCGGATACTCACCGTAATCACCCAGCTGTTCTGGGCGCCCAAAGGCAGCCTGCTGATGATCGAGGAGCCGGAGATAAGCCTTCACCCCAAGGCGCAGATCGATGTGCTGGAGATGTTTGCCGAGGCCGTCACGCAGGATGATAAACAGATTCTCGCGACCACCCACAGCCATATTCTGTTGCAGGCATTGGGCTACGTGGTCAGCAAAGACTGGCTATCTCGCGAGGACATCGCCGTATATCACGTCGAAAAGGGCAAGGGGGGCACGAAGGCCAAACAGCTGCCGCTAAACAAGAGCGGCTAGATAAAGAATTGGGTACCCTCTTACAGCAAGGTAGAGCGGCAATTACTTCGAGAATGGGCTAAAACCCTACCTAGGAAATGAGGGTTGCCTGTCGCCCATCGCCTAGTGGTCTTTAATGCCCTCATAACGAGGGCGCTATTGGTAAATGACGAAGAGATTTTTCGCGATGAGTTAGCGGCGTTTCGGGTCGCTTTTCGAGCGCGGCGATTCAAGATTCTCGTAACTGAAGGCATCATCTCGGAGTACCAGGCCGACGCCGGAGCGTTGTTTGCCATACAATTGCAGCCAACTCTAAACAACCATCTCCGAAGAGGCCGAGCAATCTACACCGATGAAACCATGCTTCCTAGATTGCCGGTTTCGCTGGCCGGCCTACCTCGTGAACACCGGGCCTTTGTTCTCGATGCGATAGCAGGTGATGCGGAATACCTGGTAACCGACCGTAGAAGGTGGCTGAATCTCTCAGCACAAACCGAACCCACCTATGGGCTTAAGATCGTCACTCCCGCGAGGTTCGTCGAGCTCGAAGGATAAAGGGAGTTTCCCATGCCCCGACTGATTGACCTGACCTTGACTCTGGGCAGCGACCGGGTGACTGCGGTGCCGGGATTGATCGGCGTGACCATGGAGCCACTGCAAACCCATGAAAGTCACACCCGCTCCAACACCAAGCTGACCTTGGCCACCCACCTGGGCACCCACGTGGATGCTCCTTTCCACTTTCACGCCGATGGCACCACCGTGGAGAACATGCCCTTGGAGAAGTACATGGGGCCTGCTTTGCTGCTGGACTTGCGCGAGCTTTTCCAGGGCAAGACCCCCATCTCCGTTTCCGACCTACAAGAAGCAGGAGCCACGCCGCAGGATTTGAAGGACCAAATCGCGGTGCTGTTTACCGGCTGGGCCCAACAGGAGTCGGGCAACGTCCGGTTCTACTCCGATGGTCCCTACCTGAGCACCGAAGGCGCAGATTATCTGGCGCAGAACCAGGTGAACGCGGTGGCCGTCGACTTTCCCATCGACAAGCATCCGCCGACTCCCCAGTCCACCATGAAAGATTTTCCCGTGCACAGGCTGCTACTGGGACAAAATATTCCTCTGATTGAAAACCTGATAAACCTGGACCAGTTGGTTGGGCACAAATTCGAGCTGTGGGCCCTGCCCCTGAAGCTCAAAGGCGGCGACGGCGCTGCCACCCGGGCCGTAGCCCGTATCCTGTGATTCCGTTTTTCCATTAAACCTATGGCCGGCTTATCTTCGACCCCAGGTCAAACCCCCATCCTTTTGGCCACCGGCAATCCGGCCAAACAGCAAATGCTACGCTGGTTGGTGGAGGGCCTGGCTCTGACCCCAACCACCCCGGAAGAACTGGGCCTGGACGCCCCTCCCGGCGAAGAAGGAGACACCCACCAAGCAATAGCCCGTCATAAGGCTCAGCAGTATTCACTGGCTGGGTCCACGCTGGCCATCGCCTCCGACGGGGGTTTGGTCTTGCCTGCCTTGGGCGACCGTTGGGAGAGCCGCTACACCCACCGGTTTGCCGGACCGGCGGCCGACGACGCCGAGAGGGTCCGCCGGCTGCTGGAGTTGATGGAGCCATACCAGGGCGCAGACCGGGAGGCTTCCTGGCTGGAGGGTCTGGCCGTTGCTCGCCGGGGAAAGGTGTTGGCATCGTGGGAGTTGCGGGGCGGTACCGGCGTCATCGCTGAAATGCCCGGCGATGCCACGAATACCCCTGGTTTCTGGGCCTTCTCAGTTTGGTACTTTCCTCAATTCGGCAAGACCTACAGCCAGCTCTCCACCGGCGAACGGGACTCTCTGGACGATCACTGGGGCCGGTTGCGCCAACTCGTTCACCGTTACTTCAACGCCTACTTCGTGACTGCCGGGAACTAGATTGCGTGGGCAGCTTCCCGTGCCCAGACTGACCGGAGCCGGGTCCGCGGCCACCGCCTTCAGTTAGCAGTTAGTGGTGAACGTCTGGCGGGATAAGCTACAATAGTCTCCGAAATCTCCGAGAATCCCCACCGGTCGGCGTGACCAACCCGATTGCCGTCCACCTAGCCAAACTGGAGAAATTCATTGACAACGACGAACAACCTTCCAGCCTCCATCGACGAAGTTCAGAATCTCCTGAGCCAGCAGATGTACGTCAGCGACCGGGGGCTGGCAGTAACCATATTTCTGGCACTGAAGCTGCAACGTCCCCTGTTCCTAGAGGGCGAAGCCGGTGTCGGCAAAACAGAGATCGCCCGTGCCTTGGCCGCAGCCTTGGACACCGAGCTGATCCGCATTCAATGCTACGAAGGCCTGGACGTTAACCACGCGGTCTACGAGTGGAACCACACCCGGCAGATTTTGGAAATCCGCCTGATGGAGGCGGGAGGTGGGATGGACCGGGAGACGGCCACCGCCGACCTGTTCAGCGAGCGGTTTTTGATTAAACGGCCCCTGTTACAGGCCATCGACGAGAGCCGGGACAAGTCTCCGGTGCTGCTGATCGACGAGTTGGACCGGGCCGACGAAGAGTTCGAGGGCTTTTTGCTGGAGTTGCTGGCCGACTACCAGATCACCATCCCCGAGTTGGGCACCTACCGGGCCGTCCACCCACCCATCGTGATCATCACTTCCAACAGGACCCGGGAAATTCACGACGCCTTGAAGCGCCGCTGCTTGTATCATTGGATCGATTACCCCGACTTCCAAAAAGAGCTCCAAATCGTGACATCCAAGATTCCCGAAGCCCCCCGGCGGCTGGCCCAGCAGGTGACCGCCTTCGTTCAGGAACTGCGGGAAGCCGAGCTTTACAAAATTCCCGGCATCTCAGAAACCCTGGACTGGACGGCCGCCCTGGTCGCCCTGAATCAGAAGGAGCTGGACCCTCAGGTGATCGATGACACCATGGGCATCATGCTCAAGTACCAGGACGACATCGAGTTGGTCCGTGGAGAACCGGTGCGGGCCATGCTGGAGCGCTCGGCAAACCGGGGCACTCGCCGAGGCCGGCGAGGCGGCGGCTAACCTTGACCGCCTCTGCTTCACCTCAGACCAGCGAATCCGCGACATCCGGCCACATTCTCCGGAACCTGATGCTGTTTGCCGGGGTGCTGCGGAAGGTCGGCCTGGACGTGGGGTCGGGCAACGTCTTGGACCTGGTGCGGGCCGTGGAGTATGCCCCCATCGGACGTAAGCAGGACTTCCGCCAGGCCGCCCGGTGCATACTGGTCCACCGGCGGCAAGACCTCCAGCTATTCGATGAAGCCTTCCAGATTTTCTGGCGTATACCTCCCACCAAGCAGAGCACCTTGGACATTCGTGCCATTGGAGAGGAGAGACGTTATCGCCAGCCCCAGATCACTCCACCGCCAGCTGGCACAGATGATGAAGGCCTCTCTGGAGAGTCCCCCGGCGCCAAACCGGGCGATGTGGACCTCACCCGGACCTATAGCGCCCGAGAGGTGCTGCGGAGCAAGGACTTTGCTGAGTTTTCCGCTGCGGAAATCACCGCCGCTCAGTTGATGATGGCGGAGCTTTCCTGGGACCCTGGCCGCCGGCGCACCCGCCGGTTGGAGTCTGGAAGTGGCGCCGTCTTGGACCTGCGCAAGACCCTGCGCCGCAACCTCAAATATGGCGGCGAGCTGTTGGAGTTGGCCTGGCGCCAACCCAAGGAAAAGACCAGGCCACTGGTTCTGATATGCGACGTCAGCGGCTCCATGGAGCGATACACCCGTATGCTGCTCCACTTTATCCATTCCATCGCCCGGAAACCCGCGCGCGTGGAAGCCTTCCTGTTCGCCACCAGGTTGACCCGAATCACCCGGTTTCTCACCTACCGAAGCATCGACCAAGCAGTCAATGAGTTAGCCAAGTCCGTACCCGACTGGGCTGGTGGCACCCGCATCGGCCAGGCGGTAAAGACCTTTAATTTCCAGTGGCTGCGCCGGGTCTTGGGAGGGGGAGCGGTTGTGTTGATCATCTCCGACGGCTGGGACCGCGGGGAGCCGGAGCTGCTGGCCCGAGAGATGTCCCGCTTGCAGCGAAGCTGCCATCGGGTGATCTGGCTCAACCCCTTGCTGGGTGATTCCAGCTACCAACCGTTGACCCGGGGTATGCAAGCTGCTTTGCCCTATGTGGACGACTTCCTGCCGGTGAACAACCTGAACAGTCTAGACGCGCTGGCCCGGCACTTGAACAACCTGAACGCCAAACGCAACCTGGCCCCCGCCTACCGCCCGCCGAAAACCGGCGAACCAGAGCCGGAGCTTCCCGAGCCCCGGGTAATCAACCCGGCCTTGACCACCACCTTCCGGCACCCGATGTGGGGAAGGGGATCGACCCAATAGCCGGCCAGGCGATAATTCCCGCCAGGAGTCCCGAAATGAAGGCGCGGGGACCTGTCGGCTTCAATCAATTCCCGCCGTTCCGGTCAGTCAGCCCAAAGGGTTGCCTAATCTTGCCTGGCGGTTGCACCCCCAGCTCAAGGCGGCGCCATGCAACCTGCCCATGGTTTCAACTGGGTGGTTGCACGCCCTCTCCCGTTGACATATTCTGAGAACAACTTGATGGCGCCGCCTATAATCGGCGCTTGACGCATCCTGGAAGTGTAGGTACCCCCGTGCACGAAGCCGAGCACAATTCGACTATTGGCCAGGCCTTGGATGGCGTAAGGGTGGTCGAGGTTGCCCAGGTGTGGGCCGCACCCGGAGCCGGCATGTACCTTGCCGATCAGGGCGCGGACGTGGTCAAGATCGAGCCTTTGTGGGGTGATGATGCCCGCCGGGTGTTCACCCAACCACCCATGGCGGGCGGCGAGAGCCGGTCTTTTCTGCCCCTCAACCGCAACAAGCGGGGAATGGCCGTGGACATATCCTGTCCGGAGGGGCGGGACATTGTTTATCAACTGGTGGACCAAGCGGACGTGTTCATCCACAACTTCAGGCCCGGCGTGGATCAGAAGCTGGGCTACGACTACGATTTATTGAGGGGCCGGAACCCGGGGTTAATTTATGCGGCGGTGTCCGCCTTCGGAACTCGAGGCCCCTACGCTCAACGCCGGGGTTACGACCTGCTGTTCCAAGCACTTTCCGGAATCCTCGGCAAACGGCGCACGGCCGATGGTACGCCGATTGCCAGCGGCGTTTGGGTAGCCGACGCCTCCATGCCCATAGCCATAGCCTACGGGGTGGCCCTGGCCCTATTGGTGCGCCATCGCACGGGGCGGGGCCAGCGTGTCGACGCCTCTTTGCTCCAGATGGCCCTGGCCATGCAGTCGGTGGACATGGTCAGGGTCGAGCAGGAAGCTGCACAGGAGGACGGGCTGGATTTTTCGGCCCAGGCCTTGTACTCCCCCTACAAATGCCAGGACGGCAAGTTTCTCATTATGGTGGTCCTCAACGACTCTCAATTCGCTGGATTGTGCCGGGCCCTGGACCTGGAGCACCTCATCGGCGACCCGGAGTACTCCGACAACCTGAAGCGGGCCCGCCACAGCCAGGACCTTCGTGAGTTGATCGAAGGTATTCTAAGCACCCAGCCTCGTGACCGCTGGCTGGAGGTATTGGAGCATTACGACGTTCCGGCCGCTCCCGTTTTGGAAAGAGACGAGGTTTTCAACCACCCCCAAATCGTCGCCAACGACATGCTGGCCACCCAACACCATCCTCAAGCAGGCGAGGTTGAGATGTTCAACATACCCATCCACCTGTCGGAAACCCCGGGCAGGCTGCGCACTCCGGCGCCCCTCTTGGGCCAGCATACCCAGGAAATCCTGGCCGAACTGGGCTACGACTCCGCTAGAATCGCCAGGCTGCGAGATTCCAAGGTAATCGGCTGAGGCCTCGCGTCCACGGACTCCAAGAACCTTGCCCGGAGGGAGAGATGGCCTACTGCCCCAACTGCGGTACTGAAGCAGAACCGTCTTTCAATTACTGCAGCGTCTGCGGCAGGGACCTGACAGGACGGAGTTCCACAGCTACAGCTCAGCAGGTCCCTCAAGAGTTGCCATCCACGCTGGATTACCACATTTCCGTGCGCCGCATCCTGATAATGTCGGTCCTTTCCCACGGTCTGTACCTGTTTTACTGGTTCTTTCTCACCTGGAAACAGTACCGCGACCACACCGGTAATCCGGTGTTTCCATTCTGGCATGCGATGACCCTGATGGTCCCAGTCTACAGCCTGTTCCGAACCCACGCGCACATGCGAACATACAAAGAGTTGATGCTGGACGCAGGCGTGCATAGCACTATCAACGTTGGCATGATCGTCGGACTCGTTTTCACTTCGTCGGTGCTGGACACAGTTTCCTTTAACCTGGGCGGAGGATTTGCCGGGTCCGCCGAGATATCCACCGGGACTGCTGCAGCCAGGCTGGCCATCAACCTGGTATCCGTAGCCATCGTGTCCGGGCTGCTCCTTCACCTGCAGGGGAACTTGAACAGGTACTGGCACAGTCTGGAATCTGCGACCATTGTCGACGTTAAGATAGGATTCAGCGAGGTATTCCTGGTGTTCATCGGTGTGTTTCTGTGGATTGACACTATAGCAACCCTAGTTAATCCGGCCTATCTGGCGGGTTTATAGGTTTCCGGCCCATTGCCCCCCGTCTTCCTGCCGGTCGTTCGCGCCAACCAGGGCCACCGGCGCGCGGCAAAGGCCATGATGGCGAAGGACAATCCCGCCAAGAGCCCGCCGGCCACCGCATCCAAGATGAAATGATTGGCGGTAAGGGTGATGGCGAAAAAGGTCACCACCGGATACGCCGGGCCGAACAGCTTGGACCAGCCGTTGAGACTACGAAAGAACAGGACGCCTAGTATCACCGACCAGCAAAAGTGCAGGCTGGGCATGGCGGCATTCGTGTTGTAGAGGACCGCCATTTGCGGGCTGCCATAAAACGTAGGGCCCAAGGTTTGAATCGAGTCGACGAACATGCCGGTGATGCGAAAGGGCGATGCGACGGGAAACGCCATAAACAGGCCTAAGGCTATGATCAGGCTGATAACCACTACGGTTCGGTAGTAGTAGAACCTTGACCGGTTCCGGACAAACAGGAACAAGCCAACTCCCATGACTATAGGCCAGTAGGTGACGATATAGAGCCAGTTCATGGCAAGCACCAGAGCCTGGGCGTTCTCCAAAGCCCAGGATTGCCACGCCGCCTCCCAAAAAATACCGGCAGACCTTTCCCAAGAGATGACGCGCTGGGCGTTAATCATCGCGGTGTCCTGAAATATCCGGTCACGAGTCCCCAGGTATATCAGGTAGGCACCGAGAATCAGCGCTAATTCGGCGACATGAGGCCACCATCTCCGAACCATGGACGGGGAGGACACGAGCTGGATTAGGCGCCGTGCGGCAAGCATGATCACAAGGTGGTTCCCCTGGCTGTAACCAGAGCATCGTATCTCGATGAAAAAGCACCCTTCAACGGTACTCGCCTCACAATATGTAGCATTTGCGCTACGGGCCTTCCCCTGGCGTTGCAATCGCATCTCTAGGCTACTCGTTTGACGCTACCTAGTTGAGATAGTATCCTTGAACAATTCCTAAATTAACACCAAAGCGCTTTCCTTAGCGAACCTCCGAGCGTGACGCAATATGTCGCAACATCACCCTAGCAACGTCATACGAGAACAAAATGTAATGGTGCCGATGCGTGACGGTGTTCGGCTCTCGGCTGATGTTATCCGGCCGGAAGCGCCCGGCCGTTATCCGGTGTTGGTCACCCGCGGACCCTACGGGAAGGACGGATACGTCGACAATCCGGACCACTCCGTCTGGTTTTTCCCCAAGCACGGCTATGTGGTGGTCAGCCAAGACTGCCGTGCCCGCTTTGGGTCGGAGGGGGAGAGCTACGATCCGCTGTTTCAAGAAATCCAGGATGGTTATGACACAGTCGAGTGGGCTGCCCGCCAGCCCTGGTCCAACGGAAGGGTCGGTACAACCGGGCAGTCCTACTTGGGTGCCACCCAATATACTTTGGCGGCCAGTAACCCCCTTCCGCCCCACCTTCAGGCCATGGCGCCCGTGTCCGCCTCGTCCGACTTTCACCAGAGCTGGGTGTACCACACCGGTGGAGCGATGGAATGGGGTTGGATGGTGCCCTATGCCATACACAAAGGCAAAAACACCCTGGCCCGGCAAGGCCACGACGCCCTATTGGAGAAGGTGAACGAATACTTGCTACCCGCCGACAACTTCGCCCAACCCCTTCACGATGAATGGTACCGGCATCTTCCTCTGGCCGACTGGGTGGACCGGCTAAAAGAAACGGCGCCCTATTTCGGCGAATACCTGAGCAACGAACGGGACGGCCCTTACTGGTGGAAAATCAACCTTCTACACCACCTGAAGGGTATCACCGTCCCCATGTTTCACGTCAGTTCCTGGTACGACATATTCCTGGAAGGCGCCCTCAACGCCTACCGGGCCATTCGCGAAGAAGGAGGAAGTGAACTGGCACGGCGAAGCCAAAAGCTGCTGGTAGGCCCCTGGGCTCACATCCGGCCATACACCAGCCCCACCTCGGGCGACACCGGGGACATCGACTTCGGAGACGACGCCCGCATCGAGCTTCATGACTATCTGCTGCGTTGGTTCGACTATTGGCTCAAGGATATAGACACCGGAATAATGGACGATCCTCCCGTGAATCTCTTCATCATGGGCGAAAACCGGTGGCGCTACGAAAACGAATGGCCTTTGGCCCGTACTCATTACACCAAGTACTATTTCCACGCCGAAAGTCCGGCCAACAGCCGCCAGGGCAGCGGGACCTTGTCCACAAGCCCTCCCGGCGATGAACCGCCGGACAGCTATCTTTACGACCCCAACGACCCGGTCCCTACACTAGGCGGCAATACCCTGATAATCCCCCAAGGAGTAGCGGACCAGCGGCCCGTGGAGGACCGCCAAGACGTGCTGGTTTACACGTCCGAGCCCTTGGAGCGGGATCTGGAAATCACCGGCCCCATCAAAGTCCATATCTTTGCAAGCACCAGCGCCGTCGATACTGATTTCACCGCCAAGCTGGTGGACGTGCGGCCCGATGGCTACGCTCACAACCTGCAAGACGGCATCATCCGGGCGCGGTTCCGCACATCGGGTTCTGAGCCGTCGATGATAACCCCTGGCCAGGTCTACAGCTTCACGATAGACCTATGGGCCACCAGTCACCTGGTCCGCTCCGGGCACCGCTTGCGGGTAGAGGTTTCCAGCAGCAACTTCCCGAGATTTGATCGCAACCCAAATACAGGCGCGCCCTTGGGACAGGACCGGAACCTGGAGGCAGCCCGTCAGGAGATACACCATTCGGCGCAGTACCCTTCACACATCGTCTTGCCCATAATTCCCCGATAGTCCAGATTCAAATACAGGCAGGTCAACAGCAGGAATTGGATAATATGGCCGTCGGCAATCAGGTGTTCACTCAAGCCCAACGGGACCTCTTGACTGCGATCCTCAACCGTATCGTCCCCCCGGCGCCACCTCGTCCGGGCGCCGGAGACCTGGGCGTGGGGGAGTTCGTCGAAGGAGTAGTAGGCGAAAAGTCCCACCTAAGGCGCCTATTCAACGACGGCCTGGTGTTGGTCGATATTACCGCCTCCAGCAAAGGCTCAGCATCCTTCCTGGCGCTGACCGGCGATGCCCAAGATGAAACCCTGCGGGAAGTTGAGGCAGCCAGCCCCGAATTTTTTGACCAGTTGGTGCTTCAAACATATAACGGCTACTACACCCACACCACCATCTTCCAACAGCTGGAGTACACACCCGGCGCGAACCACGCTTCTGGGCGGCCACCGGAACTGTTGGACGAAACCCTCTTGGAGCAACAGCGAAAGCGGCCCCCGTTCTGGAGGGAAACCCCGTCTTAGCGACGATTAAGCAGCCCGCTAGAACCAGCAGCGAAGCGCTCATGGGACTTTCGGCAGTCTGGATAGCCACTATACGGTCCAACCGCCGAGGAATCGAAATCAAAGAATCGCGGACGCGCAGGAGGGGTGCAAGTGTCCAGGGTAGACTTGGACCAACAACTGAATATCCTGGAGCAGGAGGTCGGCGTGCTGGCCGGCGATGTGGAAAGTGCCATCACCCGGGCGGTGGATTCCCTGAAGCGCCGGGATTTGACGGTTTCTCAGCAGGTGGTCGACGAGGACGACTACATCGACCAGAAACGATTCGACATCGAAGACCGCTGCGTCGATCTCATTGCAACCCAGCAACCCATGGCCCGGGATCTGCGCGCGATCATTGCGTTCTTGCACATCGCAGTTGAACTGGAGCGCATGGGGGATTACGCGGAAGGCATCGCCAAGATAAGCCTGTTGATGGGAGATGCTCCGCCACTCAAACCCTTGATTGACATCCCGAGGATGGCCGAGAAAGCCACGAAAATGCTGCGGGACAGCATGGACTCGCTAATTAGCCGAGACCTGGTCAAAGCGCATCAGGTATGTCAGGCCGACGACGACGTAGACCAGCTTTACGACCAAGTACATCGAGAGTTGCTGCTGTTCATGATTCAGGACCCACAGGCCATTCAGTGGGCGACTTACCTGCTCTGGGTGGCCCACGACCTGGAGCGCATCGCCGACCGCGCCACCAACATCGCCGAACGGGTGATATTCCTGGTAACCGGCAAGATGAAGGTGGAGGCAAACGTCTCCAAGTCCTGACCCCGACCTCGCCGGAGAGCCGGCGCTGGATTCACGCGCTCAGGGCTAGCTGGAGCTGCCTTTGGGGCGCGTCCATCGATTTGGTGGGCTCCATACTGGCCAGTCCCACCGACCGCCTCGCCTGGTCCACCACTTTCATTACGCTGCTGGTGTAATCCCTTGGGGCATAGGTCTTGGCGTACAGCTTTGCGTAGCCGGGCGCTAGGTGAGGATAGGTTTCTTTCAACATGGGCATGAACCATTCTTTCGAACCCGGTTTCAGGAACAGGACGTTGGCTCCGATGAACCGGGCGCCGTGGGCCGCGGCAGCCTCGGCCACGTCGTAGATGCTTTCGGTGCTGTCCGAAATACCAGGGAGTAATGGGGCCATCATCACACCGGCGTTGATCCCGTTCTCCACCAGGAACTGCATGGCCTCCAGGCGGGCCACCGGACTGGGCGCCCCCGGTTCGGTGAGCTTCCAGACCCGCTCATCGATGCTGCCCACGCTGAAATTCACCCGCACATCGGCAACCCGGCCCAATTCCTGAAGCACATCCACGTCACGGCGTACCAGGACGCCCTTGGTGGTGATTGACGCCGGGGTCCGGAACTCGCATAAAACCTGCAGGATACGCCTGGTCAGGCGGTACTCCATCTCCGCAGGCTCATAGGGGTCCGACGCCGTTCCGATGGCGATAGCCTCGTTCTTCCACTTGGGGCGTCGCAACTCCTGGCGCAACACCTCCGGCGCGTTCACTTTGGCGAATACCCTCTGATCGAACTCCCTGCCGGCGTCCAAGCCAAGAAACTCGTGGGTGGGCCTGGCGTAGCAGTACCGGCATGCGTGACGGCAACCCCGGTAAGGGTTTAAGGTCCACTGAAACGGGAAGGAAGGGATATCAATCCGGTTCAGCAATGTCTTGCAGTAGATCTCCTGTACCTCAGCGCCGGCCATACTAACTCCCAGAACACAAGATTTCAGCACTTATGTTCTAATATTAGATGCGGCCGCGCTAATGGTCAAGGGGAGGGTGTCAGGGGTTCGGACATGGCAGGTCCCGGCTGTGCCCTCGCAGCTCGGGTACTACCGGCGGTACAGGGACCCCGCCGGGGTGCGTTCGCAGTTGAGCCTGCGGTTCAGGTGCAGGCCCTCCAAGACAAACTCCACCGCGGACGCCAACACCTCGGGGCGCTGGTCGTCGGTGAGGTGCTTCACTGCGGCCGCCAGTCCGTCCACTTGCGCTATCAAGGCCGGATACTCGCTGGCGAGTTTCTCGTTGCCGGTCTCGGCAGTTTGACCCAAGTCGAAGGCTGTTACCACCGTCTCCAGGTCGTTCACGTCGAAATATCCATCGAAGATCCGCAATACCGCTCGACGGGTCAGGTCGTCGGTTACCCGGGATTCTCGTCCCTCTTCGAAGGTCTCCAACTCGATTTTTCCGGCAAATGAAGCCACTATATAGGACAGGTCGCTGGTCCGAGGGCAGGTCCATGTGTCTCCATGGCGAATGGCCCGGCGTAGCGCATTGCCCAGCAGCGTCTCGTAGTTGGAGATGGAAACACGAACACTGACGCCGGACCGCTGATTGATTTCGCTGCTCTGCCGAGCCTGGATGGTTATCTCAGCCAGGATTTCTTTGATGTAGTTGGGCACCACAAGGTTTTCCTCATCGGGAAACCGCGTGCGCTCCTGCTCCATGATGGCGATCTCATCCTCTATCTTCTTGGGATAGTGGGTGTGGATCTGGGAGCCGTAGCGGTCTTTCAGCGGTGTGACGATGCGGCCTCGGTTGGTATAGTCCTCTGGGTTGGCGGTGGACACAACGTATACATCCAAGGGCAAGCGAATGCGGTAGCCCTTGATCTGAACGTCCCGCTCCTCCATCAGGTTGAACATACCTACCTGTATGCGCTCCGCCAAGTCAGGCAATTCGTTGATGCAGAAAATACCCCGGTTGGTGCGGGGAATCAAGCCGTAATGGATCACCAATTCATCGGACAGATAGTGGCCTTCGGCCACTTTGATGGGGTCTATCTCTCCAATAAGGTCCGCAATGGAGATGTCTGGGGTCGCCAGCTTCTCGGAATACCGGTCCTCCCTGAAAAGCCATTCAATCTCGGTTTCGTCGCCTTGCTCCGCCACCTTATCCCGGCAGACCCGGCAGATTGGCTTGTACGGATTGTCGTTGATTTCGCATCCGGCGATTTTCGGGATAGCCTCATCCAACAGGTTAACCAAACTGCGGATGATCCGGGATTTGGCCTGGCCCCGTTCACCCAACAGGATTACGTCCTGCCCCGCCAGGATGGCATTCTCCAATTGAGGAATCACTGTTTCATCAAACCCGATAATTCCTGGGAAAACGATCTGCTCCGCCCTGATTTGAGCTATCAGGTTGTTGCGCATCTCCTCGCGCACCGGAATGACTTGGTAATTGTTGGCCCGCAGCTCCGCGATGGTCTTGGCCTGGGTGGCAGAGGTCATTCTTAATGCTCCGTTGGTGGATAGGACGCCAACCCCCGGGGTTCTGGTAGTAGCAGAGGCGCCGAAGACGGCGAGAAACGAAGACCCTGGGTCCCTTGGACGCCGCTCCAGTATAACGTATCCGGTGTTTCACACAAGAGCAACTGCGCCTGATCCTCCCAGCCGGGGCCCCCAATTGGCTTACTCTTATATCTACGCTCTTACCAAACAAGTAGCTTCCTGGCAAGCACCCGGCAAGCCCATGGTGGACAGGTGGCTGTGGGTGCAGCCAGCCTTCCGGCATGGCTGTCTGAACATTCTCGCAGCTTTCATGTGCTCGTCACATGGTCTATAATTAAGTGTACGGGTAGACGAGTACGAGCAGAGATCATGTTATACCGCCTGGCTATGCCCCTGTTGTTCTATCTGGCGCCCCGGTTCCTGCCTCGGGCCATTCGTTTCCTGCGCCTGGTGTGGCGACTGACCTTCGACAAACGGGTCGCCTTACCTTTACGAGCCCTGGTACCACTGGCAGTTCTGTACGCTTTGTCTCCTCTGGACCTGCTTCCCGACAATATCGGCTTGCTGGGCCGGTTTGACGACCTGATCGTTCTCGGAATGGCCGTGCTCCTGTTGATGAAGCTGGCTCCCAAGCACGTTGTCAATGAGCTCTCCGGCGCCAGCCCCAATCCAGACCGGCCCCAAGAGAAAGACCCGTCCAAGGTGGTCGACGGCACCTCCCATCTGATAGACGACGAATAGGGTTTTGCAGTCCGACCTGAAACCCGCCACGTCGGTTGTCCCTGGCTCCGGACTGTCTCTTTACGTTCACGTCCCCTTCTGCAAGACCAAGTGCCCCTACTGCGACTTCAACACCTACCAGGGTATCGAGCACCTGATAGGTCCCTACCTGGATGCCTTGACCACGGAGCTCCAGCTCTGGGGCCACGTCTTGCAGCGACCCTTGGTCAACACGGTGTTCTTCGGCGGGGGCACGCCTTCCTACCTGCCTGCCGGCTCCATCGACCGTATGTTGGAGACCATTCGCGGGGCGTTCAACCTAAACCCAGATGCGGAAATCACTGTGGAAGCCAACCCCGGTGACTTGGACCTGGAGGCATGCCGCAGGCTCATAGCCCATGGCGTCAACCGGTTGAGCATCGGCGTGCAGAGCCTCGACGATGGTCTTTTGGCCCTGCTGGGCCGGCGCCACAACGCCGAACAGGCAATATGTGCATTCCAGACTGCGCAGGAAGCTGGTTTCTCCAACGTAAACCTGGACCTCATGTACGGCTTGCCCGGACAGACCCTGACCCAATGGGAAACCACACTGCAACGTTTATTAGGCTCGTGTCCGAGCCACATTTCCCTTTATTGTCTCACGTTGGAAGAAGGCACACCCCTCCATCGCTGGGTGCAACAAGGAAAATATCCAGAGCCCGACCCGGACTTGGCTGCCGACATGTACCAGGGCGCCCGCCGGTTGTTGGGCGACGCCGGTTACCGGCATTACGAAATATCCAACTGGGCGCTACCCGGGCTGGACTGCCGCCACAACATGGTCTACTGGCTGAACCTGCCCTATTTGGGTGTGGGACCGGGCGCCCATTCCCGCCTGGGTAGCTTTCGGTTCTGGGGGGTCGATTCCCCGGTCGCCTACATCGCCGCGGTGAAGCGATGGAATGAAAGCGGTCCTGAGCCCTTCGATAGGCTGGACGACCAGCTATTGCAGGCCGTATTTCCCGTGGCCAACCAGGAATACATCGACCCGGACACAGCATGTGCCGAAACCATGTTTCTCCAGTTGCGCTTGCTCGATGGCATGGACCTGCAGCAGGCCTCAGCCAGCGTCGGCACAGACCTGGCAGAGAAATACCGGGAGGAGATCAAGGACCTCATAGAGCTGGGACTGCTGCAACAACACGGCTACAACCTGCGCCTGGCCAGTTCCGCCTACCTGATCGCCAATCAAGTGTTCACTCGCTTTGTGTAATGAACCCCCTGTCCCTCATGTGGGCCACTAACCGCATCGAAATGACCCGAGGGTACCCGCGCAGCCTACTTCTTGCCTCGTGTCCGCCTGACCGCCGCCTCCAGGGCTTCTCGCGGGAATCCAAACAGCACCGCTTTTTCGATATCATCGGAGGTCTTGGCGTCCTCGCCAAGTTCAGCGAGGGCGATCGCCCGGTTGGCGAACGCAGAGGCAAATCCGGAGTCTAGGTGGATTGCTTCGTCATAGTCTTGGATCGCCCGTTCAAACTCGCCCAGGAGTTTGTAAGCGTTGCCTCTGTCTCCGTAGGCCAAGGACAGCAGCGGGTCCAGACGAATGGCCTCGTCCAGGTCTTTGATGGCTTTCTCGGGCATCTCCAGCCGGCTGTATGCCCGTCCCCGGTTACTGTAAAATGTGGCGTCCTCGGGATCGAGACGAATGGCTTGATCCAAGTCTTCAATAGCCTTCTCCGGCTGACCCAGGTCGTTATAGGCCGCGCCCCGGTTGCTGTAGGCCACGGCGATATCGGGGTTCAAGCGTATAGCCCGGTCCAAATCCGAGATTGCCTTATCCGTCTCGCCCATTATTCCATACACCGCGCCACGCCTGAGGTAGGCGTCCACGAGCTGGGGAGACAAGCGAATTGCTTCACTGTAATCTAGGACGGCCTCCTTGTACCGTTTGCTGTCATCGTATAGGTATCCCCGGTTCAAGAAGTTGGCGGTCACCGTCTGGTCCAGCTTTATGGCCTCGTCCAAGTCCAGAATCGCATCCTCAGTCTTGCCCAGGTCCCTGTAGGCGTTACTTCGGTTGGCGTAGGCCGCAGGCAAGCGGGGGTCCAAGCGGATGGCCTCGTCCAGATCCTGGATGGCTTTTTCCGGTTTCCCCAGTTTGCGGTAAACGGCGCCCCGGTTAAGGTAACCGAATACGAGTCGTGGATCGAGGCGCAGTGCCTCATCATATTCTGAGAGAGCATTCTGCAGGTCACCCTGGTCGTAATAAGCCTTGCCCCGGTTGCTGTAGGCTTGGGCCAATGTGGGATCGAGGCTGATGGCCTGATTGTAATCCAAAATGGCTGTTTCGGGCTGTCCCATGTCCATGTAGACGGCGCCCCGGTTGTTGTAGGCCTGGGCCAAGCTGGGGTCGAGGCTTATTGCCGCGGTGTACTCTGCGATGGCTTCCTGGAGTTTTCCCTGTTGCTGCAATCTGACTGCGGAGTCGAAGCGTCCCTGGGCCATTGAGAGACCGGGAGCATTTGGTAGTACGAGCGGTACCTGATAGTTTGAGGCCCGGGGAATGGGTGTAGCCTGGGTTTCACCAGCACAGGCTACGCCCAGCAACACGACCAGCAATAGAAGTAGTTTCATGGGGGATTAGCCGACTCCCAAATGCCGACCATAGATGGCCATGCATCCATTATAGCCACAGGGTGCCGGTCCAAAACAAGCAATTTACGCTGTAAACTGCCGATCATATCCGGCCGTATCCTGAACTCACTCTCCGGTGGCGCTATTCCAGGTTGGCCTATCTCACCGGTCTGTGGCCAGCCAAACGTACCTTTCACCCTGTTGCCCCGGATGCTATCCTAGTATCCAGATCCCCTCAGGAAGGCCACCTATGTACGTCATCGGGACCGCCGGCCACGTCGACCACGGTAAATCCACCTTGGTCAAGGCCCTTACCGGCATCGACCCAGACCGATTGCCCGAAGAAATCGAACGGGAAATGACGGTTGATCTGGGCTTTGCCTGGATGACCTTGCCCAGCGGACGCGAGGTCAGCATTGTCGACGTCCCGGGACACGAACGGTTTATCAAGAACATGCTGGCCGGAGTCGGCGCTATAGACCTTGCCATGCTGATCGTAGCGGCCGACGAAAGCGTCATGCCTCAGACCAGGGAGCACCTGGCAATCCTGGATATCCTGCAAATCCGTCGAGGGCTGGTAGTCATTACGAAAACCGACACAGTCGATGATGAGATGGTGGAATTGGTCAAGGCGGAGGTTGAGGACGTTGTGGAGGGCACCTCTTTCCAAGGCTGTCCCATGGTGGGAGTATCCGCCTACACCGGGGACGGACTGGACGAGTTAAGATCGACCCTGGATCAGGTATTGGACCACACGGAAGCCCGCCGGGACCTGGGCCGCCCCCGACTACCCATCGACCGTTGCTTTTCCATTTCCGGGTTCGGTACGGTGGTCACCGGAACGTTGATCGACGGCGCGTTGGCGGTGGGCCAAGAAGTGGAGCTGACCAACTCGGGCCGGCGTGCCCGCATCCGGGGACTGCAGAGCCACAACACCAAGATCGACCACACTCCTCCGGGCGTGCGCCTGGCAGTCAACCTATCGGGCGTTGCTCGCAGCGACGTGAAACGAGGGGAGATCCTGACCAACTCAGGCTGGCTGCGCCCGACCCGGCGGTTGGACGCCCGCCTACGGATGGTCAAGAACGCCAACCACCCTTTGCGCCACAACGAAGGCGTCACTTTTCACATCTTCACCAGCGAGTCCACCGCCCGCGTAAGGCTATTGGATGCCGACCGCCTACCTGCCGGAGCCGACGGGTGGGTGCAAATTCTTCTAGCCGAGCCCTTGCCCATGGTCAAGGGGGACTTCTTTGTTATCCGCTCGTCGGAAGACACTCTGGGGGGCGGTCAGGTGGTGGACCCCAATCCACGGCGGAGGCACCGCCGCTTCTCGCCGGACGTGGTTGAGCGGTTGACCACCCTGGATGAAGGCACCGGAGAAGACATCTTGCTCAGCGTCGCCGACCAGTGGGGCCCGTGCGATCTGACGGTCCTCTCCCGCCGGTCCAACCTGCCGGTTCCGGAGGTCTTGGAGCGCGTTGGGCGGCTGGAAAGCCAGGAAGAAGTGGTCGTACTGGGCAAGTTGGGCGCCGACGAGTCCGCGGTGGTCTATTCCACGCAAGGCTGGACCATCCTGAAAAGCAACGTTTTCGTGGCCCTGCAGACCTATCACAACCAGTATCCACTGCGCCGGGGAGCGCCCACCCAGGAAATCCGCAGCCGCGTCGGCTTGTCTCAGCCCGTTTACCTCCGAGTGGTAGAGCGTTTGGCCGCGGAAGATTACCTGGTGGAAGATGGGCCTCACTTGCGGCTGCCCGACCATCAGGTCTCGCTAACGCCCCAGATGGAGCAACAAGTTGAGGCTTACCTCAAAGCCCTGGAGCAGGACCCCTACACTCCACCCAGCGATCGCCCGCTGGACCCCGAGTTGCTGGGTGTGCTGGTCGACGAGGGCAAGGTGGTCAAAGTCAACGAGTCGGTGGTATTTGCTGCTTCCGCCTACCAAGAGATGGCCGACCGAATTGTAGAGCATCTGCGTAGCCAGGGCAGCATAACGGTGGCGGAAGCCAGGACCATGTTCAATACCAGCAGGAAATACATACTTCCAATGCTGGAGCACTTGGACCAACAGCGCGTAACCCGGCGGGTAGGCGATGAGCGGGTACTGCGCTAGAAAGCCATGCCTCTTGACCTAGGCGAAACCATGCTCCAGTTGGACCGGGTCGGCCAAAACCTGGGCCGGAGCCAGCAACTCCGCGAAGACCGCCTCAGGGCATTTCTGGACGCGGCAAGCGAGGTCAGCGCCGCAACAGCCGCCGAGAAGACCACCTTCGACCCCGACCGCCCGTTCCTGGCCGCCCAGGTTACAGACACCTTGCTGGGTAAATACGCCCCGGCGCCACCCCCTCAGGACTGGTGCGTCGCCGCTGTCGACGGTTCCCACATCGACGTGGACCGGCATCTGCCGCTGAGTTGCTACCTGGTGAATCTGGGCGGCTGCACGTTGACCTACGGCTCACAGCCCGACGCCAGCTTCTTCAGCCATCCTGAGGTGAGCGACGATTCCGGCGATCTGTACCTCACCGACCCCAACAATCCGGCCCAGGAAGCAGCGCTAACCGGGCCATTGCTGGGGCTTCACCGCACCGTCCGCGAACTGGAGCGCCTGGTACAAGCCGTGGAAGACTGCCCGGCCGAACTGCCAATCCTGGCTCTGGTGGACGGTTCTTTGGTGTTATGGGGACTTTCCGGACGGGCCTATCCCCCCTTCGTCAAGGAAGCCCTGGTTCAGGACAGGCTTCTGGTGGCCCTCAGCCGCATGCGGGACATGGCCGAGCGGCGCCCACTATGCCTGGCGGCATACGTGTCGCTACCCAGGAGCACCGAGGTCGTCAACGCCGCCCGTACCTGCCTATGCCCCTTCGAGGTGGGACGGTGCCGCCGTTCCTGCAGCAACCGCCGCTCGGCGCTGTCTCCATGCAACCTGGCCAACGAGTTACTCGACCGTGACCTATTCCAAAGAATACTGGAGCCCGGCTGGCGTTCCGCTGTTTACCGCACCAACTCGTCGGTTCCCCGGGAGAGCTACGGGGACCAGCAAATCTGCTTCTTCTACCTCCACGCCGGAGAGGAAATCGCACGGGTTGAAATACCTCAGTGGGTGGCCAACGATGAGAAGCTGTTGGCCTTGAGCCATAGCCTGATACTGGACCAGTGCCATCGGGGCCAGGGCTACCCGGTAGCCATCTCCGAAGCCCATGAGCAAGCAGTGATTACCGGAGCCGACCGCCAGCTATTCAAGCAAATCGTGTCCAACATCCTGGACCGAGAGGGCTTACCCACCTACACTTCAGAGAAAGAACGCTCCAAGCGGACACCGTGGGTGTGAAAACCGGCGGTTAACGCCGGCATGGCCTCTGTACCCAAATAGACTACCAGTAATCCTGGGTTTCCAGGCACGTGTCCGCCCGCCGTCGGCCAGCCCCGGTAGCATGGCGCGCATGGCGGACCGCCGGATCGCTACCGGTCATTCTCTGCCCAGCTCCAAGTGGTCCAGGAACTCCCGGTAGCTGCCGAAACCGGCGACCGTGTTTAAGAACTCTTCCAAAGACGCGCTGCGGTTGCGTAGCACCTTTAGCTGGTCGTTGATCGGGCTGATGGACGCCGGGTTAGCGGCGTAGGAGCCGTGAAAAGCGAAAAAGGCCTGGTTGATTTTCCGAATCAAGAACCCGTTGGCCACCATTGTTTGGCGGCGTTCTTCCATGTAAGCCTCAGCTTCCAAAATCTTGCCTTGGCCCAGCAGCTCCTCGGTACGCATTCTGGTCTGGCGCATGGCCTTGTCGTAGTCGAAGGCGTCCGGGTCTTGGGGTCCCGACGCGTTGGAATCCCGGACCACCGTCTCTCCGGTCATAGCGGTGAAGGCCCGGTCGCCGATTTCTTCCCCGCCTATGGTGGCGGCCGTCTCGTTCAACGTGGTCATGTCGCTGCTATCCCAGAAGTGCTGCCCGAGAGAATGGAAAAAGAACCAGTGGTGCAACCACTCGTGAGCCGCGATTACCACGGCATGGTGCAGCCTACCCGAATCGGACACCACGCTGGGGTAGACTGCCACGCCCCCCGTATCCTCCACCAACGCCGACAGGTTCTCTTCGAAGAA
>JADFFS010000239.1 GCA_022568195.1 Chloroflexota bacterium | reverse complement strand
AAACGGATGGGGGATGCCCAGTTGGTTGCCAGCGCCCTGGCCCTGGTGCCATCGGATTCCAACGAGGCTGGGCATCTGCTGTCCCGCTACGGCAGGGTAGTGGCGATAGAGGAAGGAGACTACGATAGCGCTCAGGAGGCTTTTGCAAAGGCTCTGACCATTGCTCGGCGTGAAGGGGACACGGCCCTGGAGATGCGGACGCTGGCCGACTCAGCTAACGCGGACCTGTATCAACTCCGCTGGCGCGAGTGCTTGGAGAAGGGCCTACAAGCCATCGAATTGGCCCACCGGGCCGACGAGCCTTACGCTGAAGTGCTGGCGCGCTACAGCGCCGCCCTCGCCCAAAATGCCCTGGGAGACCTTGTTGGACTCCGTTCCAATGCCTCGGCCTTGCTTACCTCGGCGGAGAAGCTGCGGGACCAGTGGTGGTTGGCCAGTGCCCTGCGGTCCAACGGGTTCGTGTCCCGCCTTGAGGGCGGTTGGCAGGCCACTCGCGAATTCAATGATCGCGGCCTGGAGATATCGCCGGTGGAGCCACGCGACCTTTGTACCCGGGCGTTGTTGGAATACGAGGTGGGCGATTTCGAGCAGGGAGAGGTTTATTTGGAGCGGCTAGTTGACCTCATGCGCGTCACCGAACCCGGCCCGGGTTTAGAATATGCGTACCCGGCCATGACTATACCGATTGTCGCCCGCATCACGGGTGAAACCAGCCGATTGGAAGTCGCCGAATCGGCCTGCCAAGTCGTTATTTCATCTCCCTCGGCTACTCCTTATGCCATCGCCTGCGCCCGGGCCGGCCTGTCGCTGTTGGCGGTACTTCGTGGCGACGCCCTGGCCGCCGATGAGCAGTACGCCGCATTGGAGCCTCATCAAGGCACTATGTTGAACTACTCCATGTTAGCCGTTGACCGTCTGATGGGACTCCTGGCCCACACGTCAGGCGAAGCGGACCAAGCGGCTGTCCACTTCGAGGATGCCCTGGCTTTCTGCCGCAAGGCGGGCTACCGCCCGGAGCTGGCGTGGACCTGCTGCGACTACGCCGACCTGCTACGGCAGCGTCATGCTGAGGGTGACCCACAGAAAGTTACCGCCTTGCTGGACGAATCCCTGGCCATCTCCCGTGAGCTGGGCATGCGGCCCTTGATGGAGCGGGTGCTTTCCCGCCGGGATATATTGACCGCCTAATTGGAGGAACTCGATTTCCAATGGCCATTGCCGGCCCAAAAGTGGCCGGGAGACCGTAGATAGAAAAACGCGAGGGGAAGATCGAGCATGGACAAATCAACCTACAATCCGCTTTCGGCGGAGGAACGACAAGTAATCGAAGGGAAGGGCACGGAACGGGCTTTCTCGGGGGAGTACGACGACTTTTACGAGAAAGGCGTCTACCTCTGCCGGCGGTGCAACGCCGAGCTATATCGGTCCGATGACAAGTTTGATGCCCATTGTGGCTGGCCGGCCTTTGACCAAGAGATACCAGAAGCCGTGACTCACTTACCCGACCCCGATGGCATGCGAATCGAGGTCGAATGCGCCAACTGCGGCGGCCATCTGGGACACGTGTTCATCGGAGAACACCTCACCCCGACGAACGCTCGCCATTGCATAAACTCACTGTCAATGAAGTTCGTGCCGTCGGAGCAAGGGTAGCGGAACGGGTGAGGAACATTCTGAGCCATAAATTTGTACCCAGGAGAGGGTCCCAATGAAACTCGTCCTGTTTAACGATGGCGTTCCAGGTTTGCTCAGAGGCGACGGCGTCGTAGACATCAGCGATGTGGCCGGCCGGGTAGGCGCCCGCAACGGACAGGAGGCCATGGAAGGCATCATCACCCACATAGATAATATTCACGCCGAGCTGTCGAGCCTGGGCCGGGAGGGTACCCCGGTCCCCATGTCGGGTGTTTCGCTCCAAGCTCCGCTGCCCCGGCCCAGCAAAGTTTTATGCATGGGCGGAAACTATCGTGAGTTCGGCGCCCGAGAGCCGTCGCCCATGTGGGGGTTCCTGAAGTCCCCGGAGGCGGTCATCGGTCCCGGCGACACCGTGGTCCTGCCGCCCGATGACATCAACATCTTCCACCACGAGGCGGAGCTGGTGCTGGTGTTTGGCAGGTCCGGCAAAGACGTCAAGCAAGCCAACGCCATGGACCACGTGTTTGGCTACACATGCGGAGTGGACGTATCCGCCCGGCTGCCCAGTAGCGGGCGGCCCGGCGGCCCCAGGAATACCACCACGATGCCCATCTCGCCGTGGAAGTCCTTCGACACTTTCGCCCCCCTGGGTCCCTGTATCGTCACCAAGGACGAAATTCAGGACCCCCACCACCTACAGATACGTCTATGGGTGGATGGAGAGTTGCGGGTCGACTACAACACCGACGATTTGGCCCACTCCATCCCGGAGTCCATCGAGTGGGCAAGCGCCATCGAGAGCTTCAGCCCGGGAGATGTCCTGTTCATGGGGACCAACCACCAGGGCCTCGGCCCCATGCAGGAAGGAGACAGCATCGACGTGGAAGTCGAGGGCGTTGGTAGATTCTCGATCCGGGTGAGCGACCCCCTCAAGCGGCGGTGGCCCAAGGGCGTCGACGAGCTGACCGCCCGGGACATACGCGAAGGAACCGGCGCCCCAGGTTCCAAACAACGTCCCCTTTGACGGTAGTCTCCACGTTTCCTGACAGGCACCGGCTAGAGGGCGTCGACGCGCCTTGTCTTGGAGTGTTGCCGTAAGTTGGCCTCTCGCAAACGACGGCTGACCCGTCTGGCGTCTTGCCGATCGCCGCATTCGCTCGATTCCAGCACAGAAAACCGGCCCCGATGCTATCGGGGCCGGTTGATTTACGGAGCGGTCACGACCTGAGGAAGGCCGCTAAAGGTTGAACTGGGGGTCCTTGTAGTTCGAGTCCTTCTCGAAAATCTGAATCCGGTGCCGCATGGTGTCGCAAACCATCAACCGGTTGGTTGCCTGGTCGAAAGCGCAGTAGCTGGGCATCCGGAAATACTCTTTCACCTCGGGGTGCTTGGCCAGACGGTGCCGCCTCCGCATGTCGGGGTTGGCATCCAGGGACATGGCTGCCCACTTGGAAATGTCGTGGGCGCTGCCCCGCAACGTCGTCAAAGGCTTGGCCTCGGCGTCGAAAATCACCACTCGCTCGTTCATCCAGTCCGCCACGTAAACGTCTCCGTCCCCGTCGACCGCCACTCCGGCCGGATGGTTCAGGTCGTTGGGGTTGACCCCGATATCCTGGACCAACGCGTGGGCGTAGGGGGTGCTCCCGTCCGTGGACACCCCCATAATGCGGCCGGAACCGAAGGTCAGCAGGTGATCGCCACCGGGGGTGAACTTCTGAATCCGGTGGTTGTTCCAGTCGGCCACGTAGATGTCGCCGCCATTATCCACGGTGATGCCCCACGGCGTATCCATTTCCCCGGGACCGTCGCCTTTCACGCCGAACCCGCTTACGTACTTGCCGTCCTTGGTGAACTTCTGGATACGGCTATTGGCGCCGTTGACTATCCAAAGGTTGTCCTCAGCGTCGAAAACCAGGCCCGTGGGACCGTTTAGCTGTCCGGCTTCATCCCCATTTTCACCCCAAGTGGTGAGCAGGTTACCGTCGTTATCGAAGACGGTGATCCGGTGAAGCCATTCGTCGGAGGCGTAAAGGTTACCTTCCTGGTCCAAGGCCAGCCCAGCCAGATACACAAACTCGCCGGTCCGGCCAAACTCATGGATGAACTCCTGGTCCACGGTTACTTTGGATATGTGAGGCGTGCGGTTGGCTACAAAAAAGACGCCATCCTTGCCCACGGCCATAGCTATCGGCCAGTTGAAGCCCATCCCCGCCGTGGCCCTGCGGCCAACGTTGTGGCTGTATGTCCAACCGCGCCCGGCAGCTACTATATCAAGCGGCATCTCCGATTCTCCTTATACTCGTGCAACTGTCCACCCAGGGTGTAGGGGCGGGTTTGAAACCCGCCCCTACGATGGCTTCTACATCCGCAAAGTCCTTGAAGTATCCCCCGCTAGCCGAACTGGTATTCGGTGGTCGCTCCGGCCAGGGCCAACATCTCCCCGATGCGGGTGGCTGCGGCGGTCTCATCACTCCAGTTGAGGTCGCCATCGCTCTTGGCGTGGTCCAAAAGCTGCTGGCGGGTATCGTCGCCCAGCTCCAAAAACCCCATGTGCTCCAGGGAAGCGTCCACCAGCTCCTCGGCGGTGATAACCCCTTGAGCCTTCATGTGGCTTACGATGTTTTGCACGCCGGGCAGGCTGGTGTCGGCCACGTGGTCGGCCACGAAGTTGATCCTGGCCAGCAGCGAACCGCTGTTGATCCACTCCTTGCCTGTGTACCAGCCCTCAACGCTGGGTGGATTGAGGATGTCCTGTCCCATGTATCCAGCCTGGGGTCCGATGTCCGGCAGGTCGGGGCCCGGGAACATATTGGACTCTGTGAGGCGCAGAGTGCCCGCCACCACCTCCGCAGGACTCTTGATCTTGGCGTAGCGAGCGTTTTTGAAGAAATCGG
>JADFFS010000238.1 GCA_022568195.1 Chloroflexota bacterium | reverse complement strand
CAACCATTGACGATGGGACCCACCGGGTCGCCGGGCAAGACGTAAATCGTGTCAACGCCCTCTCGGCGTAGAGAATCTATCACCAACTGAGAACCGCTTATCTGGCCCATGTTTCCCTCCCGATAGCTGCTTTTTCAGGTCCAGCACTCTAGACTGGCCCAGCACAATGTTCTGTGCCAGGAGCCTAATGCCCAGGCTCCCCGGTGTCAAGCGCACCTGACAGGAGCCACGGAGACACGGAGGCTCAGAGAATTTAATCTAAGCCGTGTCTCTGGGTCTCTGTGGCTATCTGCGTGAAAAATTACGGCACACCCTCCTAACAAGGTATCCTATCCGGCAGAGCCAACGAAGGTGTAAAATCGGGAGCGTCGAAATCAACCTGGACCTGGCTTCGCGATTACCCGGAGGAATCCTCCCCCGGTCCACCTTTCGGTCCAAATGAATCAGAGCAAAGATGGCATCCCGGAGAAGACGATGACAGAAATCAAGGGCCCGCCAAGTACTGCTTTCGTTGATGTGGCCACCAAGGCCATCGATGCAGCCCGGGAAGAGCTGGTGGGAGTTGCCCTGGACATACATGCCCACCCTGAGTTGAACTACCAGGAGCACTACGCGGCCAAGCTCTTGTCCGACACCTTGGAAGGGCACGGCTTCGCGGTTGAGCGAGGCGTTGGAGGAGTCGAAACCGCCTTCCGGGCCACCCTACAGGGAGGCGCGGGAGATGGGCCCACGGTGGCTATATTGGCCGAGTATGACGCGTTGCCGGAGATCGGACATGGCTGCGGCCACAACCTGATCGCCATGGCCGCGGTGGGCGCCGGCCTGGGAGTCAAGGCAAATTTGGCGTCGCTGCCGGGCCGCGTGGTTGTAATTGGAACGCCGGCCGAAGAGGGCGGCGGTGGAAAAATCCGCTTGTTGGAGGCTGGGGTATTCAAAGAGGTGGACGTATGCCTGTCCTCCCATCCTTCGTCTAACCGCACCATCATTCCGGAAGACATTCCCATGGACGAAAGCTGGAGCCTGGCCATGGTGGGATACAGATACATCTTCCATGGGAAGGCAGCTCATGCGGCAGCCGCGCCCGAAGAGGGGATCAACGCATTGAACGCCGTGATCCACCTGTTTAGCGGTATCGATGCCCTGCGGCAGCACCTGAGAGATGACGTGCGTATTCACGGGATCATCACCGACGGTGGCCTGGCCCCCAACGTTGTTCCAGAGTTCGCTGCCGCCAACTTCATGCTGCGGTGCCGCGACCGCCGCTACCTTAGCGACGTGGTGGTGGGCAAGGTGGAGCAAGTGGCCCAGGGAGCGGCTTTGATCACCGGAGCAACCTTAGAGGTGGAGGCCTACTATCCTTTCTACGAAAACGTGCTACCCAACGGTGTCCTGGCCGGCCGCTTCCGCTCCAATGCCGCGGCAGTGGGCATGAAGCTGGATGCGCCCATTCCGGGGCGGCGCGGCAGTGGCGCTTCCACCGATTTCGGCAACGTCAGCCAGACAATGCCGGCTTTGGAGTTGAGGTATGCCGTCAGCGAAGAGCCGGTGCCCTCCCATTCGCGGCAAATGTGTGAAACCGCCATCACCGAAACGGCCTGCTCCAACGCCATCTCCGTGGCCAAGATATTGACTCTCACGGCCTGCGACCTTCTCAGCGATCCGGACCTGTTGAAGGAAGCCCAGGCGGAATTTACCCAGCGAAGCAGCTAGAATGATTCACACTCTGGCCGGGCATAACTGCCGGAAGGGAGCGCACCATGACCAGCGACCTTAACAACCTTAGCCCCACCGAGCTGGCTGAGCGGCGGGACAAAATCCTCAGCTCATTTGGGCGCATTGACAGGGAATTCGACCGGCGAAGGAAGGAAAACCGTCTGTTGGTCAAGGCCGAGGAAGTGACATGGGAGTCGGCGTCCCAGGTACACCCCACCGAGCAAAAAGGTCACCAGCTGGCCAGGATCATCTCTCCCGAACTGGGTTTCAACATTCACACTTTTAGAGTCTTCAAGCGGCAGATAGCCGGCCGCGAGACCGACGGCGCCTTTCATACCCATGGAGACGCGGTCAAGTACTACCTGCAAGGCAAGGGCAAAGAGATCATCGGCGACGACGAAATTGAGGTCACGCCGGGAGACCTGGCTTTCATCCCCGCCAACGTTTGGCACGGCACGGAGAACACGGGCGACGAGCCCATGGTGTTCATTGCCTTCCACCAAATCCCGGGCACTCAACTGCCGGTCCCGGCGTCTTGGCAGTATCCGTCTTCGGACATGGAAGGACTGGCGGATTTGGACGGTTTGATCGCCTCGGTGCCGGATGGGGACCTTGGCTCAATGAACTCGGCCGCGTTGTACTCCAAGCGCCAACATTTCCTGCACGAGTTGGGGGTACTCGACGACGAGATGAACCTGCGCAGGCAAGCCAAGCGCTACCTAGTTCGCCGGAACGAGGTCCCGTGGGAGCTGCCGTCGGACCGCCAATCAGTCACATTGATCGCGCCCGAGTTGGGGTTCGACATCCACACCCTTCAGCTCTCGACTCGAATAGTCCCTCCCGGCTACAGTGATGCGACGCTCCATAGCCACGGCGAAGCAGTCCATTATTTTCTTTCGGGTGAGGGCCGGCAAAGAGTGGGGCAGGAAGATCTTCCCGTGTCGGCCGGAGACCTGGTGTTTATCCCGGCAGGGACGCCCCACGGAATCTCTAATTCGGACGGCGAGGTCATGCGGCTGCTGGTGGCGGAGCAAATGCCGGGAACCAGTGTTCAGAGGCCGGTTATCAATCAGGATCCCGGTTAACGGTTCGCCGGCCCCGCCAAGAACTACCGAATAGCGTATTTGGCTCCGTCCTTCGACAGGCTCAGGACCAACGGATGTTAAGATCTTCTGCCGTTCGTGGTGAGCGTGGTGAACCACCATTTTGGGACAGTCACTATTTCGATCGTCATATTAATGAAGGGTGAGAAATTGGAGCCTGTAAACAACGTAGGAATCCTACTGCCCACCAGAGGGGTGCTGGTTTACGCGCAGAACGACGGGCCCAGGGTCGAGCTAAACTGGCAGATGGCGGAGACGGCCGAACGGGTCGGCTACCACTCGGTGTGGGTGGGCGACAGCATCACCTCCAAGCCCCGGTTGGAACCCCTCACGGTGATGGCAGCCCTTGCGGCCCGCACCCACCGCGTCAAGATCGGGACCGCTGTGATGCTAAACGCCCTGCGGCACCCGGTGCACCTGGCCCACGCGGTGGCTACCATAGACCAGATTTCAGCCGGGCGGGTGGTGCTGGGTGTTGGCGCCGGGCGCAGCAACAACCAAATGTTCGTCGACGAACACTTGAACGTCGGTGTTCCCATCCAGGAGAGGGCCGCCCGGATGGAAGAGAGCATCAAGCTCATGCGTGCCCTGTGGACGGAGGAGCAGGTCTCCAGTTCATCAGAGTTTTATCCCATACAAAATGTGACCCTGGAGCCCAAGCCGGTGCAGAGATCAATCCCCATCTGGATTTCCAGCAATTGGGTTCAGCGGGGCCTGAAACGGGTAGCCGAGCTTGGGGACGCCTGGATCACCAACGTGCCATCGTTAGAGCTGTTCGGGAAATGCTGGCAGAGGATCGAAGACCGTGCCGGGGAGTTGGGCCGGGACCCGGACACGATTCAGCGATGCCTCTACATCTCGGTGAATCTAAACGACGAAGATGCGGCCCTGTCCGAAGGCGACCAGTTCATGCGGGCCTACTACAGCACCCCTTATGAGGTGATAAGCAAGCAGCTTTTGTGCGTGTTCGGGCCGGCCCAGAAATGCATCGACACCATTCTCCAGTACAAGGAACGCGGGGCCGATTACTTCATCGTGCGCTTCGCCTCGCCCAACCAGATGGACCAGCTTGCCAGGTTCACCGAGAAGGTCCTCCCGTCCCTGGCATAAATCCGGGCTATTTCGAATGTCACCCTGAGTGCCAGCGAAGGGTCTGGGGAGGCGGAGGAGACGCCCCGCCCCAGATGCTTCGCCGCTGCGGCTGGCTCAGCATGACATCTGCGTGTTGGTGTCATTCCTTGCTTCGGCCTTGGAGAATCGAAAGACCCTGGCATAAATCCGGGCCGGTTGACATGAAACCTCTATAGCTTGGTGGTGACCAGGTAGAGCCAGGTGGAGCCCTGCCCATAGGGCTCCCAGTCCAAAGACCCATACGCTCTGTGGTTGCCGAAGCCCGCTTCCTCCAGCAAGCAACACAGCTCACGGTAGGTGTACAACCGAAGGGAGAGGCGCTTCCGGTCCACCTGGCCCTGACAAACAAAGGTCCACTGGGACTCCACCCGGCTGTGCACGTGATCGAAGCGGCGCTCTTCCAGGGCCAGCAAGTCTCCCACGGGCCACCAGACCCTCTCCTCGGCCTCCATCTCGGGAAGTCGCGTTTCGATCAAGGGAGTATCCAACAGAAAAGGCGCGCCCGGCTTCAAAGCGGCGGAGACGGCCCTGAGAAAGCCGGCGTTCCCTTCCTCGTCAAAATACCCAAAGCTGCTCCAGAAGCAAAGGGCGCCGTCGAATTCGCCGGCCCAGGGCAGGTCT
>JADFFS010000066.1 GCA_022568195.1 Chloroflexota bacterium | reverse complement strand
AAGGCATCAAAGTCGCCGACTTCTCCTGGGTCGGGGTGGGCCCCATCACGGCCAAGCACCTGGCGGACCATGGAGCCACCACGGTCCGGGTGGAAACCGAGAGCCGGCCCGACATCCTGCGTATCATCGGCCCATTTAAGGACGGCGTTTCGGGGGCCAACCGTTCTCATTTCTACGGCGATTTGAACACCTCCAAGTTCGGTCTGTGTTTAGACCTGAAGAACCCGGCCGGCATCGCCGTGGCCCGGCGCCTTATTCAATGGGCCGATGTATACATTGAGAGCTTTACTCCGGGCACCATGAATGAGCTGGGCATCGGCTATGAAACGGCCCGCTCCCTTAACCCTTCGGTCATCATGGTCAGCACCTGCCTCATGGGCCAGACCGGGCCGGCCGCTCCCTTCGCCGGCTACGGGTTCCACGCCGGGGCCATCGCCGGTTTCTACGAGGTCACCGGCTGGCCCGACCTGCCGCCGGACGGACCGTGGACCGCCTACACCGATGTCGTATCGCCCCGGATTCTGGCCGCCACGATTATGGCCGCTTTGGACCACCGGCGGCGCACCGGCCAGGGACAGCACATCGACGCCGCCCAATTGGAAATGTCGCTGCACTTCCTGGCGCCCCAGATACTGGATTACAACGTGAGCGGCCGGATAGCGTCACGCAACGGCAACCGCTCGGGGACCGCCGCCCCTCAAGGGGCGTATCCCTGCTCGGGAGACGACCAGTGGTGCGCCATCGCCGTGGAGACAGACCAGCACTGGGCCGGGTTGACCGAGGCCTTGGGTCAGCCGGACTGGGCCAAAGACCCCCGATTCCAGACTACCGAAGGCCGTCTCGCCCACCATGACGAGATCGACGAGCAGCTCAGCCGATGGACCAGCAACAAGACGGCGCAGGACGTCATGGACCTGCTCCAATCCGCAGGGGTACCGGCCGGTGTGGTGCAGCGGAGCAGCGACCTGCTGAAAGACCCGCAATTGGCCCACCGGGGCTTTTACCGCTACATGGACCACCCGGAAATGGGCAACGTACCCTACACCGGGCACCAATTCCGTATATCAGGCTACGACAGCGGTCCCAGGTTCCCAGCTCCCCTTCTATCCCAGGACAACGAATACGTTCTGCGCGACCTGCTGGGCATGAGCGACGACGAGATCATCGAGGCGGTGATAGCCGACGCGCTGACCTAGGGCAAGACCATGAGTCGTTTTCGGTCCTCACGACGGGTGCCTCTTGTAGTAGTAGGGGCGGGTTTGAAACCCGCCCCTACGTCGGTGTAAAACCTGGATACGTCATTGCCGAGAACTCATTCGAAAGTGCCCTAGGTTCCAACCCGCAGCGGCGCCGGTGACCCAGGACACGGGGCCCGCCCTAGACCACCTTGGCCCCTAGAATGTTCTGGATGTGGCTCAGGGCCCAGGCGTGGGCGTCCGCGTTGAACGAGGCCACGCAACCGGCCGGCACTTCCACCGCATAGTCCCGGTTGCGAGCGTCGGCGGAGGTGTGCAGGACGCAAATGTCGGTACACACTCCGCACACGATAATCTTCTCCGGATTAAGGCTCTCCAGGCGCTGGGCCAAGTCGGTGTTGAAGAACCCGCTGTACCGGTTCTTGGGCACCACGTTGCTCTCGGTCACAAACCCGGTCAGCTCCGGGATAACGTCGGGCTCTTCGGTGCCCTTCACGCAGTGCACCGGGAATATCTGAAACTCCAGGTCGTCGGGGTCGTGGTGGTCCGAGATGAAAAGGATGTGGGACCCGGCGTCTCGCTCCTGGGCCAGTAGGCTGGCCACTTTGGGAATGATGCTCCTGGACTCGTCTCCGCAGTAGAGGTTGTGCCCCGGCTCCAGGAAGCCTTTGACCATGTCGATAACCAATACCACGTTGGCCATATCGCACCCCGAATTTACAAAGCTTCGACCGTTATTAACTTCCGTTATTAACTTTACATCCGGCGGACACCCGGTTCAAGAACGAACCAAAAGGTCCAACCTTGACACTGTTTAGGCCCGTCAATAAAATCGTGAAACCCTACGGCCCAGGGCTGGGACACCCGGGAGCGCAGTCCCAGTTTGGGGCCGTGAAGGTGGGGATATGCTATCGGTGCTGCGAAGCTTATGGACCTACGTGGGCATCGGCCTGCTGGTCTTCTACGTCCTGTTGTACGCCTTGCTGGACCTTCCCGCCAGCCTACAAGACACGGCCTCGGTTGACCCGGTCCGTACCCTGTTGGGGGCTCTGGTCACGGGTTTGATCACCGCCCAGGCCCTGGTGTTTACCATCACCCTGGTGGCGGCCCAGCTCAACGCTCGCTATACCCATCGAATGGTTACCCGGGTTTTCACCTGGCCCACCGCACTATATATGGGCCTGTTTATCGGCAGCAGCATTTACTCGGCGGTGGTCCTGGCCGCGCTGAGCAACCGGTCCGCCGATTTCACCATCCACCTGCTGGCTCTGAAACCCATCCACCCGGCGTCCATCGCCTTGGCTCTGGCCGGGACTTGCTTGGCGCTGCTGGTGCCCTACCTTTGGTCCTTCCGCAGACGGTTGGACCCGGAGCAAATGGCCCTAGACGAAGGCCGGCGAGCGGTGTCCAGGTTGCGCCGCGGGGCCTCCACCGAGCCCCGGGAGGTGGCGGCGCTGGACAACATTGTAATGAGCGCCTACGGCTACAAGGACTACGACACCTTTGCACGGGGAACGGAGCAACTGGCCCGAGTGGGCCAGGAAGCCTGGCGCCGGTCCCGTTCAGAGTTGGGCGAGTCGATCTTCAGGCGAATCGCCCACATAGGGATTGCTACCGTGGACGACCCACGGGCGCCCTCCCAGGTCATCGATGTTCTGTACAAGACCGGGGCAGGCCTGGTATCCGAAGGCATCCAAGAAGCGTCGCGGCAGGCAGCGGCGGCGATATACGAGATCGGCGAAGCAGCGGTGGACAAGGGAGTGGACGGCGTCGCCAGGCAGGTCGGATTTATCCTCAGCGATCTGGGTAGCCAGGCTGCCGAGCAAGGGCTGGTGGCCACCGCCGAGCAAGCGGCCTACTCTCTGGGGTCCCTGGGCGCCAAAACATCCCAGCGGGGTCTGGAGGACTCTACCCGGCAGGTGGCGGTCTTTTTGAGGAGGGTGGGCGTCAAGGCCGCGGAGCAAAAGCTGGATCTGGTTACGCGGCAGGCGTTGGTGTCGGTTTGGTCCCTGGGCGCCCACACCACGCGCCATTTGCCCGGATGCGCCGAGGTGGTGGTGCGGGAGTTGGAAATGCTGGAGCAGATTGCCGGCTCCCAGTTGGTGGACTCCAGCTACTTATCCACCCCTGGAAGCCGGGAGCTGGAAGAGTTCAGGGTACGGTATTTGCAGGAAGTCCGGGGCGAACAGCCGGTTGGCGAGCCGGAGGGCACTGGCTCCTAACGAATCTTCAGGTTGGTAGACCGCTCACACTTCCCGGTACGGGACTACCCGGACGCCGGAGGCATCTATGGTCAGGAGGACCCGGTCGCCCGGAGCCTGGGCGATGCGCTCCTGGGTTGCTCTCAATTCCTCGTCGGTCAGGGTAGGCGCTTCCGCGTCGGGGTCCAGCCGCTGCCAGAAGCGAACGGGAATCCCAAACTGCGCCTCCATCCGTCTCAGCAGGGGACGGTCCGCCTCGGTGGCTAGGGCGATGACTGCCTTCCGAACCGGTGGCGTTCCGGTGGAGGGCTCTTCCGGCGCCGGCAACGCCCGCCGGTCTTCCCTAAGCACCAGCCCGTAGTACACGCTCACGGCGCCTGCAATAAGCAGCGCGCCGATGCTCCACTTGGTATCCTGGACCAGTTGGCCCGAAAGCTGCCCTTCCAACAGGTCTCGTAAGAACATGAAAAGCAGGGCGCTCAGGTTCCCCAGGGCCGCGAGAACGGCGATGCCCAGCACCAGATAGATGAAGATGCGGCGGGAAAGTGCGGAACGTTCCAACAAGCCTGCGCCGGCGTCCCGCTGCACCCCAGACCAGTAAAAACCCCACAAGGGCGCCCCGACCAGCAGCAGGGTGACAGCGGAAGCTACCGGATTCCGCCACCATTCTGCCCGCAGCAACTCCTGACCCGATTGGGGCACGATCACACCAATGACGACTCCCAACAGAATAACCAACCCCGCGGCAAGGGTGCCCAGGCCCAAGGCCGCCAGCAGGTAGCGGTACACCTGACGGGCCGCCAGCGACTCCACAACGCCGGTGGCAGACTCCTGGCGAACGACGGCCCAGTGATAACCCCAAAGGGCCCCGCCGCTGATCAGCGCCGCCACCGCGGACGGTAGGAACCGGAATTGGTCTGCCGCGCCCGCTGAGTCGGCTTCGCCCAATGCCCACTGGAGCAGCCGGAAAAGGACGATACTGAGGGTAGCGATCACCGTAACGGCGCCACCCAGGATGGCGAAGAGGTGGAGGTATACCTGGCGCAGCACCGAATCTATATCACCACGGGATACTCTATGCCAGTGCCACCACCAAAACAGCCCGCCGACAAGGAAAAGAGCCAGAGCGTTCTGGGTGGCGCCGTTCCACAGACTCCTCTGGCCCGGCAACAGCACCTGAGTAGCAAAGATGGGATCGTAGGCTTGCCCGGACAGGTGGCGCAAAATGACGCCCAATCCAACCAACAGGATCACCAGGCCATACAAGGACGTGCCGTAAACGTACAACCGGCGGATGAAATCGCCCGCTTCGTTCCGGGGCACCTCTTGTTTCTCAACATACCAGTGGAAACCCCAAACCGCGCCCCACACCAAAGGGAAGGCCAGATGAAGACCATTGAAGCTATCGCCGCCAAACAGCCAGCGCAGTAACGATACCAGCCCGGAGGCGCCCAGGGCGGCGGAGACTGCCAGCACAAGGTACACGTAGACTTTACGACTGAGCGCGCGCGTCTCCGAGGGGAACCGGCGCACGGCCTGGTGTGCCAACCACCAGTGGAAGAGCCAAATGGGCACGCCGACCAAAATGAGCGCGAGCGCCATGGCCAGCTGAGTCGCACCCCGCGCCAGTATCTCCGGCCCGCCGAAGCTGTCGGCCACGTAGTCCACCAACATAACGGCGCCGCTGGCCGAGAACATCAGGGCCACGAAAGAGAGCCCGTAATAATACAGGCGCCGTAGGGTACCTACGCCCGGTTCATCCTCGACGCCACTGCGGCGGCGCACCAAGACCACCACGACAGCTATGATTACGCCGATCAGCAGAAGGGGGATGATTAACATACGCGGCCAAACAAGGACTCAATCTTTCCCACAGGTTACCTCCTGCTTAACGCGGAGCCCGCCGTGGCCGTCCGCCCGGCGATGGCTCTGCCCCCGCCTCTGGGCACCGGTTCATGGGCCAGGGAGGGTCAACGAACAGCCAGTCTCCGTCGGTCATCTCCAATGTGAAGCGCTCGCCGTGGGACGATTCACCACCGTCGAAGGGTGGCGAAAAAGGGGAGGGAGGGGAGACGCGGAACCTGGTTATCCTCACTCGCACCTCCACCGCGCCGTCAACGGACTCCGTCCCCTCCAACGTGACCCGGAGGTCGCCGGCGTAACGGTCGCCCTTGGCTTCAAACAAGCGAGTTGAATCTCGAAAGTGCTGGTAGGTGCAGGTTTCTTGTAGCTCGGAATCCAGGTAGTCGTAGGCCTGGCGGTTGTCACCCCGCTCGACGGCCAGCAGGAACCGGTGGACCGTTCCCTCGGGAGTGCCCTGGGGAAGCAGGGGTAACTCTGCGGACCTGTTTAGGAAGGTTACGGTGACCCCGATGGCGGCCACGATCACTGTTACGACGGCCACCCCGGCCAGCCAACGGGATGATGTGGTCTGAAGCCTAATGGTGTCCTCCGGCGCTCACCTACTTATTCTACCGGAGCGGCGCGACGGACGAACACGCAAAAACATAGCACTTTTGAGTTATTTACCAACACACTCGATCAGACGGTTGGCCGATTAGCCTTGAGCTCTAGTTGCAATTCAATTTGAAAACTACCAATGTCATTCCGATCCTTCAGCGGAAGGAGAGGAATCTGGGAATGAGGGGATCGGCCCCACCCCAGATACTTCGCCGCTGCGGCTGGCTCAGCATGACATTTTCGGAGCAATAGTAGGTCGTCTGAACCGGCCAACCTATCACAATCAACTTGACGTGGTACTAATCTATGCTAGCCGGGCTAATTCCCGGACAGCGTCTCCTGTTCGGCGTATCTGGCATCTTGGGCCAGCATTTGGGACAGCCCCATCATCTCAAAACATTCGGTGAGTCCCACCATGTTGTCCATCAGGTGGGCAGTGGTCCCAAACTCCTTTAGCCCTTGCATCAGGTCGGCCACCGCCTTGCAAACCGTCATAAAGGCGCTACCTGGGAAGATCACGATCTTGAAGCCCAAACGTTCCAATTCATCCGCAGGGATCAGGGGCGATTTGCCCGACTCCACGAAGTTGTAAAGGAGGGGCACGTCAAAGCTCCGGGTTACTCGCTGGGCTTCCTCAGGCGAGCGCAGCGCCTCCACGAACAGGGCGTCCGCCCCCGCTTCGACGTAGGCTTCGCAGCGCCGCATGGTGTCGTCCCAACCGGTGACCGCCAGGGCGTCGGTGCGCACTATGATCGTTAAATCGTCATCGGTGCGAGCATCCACCGCTGCCCGGACTTTCCGCACCATGTCCTCCAAGGGGATCACCCGCTTGTCGTCCAGGTGGCCGCACCTCTTGGGAAACTCCTGGTCTTCAATGTGTATCGCCGCCACACCAGCCCGCTGGTACTCGCGTACGGTGCGTTGCACATTGAGCACGCCGCCATAGCCGGTGTCCGCGTCGGCGATTACCGGGACATCCACCGAGGCGGCAATGCTGGCTGCGTTGGCCGTCATCTCGGTCATGGTAGCCAGGCCCAGGTCGGGATAACCCAGGCTGGCCACCGAGGTGCCCGCGCCGGTCATGTACACAGCAGGGAAACCGGCCTGCTGGATAATCCTGGCTGTCAGGCAATCGTACGCGCCCGGGGCAACGATGATCCCCGGCTGTTGGAGCAATTGGCGGAAACGGCTCGTTGCGCTGTTACTGTTTACCATGATTCACTCCGGTCCTCGGCATCATGAGCATTGGCAGAGTGGTTGCCGGGGCGTGTCTCGAATCCTCCGGACTTTTTCAGGGGAGCGGCAACCAGCCAAAGCAGGCGCGTTCCTGAATCGCCGATTAAAGAGCTATAGGGAGGAGCCTTACTTTGTAATCCGCTGTAGCCGCGGGGTCCGGGCCCCGGGAATACGTCGTGAAATCGCCGTGGCGGACCCTTCAGGCGATCATGCCTCCGTCAATGGTCAGTACTTGCCCGGTGATGTACCCGGCGCCCTCACTGCAAAGAAAGACCACCGCTTCGGCCACGTCCTCGCTGGTACCGAATCGACCCATGGGGATGCGGTCCAGAATCCGCTTCCGGGTTTCTTCGTTCAGCTCATCCGCCATTCCAGCGGTGATGTATCCGGGAGCCAGGGCGTTTACGGTTACGCTCCGGGACGCCACTTCCCGAGCGACGGCTTTGGTGAACCCGATCAGGCCGGCTTTGGCGGCGGCGTAGTTGGCCTGACCCGGATTGCCGCTGATGCCCACCACCGACGAGATGTTGATAACGCGGCCCTTGCGTTGCTTGATCAGGTGGGGCATCACGTGTTTGGTGCACAGAAAGGCGCCCTTGAGATCGACCCCCAGAACTTGGTCCCAATCGTCGGAGCTCATACGCAACAGCAAGCGGTCACGATTGATACCGGCGTTATTGACTAGAATGTCGATGCGCTGCCACCGGTCGACCACCTGCTTGATTGCCGCCGCGGCCGAATCCTCCTGGGTAACGTCCGCTTCCACCAGGATAGCTTCTCCGCCGGCCTTGGTGATTTCCTCAACTACACCCTCAGCGGCCTCCCGGCTGGTCCGGTAGTTGACCCCAACCTTGGCGCCGGCCTTGGCCAGGCGGGAAGCGATGACCGCGCCGATGCCCCGCGATGCCCCGGTGACCAGAGCCACCGACCCGTCCAAATCGATACCCGACATCCCCTAATCCTTTACTTCACGCGGATGGAGGTTTCACTGTGTTGTTGAGATAGCCCTTCCCGCAAGCTGTCTACCAGGCCCAGTTGAACGCAGCGCACACCTGTGTTGATGGCGCCGGCGACCCCGGCGGCCAGGCATGAGCCGTGACCCAGCATCACAGCTCCGTTCACGCCGAACAACGGCCCTCCCATGGTCCGCGGCATATTGGTCATCTGCCACAGGTCGGAGGTTACTCCGGCCAGGTCTTCGGGCGACAGGGAAGACGCCAGCCGCTTTTCGACAAACCGGGAAAGGGCGGTACCAAACCCTTCAGTGAACTTCATCAATATGTTGCCAACAAACCCGTCGCACACTATGACGTCGGCGCGGCCGGTGAAGAAGTCCATGCCTTCCACGTTGCCGATGAAGTTCAGTTGGCTTTCCTGGAGGAGGCTATAGGTCTCCTGCACTTGGCGGTTGCCTTTGGCTGCTTCGGACCCCACGCTGAGCAGTCCTATACGAGGGTTTTCGATATCCAGGAACTTGTGAGCGAAGACGGACCCAAGGGTAGCAAAACTCAGCATCAACTGGGGGCGGCAATCTATGTTGGTGCCCATATCCAGCAAGACGGTTCGGGGCGCCAGCCCCAGAAAGGGGCCGCCGATGCAAGGGCGCTCCAAGCCGTCCATCAAACCCAAGACCAGCACCGCGCTGGCCATGGATGCCCCGGTGGAGCCCATTGACACCAGGAGGTCGGCTTTCCCGCTCTTGAGCAGCTTGGTGGCTACCATGATCGACGATTTGGGCTTGTGCCGCAGTCCCTCCAAGGGGTGTTCATCGTCGCCGATCTTGCCCACCGACGGGACCACGCTCACCTTAGAATTACCCACGTCGTAGCGGGATAGTTCGGTTTCTACTTGTTGCTGGTCGCCCACAAGTATCACTTCGATGTTGTGGCTTTGTAGCCCCTGTAGGGCGCCCTTTACCGTCTCGGCCGGGCCATAATCACCACCCATTGCATCTATCACAACACGGATAGGCACAACGCGGATGGGGGCCCCGCCCTTGTCTCCAACTTTCTGCATAGGTCCTCTTCCTAACGAGTCCCGTTAAGTCCCCGCTATCTCCCAATCTTCCTGTGCAGTTTAAATACCCCTGGCCGGCCCATCACCCAGCCCGTTACAAGGATGGCCTGGGAGGTTTCAGCAACACTGCGGCGGTTCCGTTGATTATTTCCTCGCCGCTGCGGGAATTGCGAACGCTCACCGAGCATTCTACGGACCGTCCGTTGGGACGGGCCTCCTCCCTGGCGACCTGACCCCAGGTTTCCAATCGGTCCCCCAGGTGGGCGGCGCCCCGAAACTTGGCGTTCAGCAGGCCTGTTTCCAACCAGGACCGGCCGTAGGCAGCCACCATCATCTCCCCAACAAAGGCCAGCGTCAGCATACCATGAGCGATGATACCGCCGAACTGGGTTGAGGCGGCGAAGGCAGGGTCCAAGTGAAGCGGGTTGTCGTCTCCAGAAGCCTGAGAATAGTCATTGAGCTGGCTCTGGGTGATGGTCCTGGTTATCACGGGTAGAGACGACTGCGGGCGTTTCCCGTCTGCCGTGGATATGCCGCTATTGCCCGACGGGGCTGCGGAGGTTTGCAGCGATCCCTCTCCCGCGGCTTCCTCCTCACTGGGGGAAACGATCAATACGGTGGATTTCCCGGTTAGAAGCTGTTCCCCATTACGGTTCCTCAGCGTGTAACCGGTGGTGAGGAATTCCAAATTGCCCCGGCGCCTTGGCCGGCCCGGATAAGCCGTGGCCCGGACCTCCTCACCGAAATGGACGCCCCCGCAAGATTCCAACTCTTGAAGCGAATGTATGGCTCCCGATGGCAGCGCCAGCTTCTTCAGTAGCGCCCCCAAGGTCCAAGCAGCCAAGGCGACCGGAGGAGCAAGTTTACAATCGAAGTAGGCCGGCTGCGTGTCTCCCACCGCTTCAAGGTACTGCCGGACCGCGTCTTCGGTAACCGTCCAGGTACCCAACTCCAGGTCAGTGCCTGTATTAACACGCGAAACCGCCAAACCTCCCTCCCTTAGACCCATCACCGTGGACGATTATACCCACGGCGCACGCCGCCATCAACACTCTGCCCCCGGTCATCCGACGAGTTTGGCCATCAGGCATCGCCGAAGGCCTCGGCAGCCAACTCCACTATATGCTCGCCGATGGCCAGAGAAGAAGTGGCTCCCGGCGACGGCGCGTTCAACACGTGGACCGCCTCGCGGCCGCGCAGGATATGGAAATCGTCCAGAATTGCGCCGTCACGGGACACCGCCTGGGCCCGAACTCCGGACCCACCCGGCGCAAGGTCTTCGGCTTGAACCTCGGGAATGAGACGCTGCAAATCCCGAACGAAAACCCTTTTGTTGTAAGACCGGTAAATCTCGCCTAAGCCGGTTTTCCAATGCTTCATGGACATTTTCCAGAATCCGGGAAAGGTGAACGTCCCCATCGCCTCGGCGGGGTTGATGTCCTGCTTGCGATAGCCCTCCCGCTTCAAGGCCAGCACGGCGTTGGGGCCAGCTTCAACCTGGCCGTGGATGTTGCGCGTATAGTGCACGCCTAAGAAGGGAAACCTGGGGTCTGGCACCGGGTAGATGAGCCCCGATACCAGGTGATGTCTCTCCGGGCGTAGGGTGTAGTACTCACCGCGGAAAGGGATAATCCGGACATCTCTCCCTTCACCCATCATCTGGGCGACCCGGTCGGCGTACAGCCCAGCGCAGTTGATCACGTGCTTGGCACGCAAGTCTCCGGTCTCGGTTTCGAGAACCAATGAACCCTGGGAACGCACGATACGGCGTACCGCCGCGCCGGTGAAAACGTCTCCGCCGGCCTGTTGAAACCGGTTGGCGTAGGTCAGGGCGACCTTGCGGTAATCGATAATGCCGGTGCCGGGGGCCCAAAGGGCCCGAATGCCGGCGACATGGGGCTCGATTTCTTTTAATCGCTCCGGGCCGATCATCTCCAGGCCCTCGACCCCGTTGGCAGTCCCCCGCTCGTGCAGGCTTTCCAACCGGCCCAGCTCCGACTCGTCGATGGCGATGATTACCTTGCCGCAACGCTCATACTCGATCTCGTTTTCATCGCAAAAGCGCAGCAGAGACTTTACACCGGCGACACAAAAACGTGCCTTTTGAGAGTCGGGCCGGTAGTAAATTCCAGAGTGGATCACGCCGCTGTTGTGCCCTGTCTGGTGGGTAGCCAGTTCTTCGTCCTTCTCCACCACGGCAACCCGCCAATTGGGATATTTATCCTCTTTCAGGTGCATGGCGGTGGAGAGACCGATAATACCGCCGCCTATCACCACAACGTCGTACTCTCTGGAATCCATCTAAAACCCCTTTAGGCCAAAGGGCGGCACAAAAATCCGTCAAGTTGAGGACCACAGACCGGGACCCTAGCCATCGAAGCCTACCATTCGGGGCTACCAATCGGGGCTAATGTTAGCATCGAGGTGGCTAGGTGTAAATTGACCTGGGCTAAGCCCGAACCACTGTGGTCAGGCTAGGCGCGTCACAGTCTCGCGCAACAGGTCGAGGGAGTGCATGGCCGTGCGGGTCTTGTCGGGCGCTCCCGGGCCGGCGAAGTTATAGAGACGGCTGGTAATGCCCGTCGAAGAAGCCACCGCGATGTAGGTCCGCCCTGCGCCCAGGTTCTCCGGGGCCCGCCTGCCTCCATCCCCGGAGCCTTGGGCGGGGTCTGGCACCGAGTGTACCGCCAACCCCAGGTCGGCCCCCGCTTGGGCCCTGACCGCAATGGCTAGCTGGCCGGTCAAGGCAGCTCCATCCTGTTGCAAGGCGTCGTAGGAGGCGCCCGGCCCGTTGGACTCCAGGAGGCGCCGCAACATCGCCTCTTGCTGCCCGATGCTGCCCTGGGCAAACAGCGTCCCTGCCGCCTCCTGCAGTTGCTGAGCCACCACGCCACCGGTAAGTCCCTCGTAGATGGCCACGGTCAAGCCCCTGGCGTGCAACAACTCTCCCACCACCCCCGGCATGGTCTGTTCGTCAGCGGCAAAAATGTGGCCGCCCAGCAACTCCCGCACCTCTTTTTCCAACGGCGCAATCAGCTTGTCCGCCGACTCCCGGTTCCCAGCCTTGGCGGTGATGCGCACATCCACCTGTCCGGGATGGGCCAGCACACCCACCGTGGGATTGCTGGAGTTAGCGATGAGGTGTCCCACCAAATCGTCCACCCCGCTCTCACCGATGTCAGCCACCTTCAATACACGGGAATATATGGACTCCGATAGATCGAATTTGCGCCGGAGATAGGGAATGAGCTCGTTATCGAAAAGCCACTTCATCTCAAAGGGCACCCCGGGCAAGCAAAAGACCACCGCCCTGGGGTCTTCCACGATGAATGACGGCGCCGTGCCGTTGGGGTTCTCCACCGGCGTGGCCCCCGCCGGGATGTAAGCCTGCCGGTCGTTGTTCTCTGTCATGATGAAGCCCCGGCGGCGGAACCGTTCCTCGATTTGCTCCAACAGGTGGGGATCAAGGACCAGGTCCCGCGCCGTGGCCTGGGCAACGATCTCCCGGGTGAGGTCGTCTTGGGTGGGGCCGATACCGCCGGACGTAATCACTACGTCGGAGCGTTCCATAGCCCTGGTGATTGTCTCCAGCATCCGCTCTGGGTTGTCACCGACCACGGTTTTGTAAAACAGGTTGATGCCCTGGTCCGCCAGCCGCTGGGCCATCCAAGCCGAGTTGGTGTCCACGATCTGGCCCAATAGCAACTCCGAACCGATGGCCACGATCTCCGCGTTCATATCAAAAACCCCTGATGGATATTTCAAATGCGAATTTCAGATGGGTATTTTAACTGGAAGGGTATTCCGCCGCATCCGGTGGGTCAAGGCCGGCCCCACGGGCAAAGAGGTTGCTGGATTAAAATTTCCTTGACCCCTATGGGGCTCTATGCTTAACTGGAGCGGTCCCAGCCGTCAATCCGGACCGGTTCCGCTGTGGCTCCAAGACCTGAACCGGGTTGAGGCGGGCGGTATTTCCTGTTTCTGTTCGGGAGGAACTATGGACTTTGGCATATTCATGGACTTAAACCGCTCAAGGGGTTTGAGTCAACCGGAAGTATTCCAGGAAGCCTTTGAATTGGTGGATATGGCGGAAGAGATGGGTCTGGACTCGGTCTGGCTGGGGGAGTCCCATTTCAACCCTAACCGTTCCGTGCTATCCGCGCCCATCGTTATGGCCAGCGCCATTGCCAGCCGCACCGAGAGATTGAAGGTCGGCATGGCGGTGCAGGTGTTGCCCCTGATCAACCCGTTGCGCATCGCCGAGGAAGCAGCCACCGTAGACCAGATCAGCAAGGGTCGTTTCGAGTTCGGGGTCGGACGCAGCGGCAACCAGCGGGCCTACGAGGTCATGGGTATCCCCTATGAAGAGAGTCGTGAGCGGTTCCAGGAAGCCCTGGACATAATCCTGGAGGCCTGGAAAGGGGAGCCCTTCTCCTACGAAGGCAAGTACAACAAAATAGAAAACGCCACGGTATCTCCGTCACCGTACCAAAAGCCACATCCGCCGGTACGGTTGGCCTCCTCTTCCGGTGACAGCTTTGCCCGGGTCGGCCGGCTGGGGTTCCCAATCTTTCTGTCGATGCGGGGCATGGACGTCAACGATCTGGAAACCAACCTGAAAGACTACCGCCAGGCCTGGCGGGAGGCCGGGCACCCGGGGGATGGCGGGGATATCTCGGTAAGAGTTCCCATGTACATTGGGTTGACCGAGGAGCAGGCCATCCAGGACCCCAGAGAATCCATTGACAACTACTTTGCCCGAATGCGCCGGCTGTTCGACGATGAGTCCGGTGGCGGCGATTTCGCCCGGACGGCAGAGCGGCGTGCCAGGTCGGAACGGTTGGCCAAAATGACCTACGAGGAGATCCTGGAGACCAAGGTGATCTTTGGCACCGTTGATAGCGTGACCGATAAACTGGCCAATTTTCAAGAAACCCTGGGCTTGAGCGGCTTCACCGCCGAGCTAAATCCGGGCGGGCTTTTGCCGCCGGAGGCGGTCAAGCGCAGCCTGAAGCTACTGACCCAAGAGGTCATGCCGGCGTTTAGATAGCCGTCAGCATTCAGCAGTCAGCTCTATCGGTGCTGATGGCCGATAGCTCTAACGGAGGTCAACTCACTGTGAAAGTAGCCGTGCTGGACGATTACCAGGGAGTCGCTTCGCAGATGGCCGATTGGTCTCAGCTACCGGCGGGCGCCCAGGTGGAATACTTCCGGGATCATCTTGCCGACGAGGACGCTCTGGCGGAACGGCTGAAAGACTTTGACGTGGTCACGTGCATGCGAGAGCGCACTGCTTTCCCTCGGTCTCTGCTGGCACGGCTGCCGCAGCTACGTTTGCTGGTCACCACGGGACGCCGAAACGCTTCCTTCGACATCACAGCAGCCACCGAGCTGGGAATCGTGGTTGCCGGTACCGGTGGAGCAGGGGAAGGCCCCACCGAGTTAACCTGGGGCTTGATTATCGGGTTGCTTCGCCACATTGGCGAAGAGGACCAGCGTACCCGCCAAGGAAATTGGGGTACCACAATCGGCGTGGGGTTGAAGGGCAAGAACCTGGGTCTGCTGGGTTTGGGCCACATCGGGTCTTTGGTCGCCCGGGTGGGCAACGCGTTCGACATGAACGTGATCGCCTGGAGCCAAAACCTCACCGCCCAGCGAGCTGCCGAGTGCCAGGCTACTTTGGTGGACAAAGATACCCTGTTTCGCGACTCCGACGTGCTCTCGGTCCACTTACAACTCAGCGACCGTTCCCGGGGGATAGTTGGGGCCCGGGAGCTGGCCTTGATGAAACCCACTGCTTATTTTATCAACATCTCTCGAGGCCCCATTGTGGACGAAGCCGCTTTGATCGACGTTCTGCAGCGGGGGGCCATCGCCGGGGCCGGTTTGGACACGGTGAACGTCGAGCCCTTGCCCAAGGACCATCCATTGCAGAAGCTTCCCAACACGGTGCTCACGCCCCATCTGGGCTACGTAACCGAAGAGTCCTACCGGGTTTTCTACGCCGGCGTGGTGGAAGACATCCGGGCCTTCGCCAGCGGGGAACCTGTGCGGGTGGTGAATCCCGAGGTCCTGGAATCGCCACAGCTGAAAGGCCCGCAATAAGTTACTGGATAAGAAGAGGAAGAAGCCCGCCGGTCTGGCCCCGGCAGCAAAGCTAGCTGAGGGCCTGGGCCTTTATCTGCTCCAGCAGCCACCAGAGACGCCGCCACACCAGGCGGCGTTCTTGGTCCTCCAATGTACGCCCCATCTCGTGGCGGCAACTCGTGACGGCATTGCCAGCCAAAAACCCCCAACAGCCCGGTTCGCCCCGCATCCAGCCAACGACTTTTTCTTGGTTTTCCCGGATGACGTCCGCAAGCAGGGGGTCGATAGTGTCCAGATGTAACTCGTCGCTTTCCAACATCAGGCTAATACAGGGCGCGGGAAGGCGCCCTGCGCCATCAACCTTGCCTAACCTCCGCCCACCGGCCGCACAATCTCCAGAATATCGCCATCCTGTAGCTCGACCGTGGCGTACTCGTCCTTCTTTATTACCTCGCCGTTATAGCCGACAGCGATGAACTGGAGGTTCAAGCCAAAGGAAACGAGGTAAGATTCCAGATCGACGGTTGCTTCAGTTGTTTCGATGGACCTTGGCTTGCCGTTTACTGTCAAGTTGATCATCGGGCCCGGGATCCTCCTTGAGCTTCCCCCTGCATAGACGAAGAGCCTGCCGGCCAGGAATCCAGCATGGCCCTTTTCAGCGTTTGCGCCGCTTGCTTTGGGTCCGGGGAAGCCAGGATACTGGTGATTACAGCGACGCCGCTGGCGCCGGCCTTTAGCACCTGGATTATATTCGATTCATTGATGCCGCCTATGCCTATCAGGGGCGTTCGGCAGTTGGCGGCGATGCGCCGCACCAGACCAGGCCCTACGGGGACGGTGCCGGGATGAGAGCGGGTGGCGTACATCGTGCCAACCACCAGAAAATCGGCCCCTTGGGCCACGGCCTGGGCTGCTCCACCCTCGGAGTGAACCGACCGGCCGATGAGAAAGTCCTGTCCGGCGATCTGCCGAGCGGCTGTCACAGAAAGTCCTTCTTCGCCTAGCTGCACTCCCGAGGCGCCAGCCGCCAGGGCCACGTCAACCCGTTCGTTGATCATCAACATCGCTCGGCCGCCCACGGCGTCTTGTATCGATTCAGCCAATGAAAGTAGGCGCCCACCGGGGAGGTCCTTTTCCCGCAACTGAATCATGTCCACACCGCCGGCCACGGCCTCGGCGATTCGGGAAACCAGAGTGGTGGAATCGCCCACGGCCCGGTCTGTGACCAAGCACAGGCACGGCTGGGGCAACCGAGGCAACATGGGTGTTAGCTACGGACCTGGACGGGTTGCGGTACGTCGGCAGTTGGACTGCTGGCCGCAGCGTAGTGCCGGACGCCGATCCGGCCTGAAAGATAAGCTTTCCGGCCAGCCTCGACCCCGTGTTTGAATGCCTCTCCCATCAGGGCCGGGTCCTCGGCTTGGGCGATGGCCGTGTTGACCAGCACGGCAGATGCGCCCAGTTCCAAGGCGTGGGAAGCATCGGAGGGCACCGCTAGGCCAGCGTCGACGATCACGGGCACCTTGGCTTGCTCGATGATGATCTTGATTTCCTCGGTGGTGTGGATGCCCTGGCCGGAGCCAATGGCGGAGCCCAGGGGCATGACCGTGGCGCACCCCACGTCTTCCAGGTTCTTGGCCAGGGTCGGGTCTGCGTGGATGTAGGGCAACACCACGAACCCCTCGGCAACCAGCTGGCGGGCGGCCTCCAAAGTGGCTGCGCCGTCTGGGAACAGGTACTTGGGGTCGGGAATGACCTCCAGTTTGACGAAGTCAGTGCGGCCAACCTCGCGCCCCAACCGTGCGACGAACATGGCCTCGTCCACGGTGCTGCAACCGGCGGTGTTGGGTAGTATCTGGTAACGGCTCCAGTCGATGTAGTCGAGAATCGTTTTCTTGGAGGGATCATCCAGGTCCAGCCGTCGAATGGCCACGGTGATCATCTCGGTCCCCGAGGCCTCCACGGCGGCGACCATGTCCTCCATGGTCCGGTATCTTCCGGTACCCAGAATGAGGCGTGACTTAAAATGTTTACCGCCGATAACTAAATCGTCTGACATTTCCGGTTCATCCCCCAATTCCCTACCGAATAAGAATCGACCGCCAGTCTCGTACCTGGCGGTCGCCGATTGGGTATTCCTCTAGCGTCTCATTCCTACACCGGCATTACCCGGATCAGGTACGGACGGTCGGCGACGATCCTTGGCCACCCTCTCAGCCTGGCTTACCCAAGCTCCCGCCAGAACGGCTCGTATGTGTCAACACGCCCAGCTTACCACCCAGAAAAAGCGAAGTCAACGCGAAGGGATCCGATGCATCCGGCGCCAATCGCTGGGACCCGGCCGCCGGATCGTGTCTCGGCTAAAGCTGATACTCCTTCAGGTCCGGCGCCAGGGTCAGCCTCGCTGCGGTCAGCTCCTGCACCTCTTCGGCGGTCCAACCTGGTGCAATTTCCATTAGCACCAGTCCCTCGGCCGTGCACTGGATTACCGCCAAGTCGGTAACGATCATGGAAACGCACGCCCTCCCGGTCAAAGGAA
>JADFFS010000237.1 GCA_022568195.1 Chloroflexota bacterium | reverse complement strand
ATGAAGATGATCAGGCCGTTGATGTCCAGATCAATGCGCGGTTGACCGTCGGATTGTATCGACTCCAGGATCTTGGCGTCGAACATCTTGTTGAAGTATTGGGCGGTTGCCATCGGGTCCCGGCTGCGCAGATGGATGTGGTCGTAGGTGTATGTCACCATTAGAATCCTCCTTATAAATACCTGAATTCGGTGTCCCTGGGAATCCGTTCCGGCGCCCACATCGCGGGATCAATGGCGCGTCTCTAGGTCCCGATCAATTCCAACAGGTCATCGAGAAGCCCGCAATTCTTACAACCGTAGCGTCCTTTGGGAACGGAGTCCAGGTCGCAAATCTCCCTGGCCGTTGCCAGCAACGGACTAATAATGCCCGGGTCCAGCTTCACATCCACGATGTTTGCCACGAACTCCATGGCGAAGCCATCTTCCCGGTGCACTCTGTCCTCGGCGGCGGTAGCCTCATCGGTCACCGGCTCCGTGTAGATTAAAGCCAATGCCGACACCGGCGACAGGCCGCATCGTTCCCCAATCAGAGCATAGGCGTTGAGCTGCGCCTCGTATAGAGGATAAAGATGCCCCTGATATGGCGTATACCTGGAGGTCTTGTAGTCCACGATTACGTGGGAGCCGTCGGCGCGGACGAATACCCCGTCGGGACTCCCGGTGAGCAGAATGTCGGTATCTTCGTCGATGATCTTGAACTTGGAATAGTGGGGCGGATCAATGTAGCTCACCAGCTCGCCCAATCCTCTGAACCACACCGGTGGACCCTGACCCTTGTCGAACCGGCTGTGCACCACGCGTTTGCTGTAGGCGTCTATGCTGCTGAAAATTCCGGGGAAGCTCTGGTACGGAAGCTGCTTGGGCACCTTGCGCTTGATCCAGAAACACCTGGGGCAGAAGCCGGGCATGGCCACCTCCGCCAGGGTCTTGGCGGATATTCGAATCTGCTCTCCCATGGTCACCCCTTGGTTCTCCTGGCCTGACCCAGCGCCATTGGGTAAGCTCCACCCCGGCGAATGGGCCGTGCGGGTACAGAGCCGTTCGTTGAGACGGGATTCCCGCCAGGCGCCGGACGCAGCCCTAAAGTATGCCCGATGAATTGGATTGTCAAGAGAAGCGATTGACGGTGGTCGGCTTCCGTCATACAATAGCCCCACGTTGCGATAGATCGGTCCATCGCCGTCGCGACAAGGTCCTTAACAACGGAATACAGCCTGTAGGTGGCCCCATTCACCGGGGCTTAAAAGGGAAGCCGGTGGAAATCCGGCGCGGTCCCGCCACTGTAACTGGTGAGGCACTTCCGTCTGCACACCGCAACGCCACTGGTCCCGACAGGGCCGGGAAGGCCAGCGACACCAGAAGCCAGGAGACCTGCCGCAGGCTTGACTTGATACACTTCGCGGACAGTGGTATTAGTCTTTGAGCACTGTAGCCCGGCCGAGAAGTCGGGCTTTTTATTTCTCCGGAGCAAGGGATAGGTGCCGGGTCCAATCCAGTGATCCCTATGCCCAACGCTCCAGGGTGGCACCGAAAATCAACGCTGATCGGAGCGCGACATGATACGTCAGATTCTGGAGGATTGCCAGCCCGGCTTCGCCGAAGTGGTATTGATGCTGTCCAACTCCTCGGCCACCGCCGAGGTATATACCATGCTCGAAGACCTGCGCTTCACCGAAGATGGCAACACCGTGACCTTCATGGCCGAAGGCGGCACCCACCTCCATCTGAACATGGAGCAGGTGAAGGAGGTTCGGTTCATCCAGACCACCAACGAACAGGGGCTGCCCAGCTACTCGGTCTGGTTCGTGGACAAGGACAAAGAGCCGGTACTGCGGGTTTACATGAGGAAGTCGGAGAAGGAAGAGACCAACCAGCCGCGCCACGACCTCTTTATGCGGTTGCAAGAGAAGTACGGGGAGACCCTGACCATTGGCGGCTGAAACCCGATAATCCGGCGCCGATTGACCGCGCCCCTGCTTGGATTGGGCGACCCGCTCGGAGGGGCCGGGGCCGAGGGGTATAAGGGTATAATAGGCCAATAGGGAGCCAACGGCTCTCAGCATGCGGCGAAAAATGGCTGAACGCTGATATCTGACCGCTGATCACTAGAGATGGGAGAGTCAATCTTGACTCCAACTGTCGTAATCGCCGGGGTACGCAGCGGCGTGGGCAAGACCACTATCGCCACCGGTATAATGGGCGCCTTGACCCGCCGTGGGTACCAGGTGCAGCCCTTCAAGGCGGGCCCCGACTACATCGATCCCTCCTACCACCAGTTGGCCTGCGGCGTACCGTCCCGAAACCTGGACACCTGGCTCATGCCTCACGGCACGGTCCAGGAGCTTTTCCAGCGCGCAAGCAGCCGCCGCCAGATTTCGGTGATTGAAGGTGTGATGGGCGTTTTCGACGGGCACTCCAGCCTTTCCGAGGAAGGGTCCACCGCCGAGCTGGCCAAGCTGTTGGACGCGCCTGTGATTCTGGTAGCCGACGCCGCCAAGGTCGCTCGCAGCGTGGCGGCGGAGATCATGGGCTACCAGCTTTTCGATCCGGACCTACGGGTGGCGGGCGTTATCCTCAACGGCGTTGGCGGTCCTCGCCACCTGGAGTTCTGCCAGCCCCAGATCGAAGCGACCACCGGACTGCCTGTTCTGGGATACCTACCCCGCAGGGACGAGCTGGCTCAACCCGAGCGCCACCTGGGGCTTATACCCACTGTGGAGGGAACGGTGGCCCGCCAGTGGTACGAGGCTCTGATAGATCAGACCGAAGCTACCATAGACATTGACGGCATTATCAAGTTGGCCTCCCAATCCGGGGGCACGCCCGTGGCGCCCGAGGCTTTCCCCGCGGAGCAACAACCCACCCGGGCCCGCATTGCCATCGCCCAAGACATGGCGTTTAGCTTCTACTACCAGGACTCCTTGGACCTGCTGGAGGCTTGGGGCGCGGAGCTGGCGCCTTTCAGCCCCCTGGAAGATACTGCCTTGCCCGAGGGCGCCGGCGGCATTTACCTGGGTGGCGGCTTCCCTGAGATGTTCGCCCGGGAGCTGTCGGAAAATACCCCAATGCACGACTCAATTCGGGCGGCGGTCAACCGGGGCGTGCCAACCTACGCCGAGTGCGGTGGGCTGATGTACCTGGGGCAAAGCTTGTCCGACCTGGAAGGGGTGCGCTATCCCATGGTTGGGGTAATCCCCGCGGTATCGTCAATGGACAAAAGCCGGCTTACCTTGGGTTACCGCGAGGTGGAGTCCCGTACCGACAGCCCACTGCTACGTAGGGGACAGCGGGTACGCGGCCACGAGTTCCACTGGTCGACCCTGGAGCAACCGCCCCAACCCGAGCAATCGGTGTACCGGGTACTGGACCAAGACGGCCGGGCCGACGGCTTTCAGGTGGGCAGCGTGTGGGCTTCCTACGTGCACATTCACCTGGGCAGCGACCCTTCCCTCGCCCGGCGCTTCGTCGACACCTGCGCGCCGCTGTCCAAGCCGGGGACTTAAAGGACCATGGAGTCCCGAAACTTGAATTTAAAATTCCCACAGACCGTTCAGCTAAATCTGCCGGAGGGCTACAGGCCGTGAGCACCGAAGAATCAAGCCAAGAAGGACCCCAGTCGGTAAAAGGACCCAGGATCAACAAGGGTCTGGTCATCATCAACACGGGCAATGGCAAGGGCAAGACCACGGCGGCCATGGGCGTGATGTTTCGCTCCTGGGGCCGGGACATGAAGGTCATCATGCTGCAGTTCATCAAGCACTCCACCGCCAACTTTGGCGAGCAAAGAGCGGCCAAGAAAATCGGCGTGGAGATGCGGGCTATGGGCGATGGCTTCACCTGGCGGTCCAAAGACCTGGACCAGACCGCCGACCTGGCCAGGGCCCACTGGGAAGACTGTAAAGAGGTGATCGCCTCGGGCGAGTACGACCTGGTAATTTTGGACGAGTTCACCTACCCCATGCACTACGGATGGATACCGGTGGCAGACGTGATTGAGGTTCTCAGCAAACGTCCCGAAATGCAGCACGTTGTCATAACCGGCCGGCACGCCCCCCAGGAACTGGTGGACTACGCCGACCTGGTCACCGAGATGACCGTGGTCAAGCATCCCTACCAGCAGGGTATCAAGGCCCAACCGGGGATCGAGTTCTGAGCGGCGGCGGAGCTTAATTCGACGGGAAAAGGAAGATCGCTATGACCCAGCCTGAATTTGAAGAAGTATGGCAAATGCTTCGCCGCTTGGAAAACCAAATCCTTCCTACTCTTGTCTACAAAAAACGGAATCGGGTTCTTCGTATCTTGGACCGCAAGATTGTCAGGCAGACTGAGACTGCCGATGGCAAAGGATGGAAGGACGCCAGCGCCGTGTCGAGAGCTGCGTTTCGAAAAATCTGGGACAACTTAACACAGTTTGGGTTTTACACCGGGCGCAACGCCTTCGCTTGTGCTTGCTTGGTCAACATTCGAGAACTGCATGTCGAATTCGTCAAGGGGAAGACTCCTCGCACCATAGTCTTAAGAGACCAACAATCTGCCTCCCGCATCAATGCTCAGATTAGTACTGATGAGGAAGATGCCGAAGAGT
>JADFFS010000065.1 GCA_022568195.1 Chloroflexota bacterium | reverse complement strand
CAGCTTGGTTTCTTGATTGAGATTCAGCCTGAACTGGAGAATGCCCGTTGCGCGATGGAAGCAGTTGAGGCTGAGAGTGGCCGGGAACCCTCCCAAGGTACGCCTGAATTGGCGAGTCGGGCTAAATCGGCCAGTCGGATTGAATTGATGCCAGGCGGCTCCAGATTCAACATATACCCCGGAGTGTTCCAAAAAGAAACAGAAAAGTTTTCACAGAGCATGGTTTATTTTGATTGGAATATTGAGCACTTGGAATCCATTGGAATACCCTTGGATGAGGCGTTGAGTCTTCTAAGTGAACACGATATTTTGTTGACTCGGTGTCCCCGGTGGGACTCCGCAGACGATATGCGATTTGCCGAAATCTCCGGCATTGCTTTTTTCTGTCAAGAGCAGACAGAGAGGAAACACGGTGCGCCATACGATTTTATCAAGATGTCCGCCGTCGCTTGGGCCAAGGGCGTAGCGGATAACAATCCCTTTTTGTTGGCAACTGGTCTCAATATTCTCAGTTATCAAGTCTGGCGGGGGCCACAGTTCCGCGAAGCGTTTGATCAAGCGCAGGTTGCCACCCATCGGGCAGCCAGACGGCTCAAAAAAAAGTACGAGGAGTTGATAGCCGACATGTCCATCCAGTTTCAGACAGACACCGACACAGGGGCTAAGGAGCAAGGTGATGGCTAAACGCGGAAACAACGAAGGCACTATCTACAAGCGGGCCGATGGCCGGTGGGCCGCGGTGGTCCATTTGGGCTACCAGGATGGGAAGCGCAAGCGCAAGACGTTCTATGGCAAGACGCGCCGGGAAGTCCAGGAACAGCTCACCGTTGGTCTCCGCAACCAGCAGCAGGGGTTAGGCACCGCTCCGGATCGTTTGACGGTTGGCCAATTCCTTGAGACCTGGCTAACCGACAACGTGAAGACCACCGTTCGCCCTCGTACCGCTGAAAGCTATGGTGAACTGGTCCGGCTCCATCTTGCGCCAGGTCTCGGCCGGACCCCGCTAACCAAGCTGGCTCCCCAAGATGTGCAGAAGCTAATCAACCGCAAGTTGGCTACCGGCCTGTCTCCTCGCCGGGTCCAATACATCCATGCAGTCCTACGCCGGGCTCTAGGCCAGGCTGAGAAGTGGGGGATGGTGCCCCGGAACGTGGCCAAATTGGTAGATGCGCCCAGAGTCAAGCATGTGGAAGTCAGCCCGTTCACCCCTGAGCAGTCTCGGTTGTTTATAGAAGCGGTTCGGGGTGACCGGCTAGAAGCTCTGTATATCGTGGCAATCTCAACCGGATTGAGACAAGGGGAACTTTTGGGTCTTGCCTGGACAGACCTAGACCTTGATGGAGGTCAACTATCGGTCCACTCAACCTTGCAGCGCATTGATGGTGAGTACCAGTTGGTGGAGCCCAAGACGGCCAAGAGCCGCAGGACATTGGCCTTGCCTCGAATAGCCATAGAAGCCCTGGAGGCCCGCAAGATTAATCAGGTAGCGGAGAGACTGCTTGCTGACCAAAAGTGGGATGAATCAACCCTGGTGTTCACATCGGGCAGCGGTAAGCCCCTGAGCCGTCACAACGTGACCAGGGACTTCCAAGCACTTCTGGCAAGAGTTGGGTTGCCACGGCAGCGATTCCACGACTTGCGACACACCGCTGCTTCGTTGCTACTCGCGCAGAATGTCCAGCCACGGGACTTGATGGAGATACTCGGCCATAGCCAGATTAGTCTTACGATGAACACCTACAGTCATGTGATGCCGTCAGCTTTACAAGACGCAGCAAATCGGATGGATAGCATTTTGGCGGGGTAATTTAATCTGGTGGCTGTCAACTTGGCTGTCAAAACGACAATATGTAAGCCCCCGGAGTGGTCCGGGGGCTTAATTCACGCCAATTTGAAGCTAAAAAAGTGGTGGGCCGTGTGGGGGTCGAACCCACGACAACCGGATTAAAAGTCCGGTGCTCTGCCAAACTGAGCTAACGGCCCGTGTGGTGGAAGTGGATGCTCCGATATCGTGGGTACCGCGGTACAGAATCGGGGCAATTCCGCTTGGTGCGGCTACTTGATTCTAACAATCCCCCTGTGCTCCCGCAATACCAGCAGACCCTGAGCCCGTATCCAGCACGGGGGCCTCTGGTGGTCCGGTCCTCCAACCATTCTTCGATCGAGGGACATCCAGTTCGCTGCCACTTGGTATCCCCCGTTCAAGACTTTAGGATAACGATGGCCCCTGGCACGGGTTGCCCGGCTCAGGTGGCCGGGATCGGTGAAACCATTAACGTGTTGCGCGGTGAATTGTGCTGGCCGGGTTGTACACCGCAGCCTCAGGCCGGTCCGGTGGCAATTTTTCGGCAAAACGGGTAAAATGCCCCAAAGCTGCAATTCGGTCCGCATAGACTTGGTGGGCGCCAAGTAATATCATCAAGGTGTGAAGGATAGCCAGCATGGGGTAACTACCTCCGGCGCCGCAACCTTGATCGACCGGGTATCCGGTTATCTGCCCCTGGATTCGACGGAGCTCATCGGCCAGGCTTACACCTTTGCGGAACAGTGCCACCAGGGCCAGATGCGGTTGTCCGGTGAGCCCTATATCGCCCATCCCCTGGAAACCGCTCTGTTCCTGGCCGACCTCCACCTGGATGACCATACCATCATCGCCGCCCTACTTCACGATGTCGTCGAAGACTGCGGCGTTACCCTGAAAGAACTGGAGTCCCGGTTTGGCCCGGAGGTCACCCTCTTGGTGGACGGGGTTACCAAGCTGACACGGATGGACCTCAGGATGCAGGGCACTGGGGGCGTCGGCCCGGACTTCCCCGAAGAGCAGGACCACCTTTACGCCGAGAGCCTGCGCAAGATGCTGGTGGCCATGGCCGAGGACATCCGAGTGGTGCTGATCAAGCTGGCTGACCGGCTACATAATATGCAGACCCTGGACGCTCTGCCCGAGGACAAGCGCCGGCGGATCGCCCAGGAAACCCTGGATATATACTCCCCTCTGGCCCACCGGCTGGGTATCTGGGAGATCAAGTGGCGTTTGGACGACCTGGCCTTTCGCCACCTGAACGAAGAGCGCTACCGGGAAATCTCCAAGATGCTGGCGACCAAACGGGTTGAGCGGGAGGAGTACGTGGAGAAGGTGGCCTCCCGCCTGCGCGATGAAATGAAGCAGTTCAACGTCGCCGGTGAGGTGGTGGGCCGCCCCAAGGGGATTTACAGCACCCACCTCAAGATTGAACGGTACGCCGCGGAAGGTAAAGAGCTAAGCGATATTTACGACCTTTACGCCCTCAGGGTACTGGTGGACACCAAAGAGGACTGCTACAAAACTCTGGGTGTTATCCACCAACTGTGGCACCCCATCCCGGGCCAGTTCGACGACTACATTGCCAACCCCAAGGAAAACATGTACCAGGCGTTGCATTCCACCGTTATATGCGATGGCGGCAACCCCCTGGAAATACAGATCAAGACCTACGAGTTGCACCAGATCGCCGAGTACGGGGTAGCAGCCCACTGGCGCTACAAAGAAGGAAAGTCCGGTGATCTGCGGTTCGAAGAGAAGATGACCTGGCTGCGCCAATTGCTGGAATGGCAGCGGGAGATGGCGGGCACCGACGAGTTTATCGAGTCGGTAAAGCAGGACATCTTCCACGACCAGGTCTTCGTTTATACCCCTAAGGGCGAGATCGTGGAGTTGACGTCGGGCTCCACTCCCATCGACTTTGGCTACAAGATACACACCGACTTGGGACACAAGTGTATTGGCGCCAAGGTGAACGGCCGGTTGGTTTCCCTGGACACCGAACTGCAACATGGCGACACGGTGGAAATCCTCACGTCCAAGGGAGACCGGGGTCCCAGCCTTGACTGGCTCAACCCCAACCGGGGCTACGTGCGCTCGGCCAGCGCTCGCCAAAAGGTGCGGCAGTGGTTCCGCCGCCAGGCCCGCGGCAGCAATATTCAGCGAGGACGGGAGTTGCTGCGGCGGGAGCTGCGCAGAATCAGCCACCAGATCGAGGACGCCGAGATTCTGACCCTGTGCAAGTACGACAACATGGATGAATTCCTGGCCAACCTGGGGTCGGGTAACATCACCGAAAGCCAGGTGGCCCACCGGCTCGCCCAGGCCGGCCGGGATGCCGCGGAAGTGCCCGTACTGCCCAAGCCGAACCTGCCCCTTTCCAGCCCAAGCTCGGGAATCAAGGTGTTGGGCGTTGGCGACCTTCTAATCCGCATGGCCCATTGCTGCAACCCCATTCCGGGCGACCAGATCATGGGGTTCGTCACCCGCACACGGGGAGTCACCGTTCATAAGCAAGGGTGCCGCAGCCTGGACAACGAGGACGAACCCGACCGCATCGTCAAGGTTGACTGGGGAGAAACCACCGAGTTGTATCCCGTGCGGGTCAGGATGACGGCTTACGACCGGGTTGGCCTGCTCAGGGACGTTACGGTCCAAGTGTCGGAAGAGCACGTGAACATCGCATCGGTGATCACCCAGGAGCACTCCGACGGCACGGTTACCATGGAATTGACCATGCACACCAACGGCCTGGACCAGCTTGGCAAACTCTTCGCTAAGCTGGAAGGGGTCCGTGGCGTCATCTCCGTAACACGAGACCGCTCCAACACGCCTGCGGCCACGCCTGGCTGAAGCCTCGCCGCCCACGGACAGGCCCCCTCTGCATTTTCCTAGGGTCCGGCCCTCTCTACTTCAGGTAGCCTGGCGGTACTACCCCAACGTTCGATGTTCCAATATGCTAGTGTACTGTCTTGTAAATAGCTTTAGATCGGCGAAATTGCGCGACATTCCCTGCCCACGATCGTCCCCGATGGCATCGGGGCCGGAATCCAGAGAAGCATTAGGTGGATCCCGGCCTTCGCCGGGATGACGGACCGGGTATCGAGCCATTTACGAGACACTAAACTAGGCCAATAGCCTAGGCCAAAATCTGCAATTTGGAGGTAAACCCAGTGTCTGAAAGAATAGTAATCACTCCTCCGGGGGTCGCTGCCAACCCTGCATTGTCTCCGGGCGTGCGGGTCGGGGAGCTTCTTTTTATATCGGGTAACGTGGCCAATGACGCCAACGGCAACCTGGTGGGCCCCGGTGACTGCGAAGCCCAGAGCCGGCAGGTCATGTCCAATATCCGCGCCATCGCGGAGGCGGCCGGCGCGTCGATGAGCGACGTGGTGAAGATTACCTGCTTCCTCACCGACGTAAACGACTATGCGGCCTACGGAAGAGTACGTTCCGAGACCTTCTCCAACAGCCCTCCGGCCAGCTCCACGGTGATCGTGGCCGCACTGGTGCGCCCGGAGTTCCTGGTAGAGGTGGAAGCAGTGGTGCGGGTGCCCTAGCCCTGCTCTCCCTGGTAGAGGGCGGTTTCAGGGTGGAAATCGCTCCAGGCAAACCAGAAAGAGTAATGGGACGGCAAGCGTTCCAGCGTCCTCCCGGCTAATGGACCGCCCAGGGCTTGTCCCGTCAGCAGGCTCCAGGTAGTCCCGGTCTCCCGGTCTTTCATCGCCGGCAGGCCGTCGTCCCTATTCGGCAATTTCTCGAAAGACAAAGTCCGGGCATCAATGTCGCGGTCAAAGATAGCCCCTGTCTCCGAGATAGGGTCGAAGGTCACGACCACGCTTTTGCCAGCGAACGAGTCGTTGATCAGACCTTGCTGGGCCATTTCCCGGAAGGGGTAGGCCTTAGCCGACCCTGCCAGGTCGATTCCCAGGACCAGGTCTTTTCTGTCCAAGCGGCCGTCTTTGTTGGACTCACCCAGGATTCCCGCCGAGCCGTTCCTGTAGTACCCCTCGTACGTGTCGGCGAAGTATCTGCCGCCTTTGTCCAACAGCAGGGTGTCCGGGTGTAACTGCAGCCACTGCGCCCAGGTGGTTTGAAGTGCAGGCACGATTTCCAACTGAGTGTTAACCAGCGGGCCTTTAACCGCCCGGCTGAGAAACTGGCTCCACAAGGTGTCGGACTGCCGGTCGTACATCACCAGGGCGTTCATGATCAGCTTGCCCGAGACGCCGAAATCGTAAGTCGTGCCCTGGATGTTGCGGGCATATACAATGCCCGTAAAACATAGGGGTCACCAGGTTACGGCTACGGGAACACCTCCCACGGTATCATTGACGATTTCGTGGCGGCTCAGCATGTTCAGCGAATAGGCCCGGTGGTCCCCGTTGATCGAAACCCCGATGACCCGTTCCGTTTCCAACATCTGGTTGTCGGCTTCCTCTCCCTTGAGGAATTGGGGATTGTCGATGGACGGGATTCCATCTTTGCCCAGGATGGTGATTATTCGTAAATCCAAGCCGCCCCCTTCGCTGCCCAGGCCCTGGTGCCCGGGCCGGTTGATGGTTACCTCTTCGGACCGCAGCTTGAGCCAGAACTGGCGGAGTTGTGGCAGGAATAACACGGCGATCAACAAGGCCACCATCGCCAGTAGGAACAGGTGGCTGCCCTTTAATTCAAAGCCACCCATAAATGTTACCCATGGACAACATAGGCCTGCGCCTCCCAGTCCCCTTATCCGGAATTCGACATTGTATATGATGCAGACCGGCGGGCCGAGATACATCCCAAGTGTTTCAGGCCAGACGTTCCCGACCCGGTGGCGATGCTACTCCAGGGATGTTTCCTCCAACCGGCGGCGCAGGTCTTCGGGCACAATCCTTAGCCGCTGTTGCACACCTGTGTTTGCCCGGTCGGAGACCCGGTGGGCCGTCTCCACCATGAGTTGGATGCCGCCGATAAAATCTTCCACACGTATGAACTCAGCTTCGATCCGGCCGTCGGGGCCCCCGTTGTGGTAGTTGCCCAGAGGAAAGGCGATACCGGTGGTCCGGTAGCCGTAAATAGCGAATGCGCTGGCCTCGCAGGTACCGCCGCTCATCAATTGGCGCTGGACTTTGAACCCCTGGGGCCTGGCTTGCAAGGTCTCCCGGGCCCGGATCATGGCCGATTCGGCCTCGGCGTCGAAGGTGAAGCCGGCGTCCCCCACCCGGATGACCGGGCCCTCTCCTGCCTCAGCGCCCGGTAGGGCACGGCTGGACTCGGCGGATAGGACCAAGGTCTCCGGCGGAAGGGTTCCAGCCCCGGCGGCCAACCGTGCGCCCACCAGGCCGACTTCCTCGGCCCGGGTGAACATGCCGTAGACGTCGCCCGCGGGCGGCCGAGACGCCAAAACGCCCAGGGTTGCCAGAATGCTGGCGCATCCAGCCAGGTCGTCGACTGCTCTCATGTGAATGGTGTCCCCCTCAAGCCGGTAATCGGGCAGGTCGAACACCACGGGACGGGGCAGCTCCACTGCCTGGGGGTGACGCAATGAAATCAGCACCTCCCGGCTTGCTTCGTCACCGTGACGGCCCTCAACCACGGCAGGAAGACGCTCACCGCCGGGCAACACCACGTGCAGAGGAACTCCGGCCCTGAAAGCGCCGGCGGGCACTCCCCCCGAGGCCACGCCAACCAGGTATTCGCCCTGTACCGAGAGAGCCTCGAATCCCGGATGGTCCATGTGGGCCACCAAAGCCAACGGTACGGTGTCCGGGCCCTTGCCAGGGATACGGACGATGATGTTGCCGTATTGGTCCATATAGTAGGACAGTCCCAGTTGCCCCAATATGGAGGTTATCGCAAAGGCCACATCGTGCTCGTAGAAAGCAACAGCCGGATTGGCCCCCAGACGAGCGAGAAAATCCAGGGCTTGGTCTCCCACGGCTTGGTCTAATTGTACGGTCATGGAGGTCGACTCCCGAGATGGCTGGGGAGATTATAGCAACGTCCTCAGCTACGGCCTAATGTAAGGGGTAATAAGCTCCGCGCGGGGTGGCCAGGACAGCGTCGAGTTGATTGTGATGGATTGACCGGTCTTGACTACCTGTCATTCCGAGAAGCGAAGCGACGAGGAATCTGGGGTGGGGCCGTTCCGCCCATCCCCAGATTCCTCCCTCCGGTCGGAATGACATTGGTCGATTTCAACTTGAGGCGGCATTAGGACCTTGCCGATCAACGCTAAGGCGCGTAATAAACCTTGACCGGCACCCAATCCAGGAAATAGTTTCGTCCGCCGACCCCGTTGGTAGTGAGTCTGGCTCGGAAACTGGCATCGGTGAACTCGGTGGCCGTCCAGGTGCGCCCCCAGGTGTCCGATGAGCTGCCGAGAATGGTTGTGTGCTCGGTGGTGGACTCCACGGTGTCGGTCTTCGCCGCCGTCCATGAAGCGCCGCCATCCCAAGACAGCTCCACGTCCATGCTGCTGCTGCCGCCCAAACTGTCCAGCCACCAGTCCAATCTCACTTCTATGCCGCTAATGGCGCAACTGTTCTTGATGGAGAATCCGTAGTCGTGGTACCGGTGCCTGTCATCGTCGCCATTGATGTTGGAGGCGTTGCCCCCGCCGTCGGCAAACGCGTTGGTTGGGTCCAGCTCGAACCCATCGCCGTTGCCGCCGGTATCGGCAGCTTGGGCTGCGGGACTTTTAAAGCTGGTGTCTCCCGAGGTACAGGTACAGCTGAAGTAAGCAGAGTCCACGATCCCTTGGGGTGTCACCACCAGCACCGTGCCCCCGGTGGCAGCTTTCGGGGCAGATGGGATGGTGAAGGCGATGGTGGCCGTCTCGTTGGGGTTCCACACGTTGGGGTCCCGCTGGTCGGGGGCCATGCTGATGCTCCAGTCGGAACTGTAGTCCAGCCGGGTGGCGATCTTGCTGTCGCTGGAGTTGGTGTATTGGACCAGGACGTCCATCTTGGAGAAATCGGCCACCCGGGTATCGCCCGAGTTAATGACCTGGGCCTGGTAGGAGAGGCAGTCGGAGCCGGTGTCCGTGGTGGAATTGATATCCACGACGGTGGCCAGCCGGTCCGCCTGGCGTTCCATAAACTCCCTGGTTACGGTGACCTGGGTGTCCCAGGTGATGAGCAAAAGACGGAATATGATATACGTCAGCAGCAGGAAAAGAGCAATTACGATACCGCCGGCGGTCGACTCGGTCACTGTCCGCGGCTCCCGCCGGTTAGGCCCTCAGGCAGCAGGGCCATCGATGTGCCCGCCCCGGCATTGAGCGCCCCGTTGGCATCAAAGTGAATGCACTGGTGAGACCGCCGGCAGGGGCCGAAAATCTGCGGTGCCGACGCCGGGTCGCCTTGCACCTTCGTTACGGCGAGCGAGCCAGGGCATACCTACAGCGGCTATCAACCCCAATGCGCTACTGAAAACCAGGACAGGCAGGTTGTTGCTACCGCCGGTTGAGGTATCTTGCCGCGGACCGTTAGCGGCAGGCGCTGCGGCGGCAGGAGGCATCAAGGTGAGGGGACTCTGACCCGTCTGGAGTATGGCGCCGGCGAATAAAGCTCTGACCGGCGTACCGGGCCCGGAGTGACCACCAAGCAAACCCTCGGCGAAAAATAGGGCCAACAGGCTTCCTGCTACCAATGCCACCGTAACGCTCAGCGCAAGCCACGCTCGCGTTGTTTGCGCCAACCGGGTCAATCCCATGCCCGCTCCCTACACCCATTTCTCCGAGGTTCAAAAAAGGTTCAACCAGATACGCGATCCCTATGAACCCACTGTATGGAAGGGGAATATTAAGTGCAAGGGCGGTTCCACCCGATAAGCCATTCGAGGGGGGGAGAGAGACCTGGGTCAGTCTGGCGCGGGTAGGTTGGCGGACCTGCTCCTGGAAAAGCGGCCCAATTGGAGCCGGTATTGGAGAGCAATAACAAGAAAGAAGGTCACGCCCTTGATAACCTCGGTCATCCCCAACTTGCTTTCACCCCGCAGACGTCCGGTGAAGGTGATGGGGACCTCCTCGACCGTTAATCCTGCCGCCATCACCAATAGCGTGGATTCGGGCACGAAATCATAGCCGCAACCTCGGGCTCGGTCCACCACGACCGAGGCCGCCCGGCGAGATAGGATGCGAAAGTTGGTGGTGTACTCGTGGGGTCCACCGGCGGCCAAGTGATAGAGGAAGTTGGCCGTACGGCTGAACCACCGGCGCTTGATGCTCCACCGGCAGACCCCTCCGCCTTGGATGTAACGGCTGCCTTGAACCATGTCGGCGTGGCCGCCCCTGACGGCCTCCAGCAGCCGGGGAACATCGGCCGGGTCGTGGGAGCAATCTGCGTCCATGGTCATGGCGTACCGGGCGTTGGTGGCCAGCGCCGCAGATAAGCCTGTCCGCAGCGCTGAGCCCAGACCCAACTTGCTGGGACGGTTGATGATGTTCACATTGTGGAATTTTGCGGAAAGGTTTTCGGCGACCGCCCGAGTCCCATCCTGGCTGTTGTCGTCCACGATGAACAGCTCTAGGTCTTCGCCCAAACCCTCGAGGCTTTCCACCAGGACTGCCAGGTTCTCGGCTTCGTTGTAGGTTGCCAGGACCACGGCCAGCTCTGCCACGCCGGTCACCGTCCACTTTGAAATAGAATTGTGGGAAATAGGACTGCCGGTATCGAGGCTATATTATAGACCTTCGGTGGTTGCTGGCTTGCCCCGGTGCTATACTGCGTCGAGCAAGCCGTAGCTGGTTCAGGTTTGACGGCTGGGTACTTGGGAACCCCTCTCTACGTACACACGGGCGTACACACCGGCGAGAACACAGGAGGAGAGACGTGCTGCAACAGTTCAGGGTCAACCAGGATGATGCGACCATCGTCCAGGAAAGCGACCTGAGAAACTCCATCGCCCCCATATTCGAGAAAATGGGAGTACCCGCCGACGACGCTCGAGTGGCAACCGACGTGCTGGTGCTGGCGGACCTGCGGGGAGTGGATACCCACGGGGTGTCCAACATGCTGCGCAGCTACGTAACCGGTTACCAGAACGGGCAAATCAACCCGAGACCCGACTGGAAGATCGTTCGCGAATCGCCAAGCACGGCCACTATCGACTCGGACCGGGGCTTGGGCACCATCATCACGCCAAAAGCGATGGAGATTGCTATCGACAAGGCCAAAAACGTTGGCGTTGGCATGGTGACCGTGGGCAACGCCCGGCACCTGGGTATGGCCTCCTACCATTCGATGCTGGCCTTGGAACACGACATGATCGGCGTTTGCATGACCAGTTGCCCCCCCTCGGTGGTGCCGACCTACGGCGCCGAGCCCCGCCTGGGCACCAATCCCATCGCTTTCGCTGTTCCGGCCAAAAACGAGCCTCCCTTCGTATTTGACGCCGCCACCAGCAGCGTGGCCGGCAACAAAATCGGAATCGCCCGGCGGCTGGGCAGCAAGCTGGAACCGGGCTGGCTGGCCGATGAAGACGGGAATCCCATCATGGAAGAGATCGACCCTCCCGACAAGTACACCCTGCTTCCCCTGGGCAGCACCCGGGAGCTGGGCTCCCACAAAGGCTACGGTCTGGCCTGTATGGTGGATATCCTGGCCGGGGTGCTCACCGGCATGGGCTACGGGGCCTTTCCCGGACGCCCCAACTTTGGCCACTACGTCGCTGCCTACAGCATAGACGCCTTCACCGAAGTCGATGCCTTCAAGGAAACGATGGACGAGTGGCTGCTGATGATGAAGAACACCAAGCCGGCCCCGGGCCACGACCGGGTGCTGGTGGCCGGGCAGCCCGAGGCCGAGATGGAAGCGGTTCGGCGGGTTGAGGGCATCCCCCTGCACAACGACGTGGTGCAGTACATCAGGGACCTTTGCAGCGAGCTTTCGTTACCCTGCTCGTTCTAGCGTCTCCCAAGGCCGGCGCCTAGTCCTTGAGCGCCGGGATCACCTCTTTGCCGAACAGCTCCAGGGAGCGCATGGTGTCTTTGTGGGACAACCGGCCTCCCTGGGCCTCCAGAAGCAGAGCGCCAACACCCAACTGGTCTTTGATGTGGCGTAGCTGCCGGATAACCGAATCGGGGTTTCCCACCACCAGGTGATAGCGCTCCTGAAGCTCTTGGTAAGACATCTCGTTCAACGGCGTGGGACGCCGCCGGGCGAGGGCCGCGGCGCCGGCCCGGGATGTGTAGCCGGGAGGCGACCAGTATTCCCGGGGTCCGCGCAGGGGGTAGTTCATGCGCCACAGGAAGGCTTTTCCGGCTTCCTGGGCCTTTTCCTCGGTGTCGTTGACGTGGCAGCACACCATGAAGGCGAACTTGTCCGGACCGGGTTCCCAGCCTTCGGCCGCGGCGAACTCCCGGTAACGCTGGAACAGGCCCTGGGCCACGTCTAGCGGCGTCAGGAAGGCGGCATAGGTATACCGGTTCTTGGCGGCCCACTCCACCGTTTCCGGGCTGCCGGTGCCGGGAACCCATACCGGAGGATGGGGTTTCTGCAAGGGCAGCATCCAAGGGTTGACCACCCGGTACTGATAGTGTTTGCCTTCCCACCGAAACGGCCCCGGGGTGGTCCAGGCCTTGATAATCAGGTCGTGGCATTCCTCGAACCGCTCCCGGTTGTGCACCGGGTTGGTGTTGTTGGCCCAGCTCTCTATACCGATGCCCCGAACGAACCCGGATAGGATGCGGCCGCCGGAGATCACGTCCAACATGGCGATCTCCTCGGCCAGGCGCACCGGATTGTCCGAGGTGGGCAGCATATTCCCCAGCATTAAAATCTTGGCCCGGTTGGTAATCCTGGCCAAGATACCGCCGGTGATGTTTACCTCCACGTCCATGCAAGACGGCGTGTTGTGGTGCTCGTTGATCATCAGACCGTCGAACCCTACTTCCTCGGCATACTGGTACTCGTCCAGGTACCGCTTGAACAGGTCGCTGGCCACTGCGGGGTCAAAGTAGGTGTTGGGGAAGGTGAGCCGCATGGACGGGTACTTCTCCGCCTCGGACTCGGGAAAATCGGCGAAGGGCATCTCGGTGAAGTAAAAGACATCCATCGTGTAGCGCTCCTTTAATTTTTGGCCACGGAGACACTGAGAACACTGAGCAATTGCGGGGATAATCTATTATGCCCAAATTCTCTGTGCCTCTGTGCCTCTGTGGCTATTTCGGGAAGTCAGGCGAAGAACTCCAGGGCCGTACTGACGAACTCTGCGGGCTTTTCTATCTGTGGTACGTGGCCGCAGTTGTCAATGACCACCAGGTCCGAGCCTGGAATGGCTTTTTGGTATAGCTGGCCGCACTCCAGGGGGACCAACCGGTCCTCCTTGCCCCAGATGATGCGTGTAGGGATATTGACCCGGGCCAGCAGACCCGGCAGCCTGAGGTCGTACATGTATGGCTTCCAGCACAAGCGAACCGCCATCTCCCGGTTTTGCTCGGCCACGTCCTGCTGCTCCGGGGTGGGCTCACCGCCGTATACCTGTTCATACTCGGGGGCTTGCTTGGGGTCATGAAACAGTAGCTCGGTGACCTGAGCCGGGCTGATGATGAAGATGTCGGTTATCTCTCCCTCCTGGGGCTTGATGCCCACCGCATCCACCAGCAACAGTTTGCTAAAAGCGTGGCGGCACGACACCGCGATCTCCGCCGCCAGCCATCCGCCCATGGAGAAGCCGATGGCCCGGGAGCCTTCCAGCCCCGCTTGCTCCAAAAACCAGGTGTAAAAGGAGGCCAGGTCGGCAATGGACTCCAGCCATTCAGGGCGTTCCGACTTCCCGAAACCGGGATGGGACGGAAGGTAAACCGTGTAGCGGCCGGCCAGTTCTTGGACGTAACGCAGCCAACCGGAGCTGCCACCCGAACCGTGGAACAGCACCAGCGGGTCCCCGGAACCCCCCTTTAGCATGTGGACTTGGATGCCGCCCACATCGACAAACTCTTCGGTAAAATCTGCGGCCATGTTGGGTGAACTCCTTTTGAGCAATCAGTTGTCAGCCATCAGCCTTCAGCTTTGTATTCTTGTCCTAAACTAACCGGGAGCTTTGGGCTATTCACCGGCTCTCAGCAACGTTTCCTTGCCCATGAGCCGGGCGTTTAAAATACCTGACTGCTGATAGCTGACGGCTTTTCCGCCCCATGCGCTCGAGGCATCGCAGAACCGATGGGATAGTAACGTAAATACTGCAATACGTAAATCGAGGACTGCATCGCTAGCCAAGGTTCATCCTAGCTACGCTGCCCCGCGGGGTCAAGAAAAGTCCCGGATAGATAAGCATGTAAATTCCAAAGAGTGGCCGGAGGCTACACAGACTGTGAAGTGTCCAATAACCACGCGATCAAGACGTTGCCCTCGGCCCTATGTGCTATATTCTAAAGGCCATCCAAAGACGAGATCGGAAACGAGCAAACACCCCGCCGGTCCCAAACACAGGAAACAAACATGCCCAAAATACTGGTGGCGGACCCCATTGCCCAAGAGGGGGTCGACCTCCTCAGTTCCCGGGCCCAGGTGGACGTGAAGATCGGGCTTAAACCCGAGGAACTGCTGGAGATTCTGCCGGAATACGACGCCCTGGTGGTCCGCAGTGAAACCAAGGTCACCGCCGAGGCTATCCGTGCGGGCAAGCGCCTCCAGGTTATCGCCCGGGCGGGGATTGGGGTGGACAACATTGACCTGGAAGCCGCCACCAGCGCCGGGATTGCCGTGGTCAACGCTCCCACCGGCAACACCGTGGCCGCGGCGGAGCACACCATGGCCCTGATGCTGGCCCTGGCACGCAACATCCCCGATGCTCACCATTCGGTGAAAGGCGGCGAGTGGCGGCGTAGCGCTTTTATGGGTATCGAGGTGCGCAACAAGACCTTGGGTATCGCGGGTTTAGGCCGGGTGGGAACCGAGGTGGCGCGAAGAGCCCAGAGCTTCGGCATGCGGCTGTTGGGCTACGATCCTTTCGTTTCCCCGGATTACGCTCTCCGTCTGGGCGTGGAGCTGATGCCGTTGGACGCATTGCTGGCGGAGAGCGACTTTATTACGTTGCACACCCCCCTCACCGATTCCACCCAACACATGATTGGCGCCCGCCAGCTATCCCTGATCAAGCCCGGCGCCCGCCTGATTAACGTAGCCCGCGGCGAGTTGATTGACGAGGATGCCCTGCTCGAGGCCTTGAACGGTGACCGGTTGGCCGGCGCGGCCCTGGACGTTTTTGCCAAGGAGCCCCCGGGGGACAACCCTTTGTTAAGCCACCCGAAGGTCGTGGCGACCCCTCATCTGGGCGCCTCCACCGAGGAAGCCCAGCGTGAGGTCGCGATAGAGGCCGCCGAGCAGGTGCTGGCGGTTCTCGATGGCAGCCCTGCCCGCAACACGGTCAACGCCCCATTCGTTACTCCCGAAGTCCACAGCGTGCTGGCCCCCTACGTGCGGGTAGCCGGAGTCCTGGGGAAGCTGCTAACCAGCCTGGCGGAGGGTCAGTTTGTCGGGGTAACCGTCCGGTACGAAGGGGAAATCGCCGAGCACGACACCGCGATCTTGAAAGCCGCCGTGCTGGCCGGCCTGCTGGGGGCGGTCAGCGGAGAGCACGTGAACCTGATAAACGCCCCGATCCTGGCCCAGCAAAGAGGATTGAGCGTCACCGAGGAGCGCAACCCAGCGGCCCAAGAATACACCAGCATTCTAACCGCCACTTTGGAGACCACCGGCCAGCCGATAACTTTGGCCGGGACCTCAATGAGGGACGAGACCCACATCGTCAAGGTCAACGACTACTGGTTGGACATAGTGCCCTCGACTCCCTACCTCCTATTTGTGGACAACCAGGACCAACCCGGTTCCATCGGCGCCGTGGGCACGGTCGCCGGGCGTCACAACATCAACATCAGCTTCATGGAAGTGGGACGGCTGAGTCTGAGAGGACGAGCCATGATGATTCTCGGGTTGGACGACCCGATACCGCCTGCCGTGCTGGAGGAGATCAAGGCCCTCCCTCAAATTTACGATGCCCGGCTGGTCACCCTTTAGACCCTGGACTGCTGAAATTCAAGGCGATTGCCATCGAGCGTCTGCTACCCTAGTATTAACGGCATCAAGTTGGCTGGCATAGCCGCCGCTTCATTCGTCCGGTTCATGAATCAACCCACCGGCAATGGGACGACGGCCCTTAATCCCCAACAGACAGGAGGTCTTAACCGTGGGCGACAAGATAGCGATAATGGGACCCGGCGCCGTGGGCAGTTTTGTGGGTGCCCACTTTGTCAGAGATGGTGAGGACGTAACCTTCATCGACATGTGGCCGGAGCACGTGGAAACCATGCGCAGCAAGGGCCTGCGCGCCAGCAGCAGCTACGACGATTTCACCGTCCAGGTGAAGGCGATGCATCTGACCGAGGCCCAAAACATCCAGGACTTTTTTGACATCGCTTTTATTACCGTGAAGTCCTACGACACCGAGTGGGCGACCCACTTCATCAAGCGGTACGTCAAACCCGACGGCTTCTTCGTCTCCATCCAGAACTGCTGGAACGACCCGGTGATCGGCGAAATTGTGGGCCCAGAACGCGCCTTGGGGTCGGTGGCCTCCCATATCGAGGTTGCTTTGTGGGAGCCGGGCCACGTCAACCGGGGCGGCGAATTGGGCCGCGACCACGGCCATGTGGTCTTCCGGGTGGGCGAGCACAACAGCCAGATCACGCCCAGGTCCGAGAAGATTGCCGCCATGCTCGATAGGATCGATGCCGCCTACGCCACCGACAACCTGTGGGGAGAGCGGTGGTCCAAGCTGTGCCAGAACGGCATGGGCAACGCCATCTCGGCCATGACCGCCATGGGGTCACAAGAATTGGCAAAAGACGCCCGGTGCCTGTCCATAAGGATCCACCTGGCCAAAGAAGGCGCTAAAGTCGGCTTGGCCCAAGGCCTGAACGTGGTGGATGTGGCCGGCAAACCGGCCCAGATGTGGGCTGAGGCCGACAAGGGGGACGTTTTCGAGGAACTGAACGACTTTTTGGGCGAGCGAGGCGGTAATGTCAACTGGCTGGCTTCCATGGCCCAAGACGTCAAGAAGGGACGCCGCTCGGAAATCGATTACATGAACGGGCTAATATGCGACAAGGGCCGGGAAGTGGGGGTCGCGACACCCTTCCATGATGCGATCGTCGACGCCATGCACGGTATCGACGATGGATCGCTGAAGCCAGACCCCAGCAACGTGGACCGGATTCTGCGGGCGGTAGGCCGTTAGCCCAGCAGACAAGGCAGGTGCCGGGTGTTTATAAAGATAGAGCCAGCCGAGTTCTTCATGTACCGGGTCATCCTGATCTTCGATATGGAAAGCCCCGACTCGGAAGACCAGGAAGTTAGGGATTACCTGGAGGAGCACGAGCTGGAACCCAGGTACCAGAGCACCGGCGAGTTGGACCAGAGGCAATGCGAGTTCCTCCAGTTCGGCGGCTGTTACCTTGGGCGGCACGTGGACAGTATAGGCCAGATACAGCGCAAGGCCGTCGAGGTGGAGCTGCTTACCGCCGCGATTCGGGGCCACCTGGCCGATACCACTGACGGGGACGTTGGCGAGGCCGCTGGTCTGACCGAGCAACAACGACAGGCGGCAGTAGCCGAGTTGGTGCCCCAATTCCACCAGGAATCGTCCTTCGAGACCGCCGAGAACGGCAACCTGATTGCCGTGCTGGATGGGGAGGCGGTTCGGGAGGCGGCCCACCACCTTGCGGCAAACATCAGGGGTTCATGAGTTGCCTAAGCGGGGCCGTTGCCTGGTAGCCTATCCTACCTACCAGCCGATCCCCGCCGAAAGTTGGTTCGCACTGCCTCTCTTAGGTCTCTATTGGGATAACAAAAAGACTTGGTTTTGGGCCTCACGCAGCGACCCTCAACCCACGTTAGCGCACAAGATTTATGTAACTGTGGTGTAAAAAGCCTCGTGGAGACGGCGCGGCTAGGGTCCCATTGGTTCGCCGACTCGGGGAACCGGTCCACGTCGGAAAACTTGTTTAAAGAAAATCTGGGCGTTGGTTGAGAAAATGAAGCCGAATCGCTCGGTCCAAGCG
>JADFFS010000236.1 GCA_022568195.1 Chloroflexota bacterium | reverse complement strand
CGGCAAGTAACCTGCCAATAAATAAGGCCACCCCAGTTGATCGGGGTGGCCTTTTTAGGCATGCCGTCCTTCGACCCGGTCCTGCCCCACATGAAAGCCCATTATCACCCTGGACCGGCCGCCAAAGTGGAAAGACAGGGACACTTAGGGCTCTGGTACTTGCGAGAGGAGGTTGCCGAAGCTCCCTCGGTTGGCCCCTCTTGGGCTTCCTCGTCCTGGCTCTCGTTCCAAGCAAGCTGACACTCGGCACGGCGGCCGCCTTCGTCCTCGGTGTCGTTCTCTCGGTCATACGTCGGGCAATGTATCCGTCCCTGGACTCGTCCTGGCCGGGTGCCGGTGCTGGCATTTGGTCCCTCCTGGGCAACAGAAAAGAGCGCAACCCTGATCGCTGCTTTCGCAGAATCCCAGTTACGCTCTCTTGGGAGGGTTGGCTGTGGTTACCCTAGCGCCTTCCCGGTCTCTTGGGAGCTTTGCAACAGTAGGGGCCTACCTGCTGAGTCTTACTGTCCCGCCTTGCCTGACAACCAGGCCGACCCATCATTGTTGCGAATAATGTCCATCTCCTTCTGCGTGAAGGGGAACTTGCTCAACGTCTCCAGGGCAGCAAGCGGTTTCAACGACGAGTCAGGACCACGAAGCACGAGATTGTCGGAGCTCCACAGCACACGTTCAATTCCCCATTTCCTCAGCATCCATACCATCAGCTCTCTTTTGGAAATGGGTGCGTCCTCAAAAAGGAGCAGGCAGTCGCTCAAGTCCAAGAAAGAGGTTTCGACGTTCGGCCTCATGGTACCCAGCCACAACTGCCTTGTATTCTCGTCCATAAATCCGCCGCAGTGAGAGTGAAGAACGCGGACGTCAGGGTGTGCGTTGATTATGGCAGCTAAATTCGCGGAGGCGCTGGCGGCATAGGGGGGAACGCTCGGAGTCTGTGAATGCAGTTGCACTGGCGCATCGTGCTCCTCGGCTTTAGCAAAAACAGCGAGCAAGTCGGCAACGTGGTCCGCGTTTGTCAGATCCACCCCTGAGATAGGGATTTGAAGCTTTATGCCCACCATCCCATCCAGGTCCAGGCAGCGGTCAATCTCCTCCAGAGCGCCGGGGTATAGAGGATTAATGCCGCAAAAACCTATCAACCGGTCCGGGTATTTGGCTACCTCCTCGGCAGTGAAGTCGTTCTCGGCACTACTCGCTGCATCATCCGGTGCTCCTCGGGCATGGAATCCAAAGGACGCGAACATGGCTTTCTCAACGTTAGCCTCGTCCAAAAGGGCTATTAGCTCATCGGCGCCCGATGCGGGCATGCTTGAGCCCGTCAACCTCTCCAATACTGCCGCGCTCACGGGGTGGGCCCTAGCGTCGAAGACGGCTCCCCTGGCCTCCACGATCGTGGGCTTGCTGGTTACCATCAGGGTAGCGCTGGCGCCGCCGTTCACGGTGCCCAGGGCGACCACGCCGTGCAATCCGGGCTTTAAAGGTCCGCCCTCCCTTACGCGCCTTCTCGGCCTGATGGTGACCTCAAAGGTTCCCGATTGGTCCGCGGCGGCACCGCCGATGAAAACGTGGTATCCGTCCGGCCCGTAAACTTCGATGGCCACCGCCTCGTCGGGTTGCCAGCCAGAGCCTATGACTTTTATCCTAGGGCGTCCTTCTTCGACCTCATTTGGCACCAACATGATGGACGTGGGGAATGCCGCGCTGGCTGGCCCAGCGGCTCCTTGCGGACCCGCAGGTCCCTGTTCACCCGGAACGCCCGCAGCCCCCGGACGTCCCTGAAGCCCTGAAGAGCCCGGGTTACCCGGTACGCCTTGAAGGCCCGCCAGACCCGGCTGGCCTGATATGCCCGGAAGGCCCGGCGCTCCCGGAGGTCCTGGCGGTCCCTCGAGCCCGGCAGCACCAGCGCAGGCGGCCGTCGCCAGAGCAAGGATAAATACCGTCAGCAGCGCCGCCAGCGGCTTGATGAGTCTCAACTTCGGCATATGTTTACCTCAACTTTTTTCTCTGGGAGGAGTTATGGTTGTCCTTATCTAAATAGCCCGGCCCAGTATATTTCAGGGTCAGATTGGCGTCAAGTTGAACGCGGCGGACCGCTTCGTGCCATGAAGGCGGCGTGGGCCTCAATTAATTGCCCAGCCAGCCTGTCTCGGATACGTCCAAGATAATCCCATCGGGCCCGCTCAACTTGATTTCGGCCTGGCTGGGCCCCGGGCCGCGATTGCGGCCCCCACCTTCAGGTGTCAGCCGCTTCGCTCCCGCCTTAACCATACTGGCGGCGCACTCTTCCACATTATCCACCACGAAGCCTATGTGGTGAATACCGCTGTAATCGGGGCCGAAGGTGCCTACGTCGACATCGTCCCCGGTCTTGCACTTTCTAATGGTCAAGTTCAGGTCTCCGTCGCTGAGGTAAACGTGGCCGGCGCTGCCCCGGCCCACCTCTTCCATGCCCAGGGATTCCTTGAAGAAAGCTGCCATCTTGTCCGGATCGGTAGTTGTGTAGGCTATGTGCTTGATTTTCACCATGTCCTCTCCTCCTGACCTGGGTTCTTGAACGTTAGCAGTTGCAGCAAATATGTTACACCGATAAACCCGGTCAATGCCATGTCCTTTGGGACACCATGTGTCTCGTGCTACAGGTCGGAAGTGGTTGTGGCGGATGCTCCGCGCCGTTGGGCGGTGGCGGCTGGGTAGGGGCAATCTATACTGAACCACGGACTGGGGCTACTTGGTGGCCGCCGGGTACATCATGTTTGGCGAGGTACAAGGGGTGGAGTTGAAGAGGCTGGCCGGGGCGGACATGCCCTATCGAAAGTACGCCTAGGCCACGGCCAGATCGTACAGGTCAGTGAACAGGCCCAGGTTTTCGCGGGGCAGTGAGGAGTGTTGCATCAGCAATTTGGCGCCGCTCTATCGTGTCTGGGGATTCGCTGCGACCGTCCTTCGATACGCTCATGACGAACGGAAATGGCCGCCCGTTCGTGGTCAGCCCTTCGGCGGAGTTTACCCTGACACGGACCGAAGGGCTCAGGACAGGCTTGTCGAATCACCAGCTGCGATCGGAAACTCTCGTTGCTAGCACGGGTCCGAACCCTCATCTAGACGAACTTGCCGCTGGCCCGCAGCTCTAACGTGGCGATAGGGTTGGTGATCTCCCGCAACTGGTCCAGGGCGTCGGTATCCAGTATCTCGATCAAGCGGGCGACCCGGTCAATGTGGGTTTGCAGCGTACCGGCCAACCCGTGGATGGGCGAGGCGCTGGCTTTTTCCTGGGATAGCCTTTCTTCCAGGTAGACCTTGTATTCTTGGGCCGTGCGCACCAGGTTGTCCAGCGACTCCCCCATGGCCTCCACCTGGGGATGCCGGGGGCCCATGGACGTTCCCGGGTAAACCGGCTCTTCTTGGACCGGGAACCGCCGCCAGCGATAGGGAAGCTCAAGGATGGTGCCCGGTGCTTGGATATATCTGGCCGCTTCCAGCACGTCGGTAAGAATAGTGCGCTGCTGAATGGGCTTGCCTGCCTCCCCCAACTGGTTGCCCGCGGGGAAGCGTATGTAGACCGCCCGGGGCGACCCTATGCTGCCGGTGATGTGGGGTTGGACGGTCATGGAGATGGAGGATACCCCGGCGCCCTCGATCTGGTTTTGCACCAGTCCCACGGACCGGTGGCAGATGGGTCAACCGCAGGTCATCACCACCAGGTCAACGCCTTCGGACCGGACCCGCCGCGCCAGCTCGGGGGCCGTTTCCTCCACCAAGTGCACCGGGTTGGGTACGAACCCCATGATGCTGTAGGCCATGGGGGCTATGCCGCCGATGACGCCCAGGTCGCGCAGCTCCCGCAACCGGTCCAGAGGGAACATGCAGTTGATATCCCGGTCCGCTTCCACGTGGTTGTAGTGGGTGTGGGTTATCGCCAGGTCAGAAATATCGGTGTCGGTGGGAATCTCCCGAAAGGACCAGTCACCATGGGGGTTGGCCACGTCGTAGGCCTGGTCAGACTTCCGGTGGACGCCGCCGGTGCTCACCACGGTGACCGTGCATTCGGAAAGAGGCTTGGTTAATGGTGTGAAGTTTATTTTCTGGTTTCGGATGTCTTGGGTGCCCGTGTGCCCCGTCTTGATCCGGTCCATCCAGTCTTGAAACTTCTGCTGTTCCTGGGAGGAAAACTCCCATTGTTTATACTCAACCGCCATTGTCTTAGTCCTAAAACTCAAGGTCTTGCTCAGGAAGCGCCTAATTATGTTGGCGGCCTTTCAAGTCTGTCAACCTGGTTCGAAAGCCGGCCTGCCAAGACATCGGGCCAGTCAGCCCGCCGCCAGCCCCACCGCCCAGGGCAATCGCGTCTTATTTCCTATGTACAGGTATGTCAAATCATAAAGACGGTCTCCCTTTCGTCTTTCCGGCGAAAGCCGGAACCCAGAGACGTGAGCTTGAGCGCGATGTTCGTCAGTGGGACACGAGACGCGGCTGGATTCCGGCCTGCGCCGGAATGACGATGGTGCGCCAGCAGGCGCCCTTTTGCTTTTCCGCGCCGTCTCCCGGGGTCAACTGGAAAATCGCCTCTGTGTATCACGCGATTGCCCTGCCCCACCGCTATCATTCTTGACATGGCTGCCAGCCATTAGTAACATAATGCCTGCTTAACAATAGAATA
>JADFFS010000064.1 GCA_022568195.1 Chloroflexota bacterium | reverse complement strand
CCCAGCCGGTCCTTGACGGCTTGGCGGATTCTCTGGGCCGAGGCGTCGGAGTCCACCGGAAGCAAGCACACGGTGTCCGAGCCCGGGATGTTGGACGCGTCGATGCCTGCGTTGGCGCATATGAACCCGTGGCGGGTCTCGCTGATAATCACTCCCCGGTCCATGCGTACCACCCGTTCGCTTTCGCGTAGGATGAGCTCGGTGTGGCGGGGGTCCCGGCGGTGGCCTTCGGTGATGCTCACGGCAAAGGGTGACGCCTCGACGCTGTCGAGGCTCAAAACCCGGCCCTCGGCTTTCGACACAATCTTTTGGGTAACAACGATTATGTCCCCGGCTTGGAAGGAGGTGTTCTGGCCTTGGGCGGCGTCCATCACCAGGGAAGCCAAGTCGTCCCCCGGCTGAATCTCGGGGATACCCTCAACGCCGATTACGCGGATTTCCGGTGGCATAACCATCTACCTCATTCGTTCTGGAGCCAAGTAAGTATAGCCCGGCAATCACCCCTATGCTACAATTTTGTTAGGAGAGGGGCCCCAGGCCCCTTGATTCTCCACCCCCTTTCTTTCATATTTGCACTGTGAGGATATAACCATTGGCTAGCTCATCATCTTCCTATCGGAAGCGCGTATACACCAGGTACGGCGATCAAGGCGAAACCAGCCTGCTGTACGGCGGCCGGGTGTCCAAGAATAATCCCCACACCGAAGCCTACGGCATCACCGACGAGGCCGTCTCCGCCATGGGTATGGCCCGTGCATTTACCGAGGACCAACGGGTCAATGACACCCTGCGCGACTTGCAACGGGAGCTTTTCACCATCGCCGCCGAGCTGGCCACCGATCCCGACAAGTACGAGCTGTTCCAGCAGCACTTTGCCCCCGTAACTGCGGAAATGGTGGAAAACCTGGAAAAGACCATCGACTCCCTGGAAGAAAACTTTGTAATGCCCACGGTGTTTATCCTTCCGGGCGGCTCTCCCGCCTCGGCGGCCATCGACCTGGCCCGCTGCATCATCCGCACCTCGGAACGGCGGGTGGTGGCGGTCAAGGAAGCGGGATTGCTGACCAACGACCTGATACTCAGCTACTTGAACCGTCTGGGCGACTTGCTGTTCGTGCTGGCCCGTTACCAGGACCGGGAACTGCCCTTCGAGAGGGCCACCGGCCAGAAGGAATAGACCGGCTTGTCCAGCTTCATCAACTTGGTGGTAATCGACTACGATTCGGGCAACTTGCGCAGCGTAGCCAAAGCCCTGGAGTCGGTGGGCGTGACCCCCACGGTCACTGGAGACCCCGCCCAATTGGCGAAGGCGGACGCAGTGGTCCTGCCCGGAGTGGGCTCGGGCCCCGCAGCCATGGAGGCCCTGCGTCAGCGAGGTTTGGTCGAGCCTCTGCGGGAGTACGTTGCTTCCGGCCGGCCGTTCCTGGGCGTGTGTCTGGGGTTGCAGCTGTTGCTGGATCGCACCCAGGAGGGTGATGCGTCGTGCTTGGGCATCGTCCCAGGGGTAGTGAAGCGGCTGCCACAAGGGTTGAAGGTGCCCCACATGGGCTGGAACAGCGTTCGCTGGCAAACGGAGCACCCCGTGTTCCAAGGAATACCCCAGGACAGCCATTTTTACTTTGTTCACAGCTACTACGCAGCTCCGGACAGCCAACTCGGCGTGACCGGCGTGACCGAATACGGCGTGCCCTTCTGCAGCGTCTACGCCCAGGGTAACCTGATTGCCACCCAGTTTCATCCGGAAAAAAGCGGCCGCCTCGGCCTGCGCATCTACGAAAACTTCGTCAACCTGGCCACGGAATCCCAGGTTGCCGGCACGCAGCGGGTATCAAATCCCCCCTTCGCCCCCCTTTATGAAAGGGGGGTTGGGGGGATTTGCTGAGGGCTGCCGAATCCATGGAAATCATACCCTCCATCGATCTCAGGGCGGGCCGTTGCGTTCGGCTGTATCAAGGTGACTACGGCCAGGAGACGGTCTACGCCGACAATCCCTTGCTGGTAGCGCTGGATTGGCAGGACCAAGGGGCGCCGCGCTTGCACGTGGTGGACCTGGATGGGGCGGCCGGGGGTCTCCCATCCAACATCAAGGTCATCCAGGAAATCATCGGCCACCTGACGATTCCTGTCCAGATCGGCGGCGGAATCCGAGATGCCTACACGGCGGATTTTCTCTTGGGCGAAGGCGCCGACCGGGTGGTGATCGGTACTGCCGCGGTGCAAGAACCAGCCGTGGTGGAACGCCTGTGCCGGAATTACGGCAGCGACCGGGTGGTGGTGGCACTGGACGCTAGAGACGGCCAAGTATCCATCAAGGGTTGGACGGAACAGACCTCTTACAGCGTCCTGGACCTGGCCTTGGAGATGGCGCGTCTGGGAGTTCGCCGGGTGCTTTACACCGATATATCCAGGGATGGCACATTGACCGAGCCCAACTTCGATGCCAACGCGACGCTGGTGCAAGCCACAGGAATGGCCGTGCTGGCTTCGGGGGGGATCTCATCCTTGGACCACATTCGGCGGCTGGTAGCCACTGGAGTTGAAGGGGCAATCCTGGGGCGGGCGCTGTACACCGAGGACATAAGCCTGCCCGAGGCCCTGGCGGTGGCCAACGCACCGGGATGAGAAGCCGCTAAGGCTTATGGCCAGCCCGATAAAGGACTTTAGCCAGCCGGGTTAGATTCGGGCTCGGCAGGGGAAGCACCCGCCGGGGCCGGCCCGCCGGACACTTTATCCCGGATTACGTGCCGGTCCGCTAGCCGTTGCTCGGCCTTCTCCAACCAGTCTTCCCGGTATACTTCCATGAGGATAAAGTCGTGAGATAGCCGCCGCACCGGCCTCACGGGAACGAAGCCACATTTGGCGAAACAGCCGTGGGCCCGTTTGTTCCACTCCAGGGTATGCAGGTAGACCCGCCGAAGCTTCTTCTCGGTGAACATGTACTCCAGCAAGGTGGTAACCGCGTCGTAGCCGTAAGCGTTCCCCCAGTAATCCCGGTCGCCCAGTACTATGCCCAGCTCCGCTTCCATGTTCACACTGTCCAGGTCGTAGTACATGCAATTGCCGATGAACTTGCCGTCCAGGGTTTCCGTGGCGAAGTGGTGGGAGCCTGGGGTCGGGTACTTTAGCTGGTCCTCAAATATTTTCAGGAACCGGTCGAAGGTCATGGTCAGAGGGTAGGCCGCGTCCAACCGGGCCAGCTCGGGGTCGGAACGCCAGATATAGTCCTGTTCGGCATCTTCCAGCTTTTTGTCCCGCAACACCACTCGGGCTCCCTGCAATTGCACCATGTCAGCGGCTCCCTTTTTGCTGGTTGATCAACTGCGCCGCTTGACGCAGGACTCCCACCTCGTTGGGGTAGGTCAGCGCCTTCAGCGCCTCGTCGAAGTTAAACCACTGGACCACGTCAAACTCCGGGTCATGGTCATCGGGGTGTCCACCCACGGGCACCATCAGGTAGAAGTGCACCGTCTTATGGTAACGGGCTTCTCCGTCCCGGCCGGCAAACCAATAGTCGATGCTACCGATCGAGGTCTCCAGCTTGACTTCCAAGCCGGTCTCTTCCCTTACCTCGCGAAGAGCCGTCTCTTCCAGGGTTTCCCCCTGGTCCGGGGTGCCTTTGGCCAGGCTCCAGCGGATATTATTTTGGGAAGCCGGCCTTTCCGAGCCCTGGCCTTCCGTACCAGGGCTACCTGCCCCGCCAGAGACGCAGTGCCCGCACAGAACGGTCTGCAGGCGACCCTCAACGTACTGGTACACCACACCCCCAGCCGACACCAATAACTTGACCGGTGGCTTTCCTCGTCTTCCAGTCAAATATTCTACCCGCTAAACCCTATCACTTAAACCTCATCACTACCGTGCCGGCCGATTGTACCTAGCGGCCACCGCTGAAGGGTAAAAGCATTGTTGGAATGAAGACTTTCGGCATGACCGAAGCTGCGTCTTTAATGTTCAGGCGCTGTCAGGCAAGTATTCAGGGGACCTGCAAGCAGGTCCCCTGAATACCGGTCTCAATACTAATCGCCTGAGGCCTTTGCTCCGCCGCTGCCCCAAAGCGCCTCCAGTATCTTGCCCGGAGTGATGGGCAGGGAGCGCATCCGGGTCCCGATGGCGTGGGACACAGCGCTGGAAATCGCGGCCAAAGGCGGGACGATTGGCACCTCGCCGACGCCCCGTACACCGTAGGGATGTCCAGGGTTGGCCACCTCCACAATCACCGTGTCAATCATCGGCAGGTCCAGGCTGGTGGGCATTCGGTAGTCCAGGAAGCTGGAGTTCATCATCTGGCCCTGGCCGTTGAAGAAGTACTCTTCGTTCAAGGCCCAGCCAATCCCCTGGACCGCGCCTCCCTGCATCTGTCCCTCGACATAGCTGGGATGGACCGCTTTGCCCGCATCCTGAATCGCCGTGTAGCGCAAGATGTCCGTCTTGCCCGTCTCTGGGTCCACTTCCAGGTCAACCAGGTGGACGCCAAACCCGGCGCCCTCCCCCGATGGGTCGATGTCGCACTGACCGGTGATGGCGCCGCCGGTTGTCAGCAACCGCCGGGCCAGCTCCCGGAAAGTCATGCGCAACTCCGGGTCCGACTTGTGGCGGATGGCGCCGTCCACGTACTCCACGTCATCCACCGAGGCCTCCCAGATGGCCGCCGCCCGCTGCGCCATCAGTTGCTTGACTTCCTCACAGGCGTTGATGGCGGCCAACCCGGTGGCAAATGTGGTGCGGCTGCCGCCGGTTAGGAAAGTGTAGCCCACCGAATCCGTGTCCGCCACGGCCGGCTTTACGTCCTCGTAGTCGATCCCCAAGGTTTCGGCGGTCTGCTGGGCGATCGATGCCCTGGTGCCGCACAGGTCCACAGAACCCATCAATACCCCAACGGTGCCGTCGGGGTTGACCGTGACGCTGACGCTAGAGACGAACCCCCGGTTGAACCAGAAGCCGCAGGCCACGCCGCGTCCCCGGTTCTTGCCTTCTATCGGGGTCTTGTAGTGTTCGTGGTTGCGGGCCGCTTCCAAGCACTCAACCAAACCGATGCGCCGGTAGACCGGCCCTTCCAACCGCCGGGTACCCTCTTTGGCGGCGTTCAACAACCTGAAGTCGATGGGGTCCATGGCCAGCTTTTCGCAGATTTCGTCCACCACCGCCTCCACGGCAAAGGTGGCCTGGGGCGAGCCGGGGGCACGGTAGGCGGCGCTCTTTGGCTTGTTCACCACCACGTCGTAAGCGTCTACCATGCCGTTTTCGTAGTCATAACAGGCGAAGGCGCACATGGCGCCCGAATTGGCGGGAGAGCCGGGAAAGGCCCCGGCTTCCATGGCAAAGGTGGCCTGGCAAGCGGTGATCTTCCCTTCCTTGGTGGCGCCGATCTTGACCTTCATCCAGGTGCCGGGAGCCGGGCCGGAAGCCTCGAACACCTCGGTGCGGTTCATCACCAGCTTTACCGGTTGCCCCGTCTTCTTGGACAACAGAGCGGCTAAGGGCTCCAGGTAGGCTGTAATCTTTCCGCCAAAGCCCCCGCCCATCTCCATGGGCGTGACCTTGACCTTGGATACCGGGTGCCGCAGCAGGTCGGCCACGCTGGCCCTTACCATGAATGTTCCCTGGGTGCTACACCAGATGTCCAACTGGCCGTCGGAGTTCCAGAAGGCCGTCCCGTTGTGGGGCTCGATGTAACCCTGATGCACCGAAGCGGTTTCAAACTCCCGTTCCACCACCACGTCCGCTTGGGCGAAGCCTGCCTCCACGTCTCCCTTTTCGAAGCGGGTATGGGTGGCAACGTTGCTGGCAGTCTCGGCGGTATCTCCCATGGAAACGGTGTACAGGTCGTCGTGCAGCAGGGGGGCGCCTTTCTCCATGGCCTCACGGATATCCACCACGGCCGGCAGAGTCTCGTATTCGACCTTGATCAAGCCCAGGGCCTGCTCTGCGATATGGGGATTGGTGGCAGCCACCGCGGCCACCGGATGTCCTTTATAGAGCACTTTGTCCCCGGCCATGGCGTGATGGCTGGAGAACTTGAGCCGCTGGTAATCGCCGCCCAATTCCTCTTTGCTAAGAGAAGCAAATGGGAAGTCCCGAGCCGTAATGACGGCCTTCACCCCCGATAGGGCTTCTGCCTTGGAGGTATCGATGGACTTGATCCGGGCATGGGCATGGGGGCTGCGCAACACCTTGCCGTGAAGCGCGCCGGTGGGAGCGATATCGGCCCCATACCTGGCCCGTCCGGTAACCTTGTCTACACCGTCGGGACGCACGGGGCGCTTGCCAACAACCCGGTACTCGACCTGCGAGAGCACGATATTCGAACCCGATTGCGAAGCCGTCTGGGAGGCCATATGCTCGGTTACCTCTATTTCGAGATTTTTTCGGCCTCCAACACCGCGCGGACGATCTTGTCGTACCCGGTGCAGCGACACAGGTTGCCCGCCAGCCAGTAGCGAATGCGGCCTTCATCGGCGTTGGGCTCTTGGTCCAACAGGGCTTTGGCGGCGACAATGAAGCCCGGCGTGCAGATGCCGCACTGGAGAGCGGCCTGCTCCAAAAATGCTTGTTGCAGAGGGTGCAGCCCCTCGGGGGTGGCCAGGCCCTCGATGGTGGTGATCTCGCTGTCCTGGGCTTCCACACCCATAACCAGGCAGGAGTCGACAATCCTTCCGTCCATGATAACCGTGCAGGCGCCGCAGTTGCCGTCGTTGCAACCTTCTTTGGTGCCGGTCAAGCCCAACACGTCCCGAAGAACCTCCAACAGGCTCTGTCGCGGTTCACAAAGGAAGTTGACCGGGTCTCCGTTTATTGTGGTAACTACGTGGGTTGGTACTGGCATGTTTATTCCCCTCTGGCGCGTTGGACTGCGGTGTTCAATGTTCGCCGGGTGAAGACTCCCACCAAGTGGATCCTTTGCCTGATGGTCCCCCGCATGTCGTTGATGGGCTTGGCATCGGCCTGGGCCTTTTCTGAAGCTTCTTGAATCGAGGCCTCGGATACCGGCTTGCCCGCCAAACTGTCACCGGCGTCTCTGGCGAACACCGGCGTAGGAGCAACGGAAGCCAGGGAGATACGGGCCGACACGAAGTTCTGGCCCGATGCGTCCAGGACCACCGAGGTGCCTATTCCCACTACGGCAATGTCCATCTCGTTGCGGGGTATGAACCTGAGGTAGTTGACGCCGGAATGGGCCACGGGCGCTGGGATGTGAATCGACACTAGAAATTCCCCGGGCTGCAACACGTTCTGTCCCGGAGCGGTGCAAAAGTCTTCGGCGAGCACTTCTCTGGTGCCGTTGGGTCCGGCTATGTGGGCCACTGCACTAAGAGCGATAAGCGCTGGTATGGAGTCGCCGCTGGGAGCGGCGTTGCACAGATTGCCGCCGATGCTGGCGCGCCCCTGAATCTGGATGCCCCCGATCAAGGTTGCGCAATCCATCAGCCCCGGATAGGCTGCGGCCACTTCCTGGTTCTCGTAGATCCGGTAGCAAGGAGCCGCAGCCCCCAACACCAGACCCCTCTGGGAATCGTAGGAAATCTCGTTCAACTCTGGAATCTGCTTCACGTCCACCAAGAGGTCCAGGCTTCGCCGGCCCCCTCTAAGCTGTACCAGAATATCGGTTCCACCCGCTATGGGCCGGGCCCGGTCTCCCTTGGAGGCCAGCAGTTCAACGGCCTCGCTGATGGTTTTTGGGGTTGCAAAATCAATCCATTCCAATTGGACACCTCCTGGCTGGCATTATAGCATCACGTTAGACCGGTTGCACCCTTGATTCAGGCACGGCGCCATAGCCTGGGTCACCTCGGCGCGACGGCCTGCGCAGTAGCTGGCGCAGCGACCCGCGGCGGGGCAGGCCGGCTGGCCAACGCAAACAAGCAACCGCTCAGCACGTACAAGGGGATGAAGGCAATCAGCACCAAATCGTAGTTGCCGGTCTGGTCTTTGACCCACCCGCTGAAGATCGGGGACACGAACAATCCAATGTTGTGAAACACGCTCATCACGCCCATGAGGCTGGCGAACCGGCCACGGCCAAAGTAATCGCCCAGCATGATCCAGTTGACAGAGCTAACCCCTTCAACCACGGCCAAAGTAAGAATGAAAACTACAACCCCGGCCGTTCCGTCTAGGACCAGCAAGGCCAGCAATCCCACCGCTCCCAGGTTCAGCCCGACGAAAAGCAGCTTGCGAGGGGAAACATGTCCCCCGGCCATGCCCATGACAAATCTCAGGGGAATAGCCAGGAAAAACATCACGGAAACATACACGGCCGCCGTCTGGGCCGACAAGCCCTCATCCTCCAGCAACGGGAATATGTGGATGATGATTGCGTTGGTGGCCGAAACCCGGGCGACGACCCCGGCCAACATGAACCAGAAGGTATGGGTGCGCAGGGCCTGGCGCACGGTAAATTCCTGGGCCCCCGGGCGGGCCCTGACCCTAGACCGTCCGGAGCCGGGCGCCGCCGCCGGTGAGACGTCACCATCGGGCAACAAGCCCATGTCTTCGGGTTTGCTTCGCAGTACTAAGGCCACGGGTAAGGTCAGCAAGCATATGAAGATACCCGTGTAGAAAAGGGTATCCCGCCACCCGATATTGGCGATCCCGAAATGGAGCAGGGGCACCGCGATGGCCCCGCCGGCGGCAAATGACGTCATCAAGGTGGACATGGCGAGGGCTTTGCGGCGAACGAACCACTGGTTGACCGTTGCCATCAGGGTCTGGCCCAGGCCGGCAGTCTTGCCCGTGGATACAACACCCACGAAGATCAGGACCAATTGCCAGTAGCTGTCGGCTCTGGACATCAGGATCAGACCTACTCCGGCGGTAAGTCCCCCAAACAGGATCATGGGCCGGGAGCCGAACTTGTCCACTATCCAGCCGACCAGTGGGCTGCCCATTCCGCCTTCGGCCCGAGCCAGGGAGAAAATCAAAGACATGGAGGTGTAGCTGATACCCAAGTCGCGGCGGATCGGCTCGAAGAATATGGGGAACCCGCTGGAGATGGCGCCGTTGCCGAACATCCCCTGCAACGAGGAAACGGCCACGATCCACCAGCCATAAAAAAAGCGGCCTCGCCGCTTAGTTCTGTTAATTTCGCCGGTAGCTTGCATCCAATTCCGTAATAATGGCTCTACGTCTATATTACATATGTTGGGGGGAACCGGTCAACGCCGCGCCGTCAAGGAGTCGCCCAGAAAAATGCAATTCTTGGGGCTCGCCCGATCTGATCTGCCAGTGAGATTGGATCCGGCGGCCGGCCGCTGATCGAAAAATTTAACCTGATCTCACCACCGGCTTCACATCTGAGAAAACACTGAGCTTGAACCATCCGGGGAAGGCCTTTACGTAGGCGGCGAGGCCGTCCAATTCAATCAGGCCGCTGTCCACGCATTCAGCGAAGGACGTCATTCCCATCCAAGCCCGGTGGATGGCAATCGTGTCCGCAGTTACGAACAAGTCCACTTCAAACCCCGGGTCCCACATGCAGGCCGAGGGCTCGGGCCGCTCCAACACCAACCAGTAGGTCCCCTTGGCGGCGCCGTGGAAGTCAAGCTGCACCACCACCCTTTCTTCCGGGAGGAGTTCGATTTTCACCCTCCGGTGCATGTCCCACACCAACAACGCCGGGTCCACATCCTTAAGACCGATGTCGTGGTTGGCCCACTTCTGGCCCCATTCCCCAAGCTTCATCACCACTTCAATCAGGTCGGCGCCGGCCTCTGTCAGATGATATTCCGCCCGTTTGCTGCTCCCCTCCGCCTTTCGCGTGACTACCCCGGCGTCTTCAAGTGTCCTCAGGCGTAGCGTCAAAAGGGAACGGGGAATGCGGGGCAATCCATATTCCAAATCACTGAATCTCCGGCTGCCCATCAATAGCTCCCGGATAATCAGTGGCGTCCATCGTTGGCCGAAGATCTCCGCCGCCTTGGCGACCGGGCAGAACTGACCGTAGGTCTTCATATTTTATTCCTCATTTACTCCAGATATTGGACTGATTTTTCAGTCTTGGCCAGCATACAATTCCACCATACCGAGTCGGCCACGGAAAGTCAGTCCAGAAATTGGAGTAAATATATAGCACATCCGGCGGAAATCAACTCCAGATATTGGACTGATTTTCAGCGGCCAGGCCGCGCAGAATATGTCTATCCCAGGAACTGAAACACTGAATGGGTGATAATCCATGGGGTCCATCTGGCTGGAATCGATACCCACGATATCAAAGATGGAGAACGACATGGCTACACTGCAAGGGACATCCTGGAGTCTAAAGGGCCATATTATCGGGGCCTGTAGCTGCGATTGGGGCTGTCCATGCAACTTCGGCGCGCGTCCCACCAACGGCTGGTGCCAGGGAACATACGCCTGCCACATAGAGCATGGACTTTTACGCTCGTCAGGGGTAGTTACCCTATAGGAGTGGGTCAGTTGAGTGAATCGAATGCAGTTGACCTCCTCAGCGTGCCGTTTTATAGTTCGAGGTATCCCACAGGGTCACATGGTTGGGCGAATCTTTTTGATCTGAGGAATCCCAGGTTGAACGGTGTCCCATTCAAAATCAGGAGGCGTATTAATGGCATGGAATGTATCAGGTCGATTGAGTGAAGCGTGTAGCTGCAATGTGGCGTGTCCCTGCTGGTTTGGGGTCAAAGAATTGATGGTCATGGACCAAGGCTGGTGTGCCACTACCTTCCTCTTTGAGGTCAGCCAAGGCAACTCCGATGGTGTCAACTTGAGCGGACGCACTGTCGTTGTCGCGGCCGACTTTCCCGGGCCAACTATACTCGATGGCAACGGCACGGCGCGCCTGTATATCGACGCCGAGGCCAACGCGGACCAAAAGCGCGAGTTGGAGGGAATCTTCTCGGGGGCCAAAGGGGGACCCATGGAGATCCTGGCAGGACTGATGACCACTTTGCTTCCAACTCAGAGCGTAACGATTGACGTTCAGGAAGACGGGGATAATATCAGCGCTACCGTAGGCAGCTATGGAGTAATCAAGTCACACCCGATGAAAGACGAGGCTGGACAACCCACGGTGGTCCAGAACGCTATGCTCTTCCAGCACCTTCAATTCAGCGACCCCCAAGTCGCGCCAAGCGGCCACCGGTGGACGGACCCGGACATGCCCAGGGCGTTCGACTCCATTTCTGGCTCCAGGGCCACGTTTAGCTGGAGCGTGGGGTAGATGGCCGAACAATGCCCGTTAGAACATTTGACCCGGCGCCTTAGGGGGTGTGATTGGGGTGGACCAGCCCCCGGTTAAGAGGCTGGCCCTTGTGCTGCTAGCTTCCGATGATGTAGTCAGCCGCTTTATGGCCCTGGCTGGCCGCTTGGATTACCAGTCGTTTGTCACTACGTAGGGGTTTGGACCGACGGTCGATGTAGCTGCGCTGTTGTCTATGCCAGCCTGGGCACACAGGAACGCGGCTCCAAACTCGGCTACCAATTCTTGTCGGCTGTAAATAGGACTGCCAAAGGGTGCTGGTGTTTCCAGTGTTAACTCTATTCGAGGACCTGACACCCGGATTGGGAAATAATCCGTGGGGTCCACGTGGTTCGAATCGATTTCCACTATAAGAGATGGGGAGAACGACATAGCTACGCAGCAAAGGACAACTTGGAGGCTAAAGGGCAACATGATCGGGGCGTGTAGTTGCGATTGGGGCTGTCCCTGCAACTTCGATGCGCGTCCCACCTACGGCTGGTGCCAGGGAACATACGCCTGGCATATCGAAGAAGGGCGGTTCGGCGACGTTTCGCTAGACGGACTATATATGAGTTGGTCCGGTGAATCGCCCGGTCCTATGCACGAAGGCCATCTCACCACCCAGTTGGTGATTGATGCCCGGGCCGGCGACCGGCAACGGGAGGCGATCCTCACTCTGTTTCGAGGAGAACATGGTGAGCCATTCGCGATATTTGCCGCTATAACCGAGACTGTGCTGGATCCGATCTTTGCCTCCTACGAGGCTTCATTGGACGGCCTCAATAGCCGGCTTAGTGTGCCGGGGGTTCTGGAGATGGCCCTGACTACCATCAAGAATCCAGTGACCGGCAACCCGGAGGAGCTCCGGCTGGTGAAGCCGACTGGCTTTACTTCCAAAGAAACCGATATGGGAACATCCACGGTCTACCGCTTCACCGGCGGCTTCCAACACGACCACTCGGGTAAATATGCCGAGTTCGCCCCTTTCGACTACAGCGGGCCGTAACCGGGGTTAGCTATGCGGTTGGATGCTCCCTTGGAATCAGTGCTCAAGCGGGACCGCGCGGTGGTGCTGGCGGGCGTGATCGGCGTCGCCGGGCTGGCCTGGGCCTACATCGTCTACCTGGCCTTATCCATGAACGATATGGGTTCGGGCATGGCCATGGCCCGTTTGCAATCTTGGACCGCCGCCGACTTCACCCTGATGTTCCTGATGTGGGCGGTGATGATGATTGCCATGATGGTGCCCACCGCAGCGCCCATGATCCTGCTGTTCGCCACCGTCAACCGCCAGCGGCGGGCAAAACAACAGCCTTACGTACCCACCGGTGTGTTCCTGTCGGGGTACGTCCTGGTCTGGGGAGGGTTTGCCGCCACAGCCACGTTGGCCAACTGGGCCCTGCACGTCAACTCCTTGATGTCTTCCATGATGGGCGCCAGCACCAGTGCCTACATCGGCGGCGCCCTTCTTATAGCGGCGGGAGCGTTCCAGTGGAGCCGGCTGAAATACCTCTGTTTGACCCATTGCCGCTCACCTTTATCGTTCTTGATGAGCGACTGGCGGGAGGGTCCCAAGGGAGCGCTGACCATGGGACTGCGCCACGGCGCCTACTGCGTGGGCTGTTGCTGGATCTTGATGGCGCTGCTGTTTGTGCTGGGGGTAATGAACCTGCTGTGGATCGCCGCGCTGGCCGGATTCGTGTTGCTGGAGAAAGTGGTGCCGGCGGGCCATCGGCTCAGCCGCGCTTCCGGGGTGTTATTGGTGGCCTGGGGGGCGCTGATGGCGGCCAGGGTCCTGGGATAGCAGTCAGGATATCTCAGTCAGGACTCGGCTGACCAGTTCCACCACCGGCTCGCGCCCGGTCCGCAGGCTGGTGCCTTGGCTGAGGAACTCCAGGTCCGGGTGTTCAGACTGCCCGTCCACCGCATCTTCCAGTCGCTTCAGCACGTCCCGCCAATGTTCCGGCTCTGAACTGGCAGGTGGCGGCGGCGAGGATTCCGGCGCGCCGGCAGGCAACGAAAGGGTGTGGACGGTGCGGCCGGTGGGATTGGAAAATAGAGCCAGCAACGGCAGGTTTCCCAGGTCGAGGCCCAGTCCCTCAAGGATTCCACGGACCGTGGTGGAGATGCCGTGCTGTCCGAAAATCACCAGGTTGCCGAAGCTGGCCCCCCGGCTCTCGAAGCTGTCCCGGTATTTCCGGAACACGTCATGGGCCGTCTTGTCCTCGGGTGAAACCAGGAAAAGGGCGTATACGGGGAAAGACACGTCTTCCCAAGAAGACAGGTCCCCGTTCCACCGGGCCAGCTTGTCAAGATCGTGGTTGTCGGCGTGGCTGCTGGACATGGCTGACGCTAGCCCCCGCCGCCGCTGTCAAACTGGACCAGGATGCCGTCGGGGTCGTAGACGAATATGCTGCTTACGTCGCCCTGGGCGTTGGTGAACGCGTCCATGGGCCCGGCAAGCTGCACGCCCTTGGCAACCAGCTCATCGGCCAATGCCTTGACGTCCCTCACCGAGAAGGACAGGTGGCTGATACCCACTTGGTCCAGCTTGATAGGCTCGCCATCGGCCTGATCTCCGGGATGGGTGGTCAATACCAAAGACGGAGTGGTGTTGCCCTCTCCATATCTGACGTGGACCGTCCTGCGGGTCTTGCGCCCGTGTTTGTACACGTGGGGCAAGCCTCCCTGGGTGGTGTCCTGCACTTGGTCCAAGGTAACCCTCATGCCCAACACGTCCCGGTAAAAACCCAGGGATTTGTCCATGTCACGGACACAGATCGCTATGTGGGAAACGCCAGTGGCATCCATGTTGCGCAAACCTCGTTATCCATATTTCCGGCGGAGTTTATGGGCCTGGGAGTTGTAGCGCCCAGAGGCGTTCATCGTAAGTTCCGGCTGGTGGTTTGTCAAAAGCTCCAGCCCGTCACTCATGGAGCAAGCGCGCCGGTCCCCGGCGGTCAACCGCTGCCCAGTGTGTAGGGCTTTAGCATGGCGTAGATAATGTCGTTGATCGGCGTGGGCACGGCGGCGGCCCGGCCCGCCCGGATCACCGCACCGTTCAGCGCTTCCAACTCCAGCGGACGCCCGGCCATGATGTCGGCGTGCATCGAGGCATGCATCTGCTCCAAGGAACCCTGGATATAGTCCAACGTGTCTTCTACAATACGCGGCTCCAGGTTGACACCGGAGGCACGGCCCACCGTCTCGATCTCCCGCATGCAAACAGTAATCACCTGGAGCCATTCCGGGCGAGGCATAAGCTCCGCCATGGTCTGGCGGGACAAGCTGGTGACTCCGGCCATGGTGGCGATGAACAAAAACTTGGTCCACAACGTTTTCTGAATGTCATCGGACAACTGGGCCGGTATGCCCGCCTCCACCAAAGTTTCCACGATCCGGCCGCATCGCTGAGATGGAGAGCCGCCGGCTTCGCCAAGGACAATCTGGACCACGGCGCCCGTCTGCCTCACCTGCCCCGGACCTTCAAGGCTGGCCTCGATATACGCTGCCCCGGGAATTACATTCTCGTCGGCCAACCCATGAGCGGCCAGCCGGTAGCTATCGATTCCGTTTTGCAAGCACAGCACGCTTGTTTGGGCGCCCACCATCGGTTTCAGAGTGGGGACAGCCTGCGGGTTGTGATAGGTCTTTACCGTCAGCAGGACCAGGTCCACCGGACCCACCTGCCCGGGGTCGCTTGTAGCATGGCAGTGGACGGTGAACTCTTGATCGTCGGTAACGATCTTCAGGCCACGGTCGTTAATGGCCTGGAGGTTGGCGCCGCGGGCTATCAAGGTCACGTCATTGCCCGCGCGGGCCAACATACCGCCGAAGTAGCCACCGATGCTGCCGGCGCCCATCACTGCGATTCGCATAATGTCCTAACCACTCCCCGTGTGTTTCAAACTGGATGGCGCTTCCAAAATACCCCATGACCGCTTGGCGGGCAACCACCGGACCCGTCTCCGCTCACGTGTTTTGTCCGTTCGTGATGCGCTTGTCGAACCATGGACCTACCCTTCGACTAGCATGTCCTGAACCCTTCGGCACGGCTCAGGGTAAACTTAGCCGAAGGGCGCATCACAACTGTGATTTCTCTATGATCCCGGATAGCCGAAAGTTCCCCACGCCCCGCTATATCTTGACGGTGCTCGCAAATGTCCTTATCCTCTAGGGCGACCGGCGGGAATTTTCAGCCCGCACGCCGCTACCGATCGTTACCCACGTCGTTACAGGGGAGCACCAGATGGCGCAGCAATCACAACCGCCTCCGATCACCCCACCGTTGCCCCAACCCGAGTCCGACTTCTACTGGGAGAAATGTAAAGCCCACGAGCTGTGGCTGCGCCATTGCAAGGCTTGCGACAGTACCTATTTCTATCCCAGGGATATATGCCCTGATTGCTTCTCCCGGGATACCGATTGGATCAAGAGCAGCGGCCGGGGAACCCTGTACGCATTCTCGATCGTGCACCGGGGTCCCGTCCCCGCATTCCGGGACCGTGCGCCCTACATCACCGCTTTGGTAGAGGTAGAGGGCGGAGCGCGTATTCCCACCAACCTGGTGGATATCGAGCCCGACCCGGCCAACGTCAAGATCGGCATGGCTTTGCAGGTGGTGTTCGAAGACCTGGATGACAAAATCACCCTGCCCAAGTTCCGCCCCGCTTCCTAACATCCGGGAAAGACCGGCGGGAAAGCGCTCAATCTTACTGCGCGGGTCTCAGTAATGCCGTGGAAGCAAATCCCCCTTTTACAAGGGGGATTCCCATCTCTCGTAACCGGTCAATTCCATTGTGGACGGTAACAATTGGAGCAGCAATGAACCTGGACGGCAAAGTCGCTATCGTCACCGGTGGCAGCCGGGGCATCGGCCGGGCCATCTGCCTGGGTCTGGGCGCCCAAGGAGCCAAGGTTGTCGTGGCCGCCCGCACCGAGATGGACACCTCCGCCGGAACCCAGTACGAAAAGTACGGCTCGGGCACCATCGGTGATACCGCCGGCCGGATACGCCAGGGGGGCGGGGAAGCCCTGGCCGTCAAATGTGACGTCACCAACGCGGAGGAAATCCAGCGGTTGGTGGACACCACGTTGGAGCATTTCGGCAGGTTGGACGTGCTGGTGACCAACGCCGGTATCGACTGCGAGTCGCCGGTGGTTGACCTGGACGTGGAACTCTTGGACCGGTGCCTGGCGGTAAACGTGCGGGCCCCATTTTTACTGTGCAAATTCTCTTTGCCTGCCATGGTTGCTCAGGGGACCGGCGGGTCCATATTCTGTATCACCTCGGGGTCGGCCAAGGCTTACCGGGAGGGCCGGGTTGGTTACTCCATGAGCAAGGCGGCGCTGGAGCGGATGTTCCTGAGCCTGGCCGAAGAGGTCAGACCCCAGAACATCGCGGTCAACGTGCTGGAGCCGGGCAGAATGGACACCTGGATGAACCGGAGAGGCGACTGGCCGGGCACCGCCCACATCCCAATGGCGCAACCGGAGGAGATCATCCCGCCCGCTGTGTGGCTGGCGGGGCAGACGGCATCAACTTTTACCGGACAAGTGGTGGCCCGGACCGATTTCGGCGCTACCTGGGGAGACGGCGTCAGCGCTTAGTCACCCACGCCCACTACCCTCTGGAGCTTCCGGGTACTATACTGCCCTCGGACCTGAGCGACTCAACCCTGATTGCCTAACGCTAATTGAAACAGGAGACGTTATGACAACACCACGCACCGCGATGCAGGAAGTAGCACCCAAACTGGCAGAGATCGCCGCCGACGTGCTGTTCGGGGACATTTGGTGATGTTCAGACATTTTTGATAAGGGTTCGCCGGTAGTGCGGCGAACTGGGAAAAGCCCGCACGGTTTTTGCAGCCATTATTGGCTTGAAAATCGCCTCTCATTTGGCCCTTTGCAGGGCGCAGGTCAAGGGCACGAAACTTGGTTGTCACGGTTGGGTGTTAACAATCCATCGGCAAGGCCCCCGTTTCGGAGTATAGGAAGTCGTTCCACAAGACCGGGGCGGCGTCCAGGCCGGCCCCGGGGATGAGAAAGGCAAGGCGCCATGCGCACGGCAACGGTTGAGCGAAAAACCGCGGAAACGGAAGTTTTTGTCTCCATCGATCTCGACGGGACCGGCGAGTACGATGTGGATACGGGCATAGGTTTTCTCGATCACATGTTGGAAAGCTTCTGCAAACATTCGCTGATCGATCTCAAAGTGCGGGCCACGGGCGACTTGCACATCGATATGCACCATACCAACGAAGATGTCGGCATCGTGATCGGCCAGGCCCTGGCCAAGGCTCTGGGCGATATGGCGGGCATTCGCCGGTTCGGTGCGGCAACGATCCCCATGGACGAGGCGTGCACCCGTTGCGCCATCGATATATCGGGCCGGCCTTATCTGATTTGGCGGGTGGCCTTTGCTAAGGCCAAATTAGGCGATATGGATACGGAATTGTTCAAGGAATGGTTTCAAGCCTTCGCCCAAAATGCCGGCGTGACGCTCCATGTGGAAAACCTATATGGCGAGAACAGCCACCACATCATCGAGTCGAGCTATAAGGCTTTGGCCCGCGCTTTGCGCCAGGCGATCGAATTGGATCCCGGCGCGGGCGACACCGTGCCGTCGACCAAGGGCGTCTTGAAGGATACCATTTAACAGGCTACGCCCGGCCCGATACCGGGCACCCTCTGCGCCTCTTTGGCGCAATAGGACCATTCCATGATTGTCGCCATTATCGATTACGGTTCGGGCAATTTGCGCTCGGCCGCCAAGAGCTTCGAACGAGCGGCGCGCGAGGCGTCGCTGGCGGCGGAGATCTGCGTGACATCCGATGCCGGCGCGGTGTCCCGCGCCGATCGCATTGTGTTGCCGGGGGTCGGCGCCTTTGCCGATTGTAAGGCGGGGCT
>JADFFS010000063.1 GCA_022568195.1 Chloroflexota bacterium | reverse complement strand
CACGCTCCGGAGTATCAACACCGGACAGCCGCACTCGGCCGGCGGGACTGTCGAAGGTGTCACCGTCGATAACCCGGGAGACTTCCAGCGTCGGGCAATCCGGGAGCGAAGCTCGGTGGCACCGGGGCAGGCGATGGTGGCCACCAGTAAGATGAACCACGCTTGAGCTTGACGGTGGACGAAGGTGCGGCGATAGTTTCCCATGCCAGACACGGTAGGCGATGGTCACATTGGGAGCAAGGAGTGGGTGTCAGGTGGCCCAGAAGCGGGAGCGGGGGCCACGGAAGGATAGGGGGAGATTGTAATACTAGCGGGGTGGTAAATGTCACGCCTGTTTGAAGACCAACTCGTCGATGCGAATTAATTTGGGATCGGGCTCCGTGTAAGGAGTGCCATCTTCGAGTACATATCGATGCGCGTAGCATAGGAACCATTCGTTGACAGTGATACGAATCTCTATCATTTGGCTACGTGTTCCCGGCGGGAAGTCGCCCTTGGGAGGGCCTGACATGATTCTACCAGGAACGATGTACACTTGACCCTTGGCCAGTTTTTGTCTAATATCAAGAATAGCGTACAGTTCCCACCGTTCATCGTCTGTCAGTGCGAGTGTGGTGATTTGTTGTCTGGAGTCCATCAATGACCGTCGAATTACTCGCCCTATTAGCTTCCTATCTGGAAAGTAAACTCGGGATTGATTCGATTAGGAAGTGGATTGCAGTCAAGGTTTGGGACCGATTGCCGGAGTCCCGCGATTACATCGATCAGGTTGCAGTTGAACTTGCCTACATTGATGACGGAGTCTCCGACGAAGAAGGATTCCGAATACGGATGGCTGAATTTCTCGTCCCGACAGTTATAGTCGGTGAACCCGCGGGGTCCACTATTGCTGTAGCTTCGGGTGCAAGCCAAGTGAATCTGGGTTTGTGGGGACAGGCTGGGACGATGGAGACCGCATTCCAAGGATATGGCTTCAACTTGCATCAGGAGGTTGCTCCTGGGGTGGAGGCCCTTCAGCCCCAGGTGGTATTTGAGTAACCTGCGGCAGATATATGACCCTGAGTGGCATTCTGGTTATCTGAACACCGTCTAGTTCGACATTGAGCCAATAGAGACCCGGGACCTCAAACCGGAACTTCATAGTCCCCACTATATCGACCCCTCGATCATCTTCCCCTTCAAAGTACACCGTTTGAATAGTCGGAGGCGGAGAATCGCCACTAGGTCTTTGCAATCTCAACTGAAGCCGCATCGGTCCTCTGGCACGACCCGACTTAAACTTGATTAGCATCTTGGTCTCATAATCGAAGGGTTCCATTTCTTCTGGAGGATTCGGTCCAACTGCCTGCCTCGTTATGCGGTCAATAATTCGGATAGCTGATTTAACCCCGTCCTTTTCATCCAAAATTTGTTCACACAGGAAGGCAGCTTGCAAAAAAGGCCCCTGATTATCAAATCCTTCTTGAGTCATGGTACCGGTATCCCCCTTGCTCACTCCTAAATTCTGGCTTCAATTATCTTACCACCCCGTGAGAGTGGTATTTCGGCCCTGACACCCACTCCTTGCCACGCCGCATGTCCGCTCCCTAGACTCGGCCATAGCCGATTCCGAGGGCGGTTGCCATGCCCAAGAAACCCCAGTCCGCAACCGCCACGCCCAATCCCCGTTCCCCCATGCCCGCCAGGGTCCAGGAGGACGCCGAGCAAAGACCGGTGGCCGTGACGTTATATGGGGTAAGTGTTCCAATAGAGTCTATCGAGGAACGGTGGGAGGATGCGGGAGACTGGTGGAAGGACAACCCGGTGGTCCGGGTGAGCTACCAGGTTACCTTGGAGGACGGGCAGCAGCTGAAGGTCTTCCGGAACATGCTGACTGGTGGGTGGTACCAGGTTTCCTATGGGACCAAATGAGCCTTGGGAAACACGCTTACGTCCGGGTTGCTGTCAAGGTTGCTGTCAAACAGCATTTTTGAGCGAAAACAGTGGGTGATAAGCCACGCCTGAGTCATATCTGGTCGGGGCGGGCAGAATCGAACTGCCGACCTCCTGGTCCCAAACCAGGCGCCCTACCGCTGGGCTACGCCCCGATCACTGAAGTAGTATTACATTCCACAAATTGGCGTCATCAATCCCGTTCGTGGTGCCCCGATGGAATCGGGGCTCAGAACGGATGATTCTCACGGATATTTCTAAAACTAGGGCCTGGTCCCCAATACGTGGATTGCTGATTCTTGCGTTTCGTTTGATGGTACCCCCGGAGAGGGTCGAACTCTCGTCTCTGGCTCCGGAGGCCAGCACTCTAATCCACTGAGCTACGGGGGCATGCGCCATCCTAAGATTATCATGGCCGCTTCTGAGCAACAAGTGGCGCGCCTCACTCAAGGGCGGACGCCAACTGCCCCGATTGCATCGGGGCGAACCCCCACTTTAACCACAGCCCCAGTCCTCGCTGAAGCCTTTCGATAGACATCCCACAACGGCGGGAATAGACTGGTAGCCAGCACGACAGGAGGTAACGGCGATGCCGGTTTTCACGCCTGAATATTTGCATAAAGTGGCCTACCAAATCTACCGCGCCAAGGGGGTCTCCCACGACGAGGCCGAGGTTGTAGCTACCCACCAGATCAAAGCCAACCTGGTGGGCCATGACTCCCACGGAGTGATCCATATACGTGAGTACGTGGAACGCATCGATCGAGGGCACATCGTGCCCGGCGCGCCCTTCGTGGTGGAGAAGGAGGCGCCCTGTACCGCCGTGATCAACGGAAACTGGGGCTTCGGGTTCGTGGTGACCGAACGGGCCATGCGCATGGCCATCGAGAAGGCCAAGACCCACGGCGTCGCCGCCATCACCATCCACTTCCAAAGCCACATCGGACGCTTGGGCGACTACCCCACCATGGCAGTGCAGGAAGGGATGATCGCCATGATTACCGCCGACTCCGGGGCCGGGCCCAAGGCTGTAGCGCCGTTCGGGGGACGTGGCCGCCGCCTGGGCACCAACCCCATTTGCTTCGGCATGCCCAGCGACCTGGAGGGTACCGTGCTGCTGGACATGGCCACCAGCGCCGTGGCCGCGGGAAAGATCAGCCTGGCCCGCAGCCGGGGGGAACAAGTACCTCCGGGATGGCTCATCGATAAAGACGGCAATCCCACCACGGACCCTGAAGACTACCGGGCCGGCGGCGCCATACTGCCGGTTGGCGCCGATCAAGGGCACAAGGGCTACGGGCTGTCATTCATGGTGGAAATATTCTCGGGGTTGCTTACCGGGCTGGGGTTTGGCTTGGACCCCCAGGCCAGACACAACGACGGCGTGTTCATTGCCGTGTTCAACGTAGAGCACTTTCGGCCTCTGGATGAGTTCAAGAAGGAGGTCAAGGAGTTCGCCGAGTTCGTCAAGACGTCGCCACCGGCCGCCGGTTTCACCGAAGTCCTCTACCCCGGCGAACCGGAGTACCGCACCGAGCAAACGCGGCGCAGGGACGGCATATTTGTCGAGGACGAGACCTGGGAGCAAATCACCACCATGATGAAGGACCTGAAGGTGGAAGCTGCGGTGGGGCAGCCCTAACGTGCTTCGATTGTCGAAGCAGCCTTCAGCAGGCAGCCGGGCTTGTCCGGGTCAGAAGGTTAGACCCTCTTTCTAGCGACTTTGCTGGATGTCTCCCTGGGCTTGGTGCAGCTTTTGTAGCAAGGGTATCTCCATGATCTTCGCGTCGTCCAGGTCGTCCCAGTAGATGCCAATTGGCCGGGGCATCTCGCCGTCGCAGCGTATCGTGTCATCGGGCGTGGCTATGTAGTCCAAGGGCACGTCGTGTTGGGTCCGGGGCAACTCTTCTTCAAGGACCTGCATGGCGTGGACCGTGGTGATCACCGGAGTGTCCCGCCCAACGATGCCCGCAACCACCGCCAGGCCGTACTCCAGGTCGGCAAATCCGCCGCCCTTCCCCACCCGGATGCCGCTGCGGTTGACTGCCACCGAGCCGGAAATCACCAGGTCCACCGGTTGCATCTCCTCGATCATCACCAGCCGCCCGAAGCGGAAGGCGCCCGCGATGGTGGCTGCCTTGGCCGGGGTGGCTTGCAGGATGGCCGGGTCCAACGCGATGAAGGCCTCGATCTGCCTCAGCCGGGGCACGGCCATGTACAGCACCTTTCCCTCTTGCAGGGCCCGTTGCCGTAACGGCCGTTGGGGGCGGTCGGGGTTGCTTTTGATGACCCGGGCGTTCTGCCAGGCAGGGAGATTAAAAATGCGGTCGGCGGCTTCCTGGGACCCGTGAAAGTCGGGGATACGGTCGCGGACGTTGCGGCCCCGGGCTGCTCCGGCCTCAATCATGGCGCTCCAGACCGACTCACGGATGGCTGCCTTGTCCCGCATATTTTTTACTCCGGTTGGTGATTGGGGCCGCGGCCCGGCCATAATAACATAGGCCTCTCCAACGCCCAAGGTTAGCCACAGAGACACAGAGGCTCGGAGAAATTGATGCTCCGTGTCTCTGTGGCTCCCGACGGTGGGGGTGTCCGCATTGCGGCTGTTCCGGCGGCTATGCTATAATCTCCTGGATGTTGTAGAGAGAAGGAAAAAGGTCATACACAGCGAATGCTAGACGGTGATACCAGAGCACAGGTTACCAAAGAATATCAGCTCCACCCCAACGATACAGGCTCCACAGAACTCCAGGTAGCAATCCTCACGGAACGAATCAAACAGCTTACCGGACATCTCCGCGTCCACAAAAAGGACGTACATTGCCGGCGCGGTTTGATTACCATGGTTTCAAAGCGCCGCCGGCTTCTTAAGTACCTTACCCGTGAAGATGTCGGCCGATACCAGACGCTGATAACCCGGCTGGGGTTACGGCGCTAGCTCCTCTGCCCGAATACAACACCCCGCCAGGGTGTTGTTTCACGTCTAGCAAGTACCCAATCATTAAAGCGAGGTTTCTTAACTATTACTATGCCTACCACAATCGAACGCGTCATTGGACGCGAAAAACTAATCATAGAGTCCGGCAAGCTGGCTGGCCAAGCCCACGGGTCAGTGACGGTGCAGATGGGTGAAACCATAGTCCTGGTTACTGCCGTCATGGCCGATAAACCCAGGGCGGCCGATATGGATTTTCTGCCTTTAACGGTGGATTTCGAGGAACGTCTCTACGCCGCTGGCAAGATTCCCGGCAGCTTCTTTCGGCGGGAAGGGCGTCCCGGTCAAGAGGCCACCCTTTCCTGCCGCTTGATCGACCGGTCTATTCGTCCCTTGTTTCCCAAAGGCATGTTCAATGATATTCAGGTAACCATCACCGTGCTATCGGCCGACCCGGAGCATCCACCGGAGATTCTGGCCATGGTGGGTGCGTCTGCCGCCCTGTCCATGTCCCAAATTCCCTTCGAGGGTCCCATCGGGGCTTCCCGGCTGGCTTACGCCAACGGTGAGTACATCGTCAATCCCACTTATCAGGAGTCTACGGATAGCCAGTTGAGCATGGTGGTATCCAGCACCCCGGAAGCCATCTTGATGGTGGAAGCGGGCGCGGACGAGGTGTCCGAAGAGATTATCCTTGAGGCCATCCGCCGTGCCCACGCGGCTAACCTGGAAACCATCGACATGATCGAAGAACTGGTCAGCCAGGTTGGCAAAGCCAAGCTGGAGGTGGTCACGGACACCGCCGCGGCGGAGCAACTGGAAGCGAAGATCACGTCCATCATCAACGGCCGTCTGTCCGACCTGCTGGAAGGCAACCCGGATAAGACTTCCTTGGAGAGTGAGGAGAATCGGTTAAAGGACGAAGTGACGGAGAGCCTCTCCGCGGAATACTCGGCTCAAAAGATCGGCGAAGGATTCAAAAACGTCATGAAATTCGAGGTGCGCCGCCGCATCCTGGAGCAAGGCCTCCGCCCAGACGGCCGCACCCTGGCCGAGATACGGCCGATAACCTGCGAGGTGGGGCTGTTGCCCCGGACCCACGGCTCCGGCCTGTTTACTCGAGGGATGACCCAGGTGCTGTCCATAGTTACCCTGGCTTCTATGAGCATGAAGCAGACCCTGGACACGGTGGGCCCCGTGGGCACCAAGCGGTTCATGCACCACTACAACTTCCCGTCCTTCTCCACCGGCGAGGCCCGCCGCGTGGGGTCTCCGGGCCGCCGCGAGATAGGACACGGCGCCTTGGCCGAGCGGGCCATCCTGCCCGCCCTGCCCTCGGAAGAGGATTTCCCTTACGCCATCCGAGTGGTGTCCGAGGTGCTGAGCTCCAACGGAAGCACATCCATGGGGAGCGTTTGCGGCGCGTCCCTGGCCCTGATGAACGCTGGAGTGCCGGTCAAGCAGGCGGTGGCAGGGATTGCCATGGGGTTGGTCACCGGCGACGATGGCAAGTATGCGGTCCTGAGCGACATCCAGGGAGTTGAAGACTTCCTGGGCGATATGGACTTCAAAGTGGCAGGCACCGCCGCCGGAGTCAACGCCCTGCAAATGGACATCAAATTAAAGGGGTTGAACCAGGAGATATTGAGCCAGGCATTGGAGCAAGCTCGTGTGGGCCGGTTGCACATTCTGGACAAGATGAATGAGGCGATATCCAGTCCCAGCACCGAGATGAGCGCCCATGCCCCCAAGATGATCCGCCTCAAAATCCCGGTGGACAAAATCGGCGCCCTCATCGGCCCCGGTGGGAGGATCATCCGCGGCATTATCGAGGAGACGGGTTGCTCTATAGACGTCCAGGACGACGGCTCGGTAACCGTCGGAGGCTCCGATGCAGCAATGCTGGATCTGGCTCGGTCCAAGGTAGATGCTCTAACCCGGGAGTTGGCGGTGGGCGATATTTTCACGGGCAAGATTGTCCGTCTCACCAGCTTCGGCGTGTTCGTGGAGCTGGTACCGGGCCGCGATGGCTTGGTCCGGTCCGGAGATCTGGGCGACCTGGAGTCAGAGGTCGAGATTGGTCAGGAAATCACCGTGATGATCCAGGAGATCGATTCTCAAGGCCGGCTGAACCTGTCCCGCCGGGCCCTTTTTGGCGATAACGGGGGCCAACAAGGCGAAGGCAGCCGCCCACCGGCCCCGCAAGGGAACTTTGATCGAGGCCGCCGTCCTGGTGGCTTCAGCGGCGGGCGCGGAGGTTCCGGCGATCGGGGCCGGCGACCCGGCGGCGGGCCCAGGCCCGGAGGACCACGTCCCGATGCTCCCAGGCAAGAAGGGATGGGCGGGCGCTTCCAGGGCGGGAGCGGACCCCGGGGCAGTTAAAGGGTCCGTTAAAAGGGGTTAGTAACACCAGCACGTTCCGCAAGGGGTTGCCATGGCGCCGATACGAGTGGTTGTCAACGGTGCGACCGGCAAAATGGGTACGGAAACCGTCGCGGCCATTTCCCGGGAAGATGACCTGACCCTGATTGGGGCCACGTGCCATCGGGAGAGAGGCCCCACCCTCAGCGTCGCCGGCGGTCCTGATGTTCCGCTGTCAACCAACCTGGAAGACCTGCTGCAAAGAACCCGCCCCGACGTGCTGGTGGACTTTACCAACGCCACCGCGTGCATGGAAGCCGCCTTGACCGGAGCGGCCCACTCCACCAACCTGGTGCTGGGCGCCAGCGGACTGACCGACGACGACCTGAAACAACTGGACGCCGTGGCCCACGACAAGGGCATCGGCGTCATAGTGGCGCCCAACTTCGCGCTGGGGGCAGTGATTCTCAAGCGGTTGGTGGAACAGGCTGCCAGCTACTTTGACTACGTTGACATCATCGAGACCCACCACGAGGCCAAGATCGACGCTCCTTCAGGCTTCGCCATTGCTCTGGCCAAGAGCATAGGCGACAAAAAACAGTTCACGCGCAACACTCCCGAGAAAGAAAACCTGCCCGGTACACGGGGTGGCGAGTACAACGGGGTGTCCATCCACAGCCTGCGAATGCCCGGGCGCAGCGCGCACCACGAAGTCATCATGGGTGCTCTAGGGCAGACCCTCTCTCTACGCCACGATACCCTGGGCCGCGATTGTTACATGCCCGGAGTGTTACGCTCGATTCGCGAAGTTGTGAAGCGCCCAGGTCTTGTGGTAGGCTTGGAAAATATTCTCGGCTTGTAGCTGGACGCACTCAGGAACAGCAAACATTCACCTGGTGGATGAGGGGAGTCGCTCCCTGATTGGGACGTCTCGCCTTTTTTCGTATTAAGGTCATTTAAGACCGTCAGGGTAAGCTATCGGTACGGACCAAGTGTAGGGGTTAGCTTGCAAGACCTAACCATAGCCGTGGTCGGCGCCACCGGCGCCGTCGGGAGAAAAGTAATCGAGCTCTTGGAAGAGCGCAATTTCCCCATGAAAGAGCTGCGCGCCCTCGCTTCGTTCCGGTCTGAGGGTGTCAAAATCCCTTTTATTGGCGGGGAGCTTACCGTCCATGAGGCCAAACCGGAGGGTTTCACAGGCGCGGACCTGGTCTTTTTCGCCGCTGGTGGCGCTACCAGCAAGGAGCTGGCGCCGGAGGCCGTCAAACGCGGAGCGGTGGTCGTGGATAAATCCTCCGCTTGGCGAATGACCCCCAACGTGCCCTTGGTAATCCCGGAGATCAACGCCGTCGATATCTTAGAGCATGAAGGGATCATCTCCAGTCCCAACTGCTCCACCATCGTCTTGCTCATGGCCCTGGCGCCCTTGCACCGCGCCAACCCGATCAAGCGCGTTATCGTGGACACGTACCAGTCTGCCTCCGGCGCCGGATGCAAGGCTATTGCCGAGCTTTTCCAGCAAACCCGCGACACCCTTGAACAAAAGGAGCCGGAGCACTCCGCCTTCCCGCACACACTGGCCTTCAACGTGTTGCCCCATGTGGAGGACTTTGCCGGCGACGGCTACACAACCGAAGAGATCAAGATGCAGGACGAGACGCGCAAGATCATGCATCTTCCGAACCTCCCAGTGTCCGCCACCTGCGTCCGTGTGCCCGTTCCCGTATCGCATAGCGAGGCGGTGCACATCGAGCTGACGCACCCCATAACTCCTCAGGAAGCCCGTGAGATCCTTGCCAAGGCCCCCGGTGTCATAGTCCAGGATGATGTTGCCCACAATGTCTATCCCCTGGCGCAGGACGCCACCGGCAAGGATGAGATATTTGTTGGGCGTATCCGCAGGGACCTTGCGTTGGAAAACGGCCTTTCCCTCTGGACGGTGGGTGACAACCTGCGCAAAGGCGCGGCCCTCAACGCTATCCAGATAGCCGAAGAGTTGGTGGCCCGCGATTGTCTCAAACCGCGGCGCAAGAGTGGCGCCGCCCACAGCTAAGCCAACTTTTTTCAAAAAGGTAACCAAATATGTCATCGGATAACAACCGGCTCCAATTGCCGCTGACCAGCGATCTGATAATCAACGGTGAAGAAGGAAAGGCCACCGGCGGTCAGGTTTTCAACCGGGAAAACCCAGCCGATACACGGCAGGTGGCTACCGTGGCCGCCCAAGGCTCGGTGGAGGATGTCCGCGCCGCCATCGATGCCGCCCGGGACGCCTTTGACCAAAACGTCGAGAACTGGATCTACAACTACAAGCTGCGGGAACAGGTGTTGTTCCGCACGGCCCAGCTGATACGGGAAAACGCCGACCGGCTCTCCCGGGTGGTGAGTCTGGAAGTGGGCATGCCCATGCGCCAGGCGGTACCGCACGTGGCCGCTGCCGCCGACATCTTCGAATTCTACGCTGGCTTGGCCGGCAAACTGTACGGGGAGTCCTTCACCCTGCCCAACGGATCGATGATCAACCTGGTCAAAGAACCCATCGGCGTGGTTGGGATGATCACACCCTGGAATTTTCCCCTGACGCAAACCGCCCGCAAAGTCGCCCCAGCCCTGGCTGTCGGCTGCACCGTGGTGGTTAAGCCAGCCAGCTACACCCCCGCTGCTTCCTACGAGCTAGTAAAGCTGATGCACCAGACGGCCATCCCGGCGGGTGTGCTCAACCTGGTATCGGGGCCCGGCAGCGTGATCGGCGCCGAGATCGTCACCAGCTCCAAGGTGGACAAGATCTCCTTCACCGGGGAGACCCTCACCGGCAAGGGCATCGCTGCCCAAGCTGCCAAAGAGGTCAAGCGGATCAGCCTGGAGCTGGGAGGTAAAGCTCCTTACGTGGTTTTCGATGATGCCGACGTGGACGCCGCGTCGCGAGCCGCCATTTTTGGCATGTTCCGCAACGCCGGACAGGCCTGCGGCGCTACCACCAGGCTGCTGGTGCAGGAAGGCATCCATGACCGGTTCCTCTCCGCTGTGGTTGACCTGGCCCGAAAGATCGAAGTTGGTGACCCGTCCCAGCAGTCCACCGATATGGGGCCGTTGATCTCCAGCACCCAGGAGCGGGTGGTACAGGAGTACATCAAGTTCGGCCAGGACGCGTTCGAGCTGGTCACCGGCGGTAATAAGCTGCATGGTGATGTCTATGACCACGGCTACTACGTGGAGCCCACCATCTTCGATCACGTTGACAACTCTTCGAAATTGAGCCAGGAAGAGATATTCGGCCCGGTGGTGGCGGTGACCACCTTTCAGGACGAGGAAGAAGCGATCCACCTGGCCAACGACACCGACTTCGGCTTGGTGGCCGGGGTATGGAGCGCCGATTATCCCAGGGCCATGCGGGTGGCGCGGCGCATCCGTGCCGGCACCGTCTGGATCTGGGACAACTACGCTCAACCGGTGGAAGGCATTTGGGGCGGTTATAAGCAGAGCGGCATCGGCCGGGAGCTGGGCTACCACGGGCTTGACGACTTTATAGAGATCAAGCAGATATTTACCGACGGCACCGGCTTGGCCATGAAACCGCCCTACGGGCAGGTAATCAAGGACTAGATAAGAGGAAATCTCACCAGGAGGGACATCATGGTCAACTTGCAGGCTATTACCTCCGGCGGCAGCCGGACCGTGCTTTCGGAAGCCACCGTAGAAGAGTTTAGGCCAACCTTGGGTGGCGCCCTGATTCTCCCCGATGATCCGGGCTACGACGAGGCCAGGACCATCTGGAACGCCATGATCGACAAGCGGCCGGCGCTGATCGCGCGATGCGTTGGGGTGTCGGACGTCATCAACTCCGTGAAGTTTGCCCGGGCCAACGACCTGCTGGTGGCGGTGCGAGGCGGCGGCCATAGCTTTCCGGGAAATTCCGTGTGCGATGGCGGCCTGATGATTGATCTGTCTCTAATGAAGGGCATTCGCGTGGACCCGGATAGCCTCACTGCCCGCGCCGAGGCCGGCGTCAAGTGGGGGGAGTTTGACCGTGAGACCCAGGCTTTCGGGCTGGCCACCACCGGCGGCACTCTGACCGACACCGGAATCGCGGGGCTCACTCTGGGCGGTGGCATCGGCTGGCTCTGCCGCAAATACGGCCTCTCCCTGGACAACCTGCTGTCGGTGGACATGGTTACCGCCGAGGGGCAGTTTCTCAAGGCCAGCGCCACCGAGAACGCCGAGCTATTCTGGGGCTTGCGAGGTGGCTGCGGCAATTTCGGTATCGTGACCTCTTTCGAATACCGCCTGCATCCTGTGGGAACCCTCCTGGCGGGCATGCTGATTTACCCCCTGGAGGCAGTCAGGGAGGTTCTGCCCTTCTACCACAAGTTCGTCAGCGACGCCCCTGATGAGCTAATGACCGGCGCCGCGATGCTGACTTCGCCCGAAGGTCAACCGGTGGTCGCCATAATAGTTTGTTACAACGGGTCTTTAGAAACGGGGGAACAGGTTCTGAAGCCCATGCGGGAATTTGGCCAGCCCCTGGCCGACCTGATCGGCCCCATGCCTTACAGCCAGGTCCAAGCCCTGTTGGACGAAGGCTTCCCGGCGGGTCGCCGGAACTATATCAAGACCAACTTTATGAACTCGATAGATGTAGACGCGGCGGCCATCATGTTCGAGCGATTCGCCAGCGTCCCATCGCCATACACGGCTCTGGCCCTGTTCCAACTGGGCGGCGCCGTCGCTCGGGTGGGCAAGGATGACACCGCTTTCTACCATCGTGACGCGGGTTACCACATGTTCCTGGCCTCGATCTGGGACAACCCGGAGGACGATGAAAGGAACATTCGTTGGACGCGGGAAACCTGGTCGGCCTTGGAGCCCTTCTCGGCCGAGGGCGTTTACGTCAACGAGATGGGTGACGAGCAGGAGTCTTTCGACCGGGTGGCGGAAGCCTACGGCCCCAAGACCTACGAACGCCTGGTGGCCTTGAAAAACAAGTATGACCCAACCAACTTTTTCAGGCTCAACCCAAACATCAAGCCGACGGTGTAGAATACCACGGTTCCACCAGGGCTATAACCGGCTACCAGGAGGCCCCACATGGCTGAGATCGGCAGGCTAATAACGGCGATGGTCACCCCGTTTGACGAAAATGGGGAGGTGGACTACGCGCAGGCCAAGAGATTGGCCAACGCCTTGCTTGATTCCGGCAGCGACGGGCTGGTCATCACCGGCACCACGGGGGAAGGGCCCACCCTGAGCACTGAAGAAAAGATCAGGCTCTACGGCGAGGTCAAACAGGCAATAGGCAACCGGGGTGCGGTCATCGCCGGCACTACAGACAATAACACGGCCGCAAGCATTGAACTGAGCAAGGAAGCGGAGGGCGTGGGGGCCGATGCCCTGTTGTTGACGGTGCCCGCCTACAACAAACCGCCTCAAGAAGGCCTCTACCAGCACTTCAAGGCCATCGCAGCCAGCACCCAGTTGCCCTGCGTGCTCTACAACGTGACCAGCCGCACCAGCCTAAATATGACCGACGAGACCACCATCCGGTTGAGTCACATCGACAATATCGTAGGCATAAAAGAGGCGGGCAGCGACCTGGACCAGATAGCCCGGATCTTGGAGGGAGCCCAGAAGGACTTCCTGGTCTGGAGCGGCAATGACAACGAGACCTTCTACATTATGTCCATGGGCGGCTTCGGCGTGGTCAGCGTCCTTGCCCACTTGGTGGGCAGCCAAATCAAGCACATGATGGGGCTGTTGCTCGAGGGGGATGTGGAGAAATCCGCGGCGGAGCACCGGCGTCTGCTCCCCTTGTTCAAGGTGGCGTTTGTGGAGTCCAACCCCATACCCATCAAACACGCCCTGAACCATGTGGGATTCAACGTGGGCAAGCCCAGGCTGCCCTTGGTCCCACCCAGCGAAAAGGCGGCCAAGCAGGTGGAGGAAGTGTTGTCCCACTACCAGGTGGATTTGCCCGTGCCCGCGTAGCCTCCGACCATCGACTAATCAGGCTTTCGCGCTGAATTAGTACGCCCCATCGGCTTCCACCTCGATGCGGGAGCCTGATGGGGCTATTCGGTTTATCTGTGGCGTAATGCGATTTGGGTGAAAATCTCGAAGCAAATTTGGACTGGCGCTGGGGCCGGCGCGATGAGGACGTGGGCCTTTTTAGTCAGGGTCCGCCAGGACAACAGCGAAGACCAGAGCGTCCCCTTGGCTCGTGATACGGGTGGAGTGACCCTTCCCAGTGGTATCTTCGAGTAAAAGGACGCTACCAACAGGGAAGGCACGCACAGTACCGTCGCTGGAGGTCGCTTCCCACTCGCCCTGCACCACACAAAAAATCATTCGCCGTGGACTTGGATGGGGTTCTTCACCCGCCCACCCTACATGAGCGCCGACCCAGAGGGTCTGGGTAGCAGGCAGAAACTGGGCAATGTTCAGAGGGGCAGTAGGGGGAGCAAAATCCAAGGGAACCAGCGGAACCTCTAAGTCTTCGAAATGAGAATCGCCATTCTCGTCTGAGTATAGGCGAACGTACTGTGCTTTCTGCATCTTCCTCTCCGATGGTGAGTATAGACCGCTATTTGCCCGAACCCAGAGGGATGAGAAGTTTAGGGAATGACCCGTTCCACTTCGATGGTCTCGTCCCGGCTGGGACCGGTGGAGATGATCTGCACTTTACACCCCACCAGCTCTTCGATGCGCCTTACGTAGTCCAGGGCGTTTTGCGGCAACTGGGACAGGCTGGTGGCGCTGGCGGTAGGTTGGTCCCAGCCGGGAAGCTCTTCGTACACCGGCTGGCATTGGGCCAGCAAGCTGGTGTTGGCCGGGAACCGGTCCAGGTCCTTCCCGTCTACCCGGTAGCCCACGCACACCTTGACTGAAGGGAACCCGTCAAGGATATCCAGCCTGGTCACCACCATGCCGGTAAATCCGTTGACCAACCGGCTGTATTTGCCGGCTATGGCGTCGAACCAGCCGACCCGCCGCGGCCGGCCGGTGGTTACGCCGTACTCCTGGGCCTTTTCCCTCAGGTCATCGCCAATCTGGTCGAGCATCTCCGTTGGCATGGGGCCCTCGCCCACTCGGGTGGAGTAGGCTTTGAACACGCCCAACACGCCGGCAATAGCCTGCGGGTTGAGGCCCAGACCCACGCAGGCGCCGCCCACCGAGGGCGACGAAGAGGTTACGTAGGGGTAGGAGCCGTGGTCTATGTCCAGCAGGGTCCCCTGGGCGCCTTCCAAGAGGATTGCTTTGTCGTCGGCCAGCAGGTCCTGGATGATCTGCTCGGTGGGCCGTATGTAGGGGCGTAGCTGGTCGGCCCAGGCTGTGCATTGGGCCATTATTTCGGTCAGGGATAGCGCCTCTCCCCCATAAATCTTGGTAATCACCTGGTTTTTGAAGGCCAGCGTCTGCTCCAACTGGGGAGCCAGCGTTCCCTCAATGTCCAGCAGGTCGCCGACCCGGATTCCCATGCGGCCGGTCTTGTCCAGGTAGGCCGGTCCCACTCCCCGGCCGGTGGTGCCGATGGCGGCGTCGCCCCTGGCCTCTTCCTCCAGGCGGTCCAGGAGCGCGTGGTAGGGCATGATCAGGTGGGCACGCTCGCTGACGTAGAGCCGGCTGGTATCGATGCCCCTGGAGGTCAACTCGGCCAGCTCCCCCATCAGTATGTCGGCGTCGACCACCACCCCGTTTCCGATGATGCCGCAGGCACCGGGCCAGCAGATGCCGGAAGGCACCATGTGAAGCTGAAACTTTCCCTTGTCGTTGACCACCGTGTGCCCGGCGTTGGCGCCGCCGCCATAACGGATCACGGCGGCGACGTTTCCGGCAAGGTAGTCGATGATCTTCCCCTTGCCTTCGTCGCCCCACTGACCGCCGATTACCGCATAGGCCGGCATGCTGCCCCCCGAAAATTCACCGTCAGCCCTTCCCTGAAAATAAGCCGGGCCAAAGCCAAGGGGCAGTATAGCAAAATCGGATTGTCATGGAAAGGCAACTCTGACGGGTAATTCTAAGGCGAGTGCCGGGGCTTCCCAGGTGAACCGCCAACCGAGGGCGTTCGTCAGCCCTGACTTTGTCGATGGGCGGGGCCATGGTCCCGCAAGACCGTCGTGAGCCCTTGGGCTAGGCTCAGGGTAAACTCCGCCGAAGGGCTCGCCGCGAACGGCGATTGCGCCGCGTCCATCGGGCCACCGGACCTGGCACGGCGGTAAAATTCAGTGGCTGGTTTCCGGTAGAAAGTGCTTGCTCAGGATCAACCCCTGCCCTTGGTACGAGGAGCCGATTGCAGCGCCGTACAGCTTTTCCGGCCTCTGCAACATTCTTTCGAAGGTGAGGGTGCATACCCTCTGCCCGTGCTCGATCATGAACGGAACGTCGTGGGCCCTGACCTCCATCACCGGTTGGACGCCGGGCAAATCGCCATGCTCCCCGAACCCAAACCCGGGATCGAAAAACCCGGCGTAATGGGTCCTGAGCTCCCCGCTGGAGGGGTCGTAGGCCGTCATCTCAGCCGCGTACTCCGGCCGGACCCGCACCCCTTCGGCGGCGGTCAGCAGATAGAACTCCTCGGGTTCCAGGATAAGCCTTCTCGCATGGTCCGCGTAGATCGGCTCCCAATAGTCGCCGGGATCGTAATGACGTTCTCGGGACAGGTCCAGCAGGCTGCTGTTCTTCTTGGCCCGATAGCCTGCCCAGCGACCGTCCCCTCCCAGGTTGGCGCTGAGGCCAAGGGTGTTGTCCATGGCCGGTTCCAGCAGGTGATTTAGCTGGCCGGCTTGGGAAAGGACTATTGGCTCCGTGCGATGCAGTTCGAGCAATTCCCCAGGTTCGCACGCGGGGTCACCCTTCATCAATCGCAACTGGTTGAGGGACAGCTCGGTCCTGACCTTGATGGTGAAGGAGCGGGACACCACTTCCAAGAACAATTGCCCGTGGTAGCCATCGCGGATCTCATCGAATAGATGGCTGTAGTCGGTAATCACCCGGGTGAAAATGTCCAGCCGCCCGGTGGAGCTCTTGGGGTTGGTCTTGGCCCGGATGCCCTGGGGCAAGCGAAGCTCTTCGATCAACGGGATGAGGTAGGGGCGATTCCTTTCCAGAATCGCGCCATCCCGCAGGTCGATCTCCTCCATGGCCAGGTCGGGTAGTTTGTCCAACACCGAGCTGGCGTCGGGCAGGAAGCTGCAACGCAGCCGGTGGGCCCTCTCCCCCAGCCGGAGGTCGAGGCTGGCCGGCTGGAAATTGCTTTCGGGTATCTTGAAGCGTTCGGTAAAGATCACGTCGTCGCTGGCGGCCTCTTTAAGCCACCGGGTGGACAGAACCCCACCGGACTCGATCTCGTTTATAGCGTCGAACATGGCTTTCTAAATAAGGCAGGCCTGCGCCGGGCATCAAAAAAACCCGCCGCCCAAGGGCCAACGGGTCTCAACAATTCCGCACCACGCGCCTCCTCAGATTGGTGGGATGGTACATGTTGGGCGTAGGGGTGTCAAGGCGGATTGGGACAGGTGCGGGGCAGGCAATGGCATGCCGCAGTCGATTGGCAAAGTAAAACTAAATGGGTATCGGTGTCGATGCGGGCATTAGTGGCTCAAACAGGGCGTTCAAGCACCGAGAGTGTGCCCCAAATGCAAAACCCATAATTGGGACAGACCAAAAGTTAACGACATCCATAAAAAGCGAAAAACCCAACAGGTTGTACCTGTTGGGCCGCTGGGATACAATATTCAGTAGCCTTAGGCCCTCTGACAGCCTGAAGCCCGGTGCTGATCCCATAGCGCCGAAAGACATTGTCCTATGTTAAACCGGTTCGCCGTCAGCTAGTGTAAATAGCTGTGGCTTCTACCGGTCTTAATGTATCATTGTCTTCGGAGGGGGTCAAGGCCATGGCTATCCATGAAGAAACTTTTGAAGGAATTTACGGCGTTCCCGAAGCTGCCAAGCTAATTCAAATCACTCACCCGCTTGCCAATGGGCACACGATCCCACGAACACGGCTCCAATATTGGATAAACACGAGTGTTGCGCGTCTCAGACCCGCAGATTTTCCGGGACAACAGAATTGTATCTCTTTTCGGTCGTTAATATCCATGAGGCTTATCTCTATACTCCGTGCTCAAGGCGTCAGTCTTGAGGCAATTCGTACATCAGAATCCTGGCTAAGGGGTGTCGCGGGCATCGACTGGCCGTTTATCAGCAAACCGCTGTGGACTTATAGCAGTGAATTGTTCACGGAATTTCAGGATAAACTAGTCGTAGCGTCCAATCATGGCCAACAGGCGATGGACTTCATCCGGGAATGGCTTGAAAAAATAGACGTTGACCTTCTGTTTGACCAAGAGGACCTAGCATACGCATGGCTGCCACAAGAGGATGTGAGAATCGACCCCAAGATTCAACTTGGTAAGCCGTGCTTGGCTGGTACACGGATTCCGACCAGCACGATTTGGAACAAAGCCGACGCAGGGGATAGTGTGGACGTAATAGCAGGGCTATATGGATTATCGATAGACCATGTAAATCATGCCCTTGCTTGGGAACGAAGGCTTGTCGCAGCCGACTCTTGAACCAGTCTTCTTGCTCGATGATGACATTAGCTATCGGTTTGCCCCAGCTTTGTCACATGCTACTGGATATGACATCAGGTCCGTCCAGTGCGTATGGAGCGATCGTGATCGATTCATAGACCCAGTTCAGGATGAAGAGATCATTCCATACTTGGGTGAGCTTGCTCGCGAAAAGGGGATCTGGATTACTGCCGATTGGGACTCACGCACTGCTCATGCAAAGCTAATTATGGCGGAGAACATTTCCGTTCTTTGGGTGCATGCGCCGAAGGGCAAAGCGCTTCGAGGACTCCAAGAACTCCAATTACTAAGCCAGGTCATTGAACACGTTTACGGCTTGGTCGCCATTGCAAGTTCCCCGGTCTATCTCCACACCTACTTAAATGTTTATCGGCCTCATTTAGAACGGCT
>JADFFS010000235.1 GCA_022568195.1 Chloroflexota bacterium | reverse complement strand
AGCAACCCGATGGTCAGTAACACAACCGCCGGCACTATCGATAATTTTGAGAACCGCCCGAGTATTTTCATCTGCCTACATCTTCCTTAATCTTCGTTCATGGTCATGGATTACTCCGGATGCTGCTGTTGCCACTAAGCTTTCAAAACGGGGAGTGGAGACCTACGCGAAAAACGCCGCCAAAGAGCAAGTATGATAATGAACACATTTAGCGAATGTTCTTGGACCGGTAAGTAACGAAGCCTGCTCAACGAACAAGTTACCAGCTAGCCGGGTCCCCAATTAAGGGCAGATACACCCTGACATGGATGTAAAAATACCCATTCGCAATAGGGAGAACTAGATAGCCGGAGATGGGTGCGCCCAAGCTCTTGGCCAACGCGCTGGTCCAAAGAGAGGAATGGGCGCGAAAATAGGTGGTGACGAAAACGTGCCTGCACCATCCCTTGGAGGGTGGAAACATGTGGACGGTAAGGAGGAACCGAGCAGGTAAGAGGCCAGGAGAAGAGTATGTGCCCAAGGAGGGCTGTTGGTGGGCCCGGCAGGGATCGATCCTGCGGCCAGTCGGTTATGAGCCGACTGCTCTACCACTGAGCTACGGGCCCTTATGGCCAGCTTATCCCCCGTGATTTGCGGGTGTCAAGAAAGGCCGTCACATTCTCGGGCAAGGCCGGTTGAGGGAGTAAGGGAGACGTCGTAACGGGTGTTAGGACAGCCCCAGCCGCTCCCGGTAATCGGGGTCGTACTCGGACAGGAGGCCCAACTCCACCATCTGCTCTTGAGGGATCCGGTGCACTGGGTTTCCCGTGGTCGGCACGGTGGCGACCACCACATCTTCGACCAGCGCTTGATAGCTGGTGTCGTCCACGCCCAGCAGCTCTTTCAGCAGCCTCTCGTTGTCTTGCCCGTAGGAAGGCGCCGGACCTCGTATTTTCAGAGGAGTCTTGGAGAACTTGTAGGGGCGACCCATGAACAACCGTGTGCCCATGTTCCGGTCCTCGGGATAGGTAACCCGCTCCAGGAAGTTGCGGCTCTGGTAGTGGGGGTCGAAGTGGATGTCCTTGCCAGTTAGCACGGGTCCGGCGGCGATGCCAGCCCCTTGAAGCTGGTGCATCAAATCGTATTTGTCCAGGCCCGTAGTCCAGGAGCTGATAATCTCGTCTAGCTGGTCGTGGTTGCGCTGCCGGGATAAAACGCTCACGAAGCGAGGGTCCCGGCCCAGCTCTTCCTGCCCCATCAACCGGCACAGGGCCTGCCACTGCTCGTCAGACCCCACAGATAGAGTGATCCACTGATCGGCGCCCAGGGCCGGGTAGCACCCCTGGGGCGCTCGATAAGGATGGCGGTTGCCGATGCGGCCTCCGTCGCGCCCGTTGGCCACGGCGTCCACCAGGTATTCCGACATGAACATCACCCCGGCCTGGTACATGCCGATGTCCACCCATTGGCCTTTGCCGGTGATGTTGCGGTAGCGCAGGGCCGCTCCCACGGCGAACAAGGTGGTCCAGGTGGAAAGAAAGTCCACAAATGACGCCCCGGCTTTGGCGGGCGTCTCATCCTGGTAGCCGGTGATCCAGCAGTGCCCGTGGGTGCCCTCCAAGGTGGTGGCCTGGGCTGGATAGCCGGAGTAGGGACCGTCGCTGTGCCCGTAGCCGGTATTGGACACCATGACGATATCGGGCTTGATTTTTCTGAGGTTGGGGTAGTCCAGCTCCCACCGGCGCATCACCCGGGGAGTGAAGTTCTCCATCACCACGTCGCTGACCTTCACCAGTTCCCGGAACAGGTCCCGCCCCCGCTCGCTGGTCAGGTCCAATGTCAACGAGCGCTTTCCCCGGTGCATCAGGTTGTAGGTGGACGGCCGGTTCCACCAGTCAACGCCCAGGTCGTTCTCCGGATAGCTGCCAGCCAACCCGGCGGTTCGGGTAGTGTCTGGATGGCCCGGGCCTTCGATCTTGATCACTTCCGCGCCAAAATCGGCCATCAGGCCCCCGGCATATGGAAGGGCGAAAACGTAGGTGGAGTCCAGGATTCGGATTCCGTCCAAAGGCAACTGGGGCTCTGATTGGGCCGCTGATTGGGCCATTGAGTGTTTCCTCAGATAGCTGGCTGGGTCTGCTGGCTAAATAGCGTTCAACTGGCGCAGGCGGCAGAAGTCCTCTTGGCTGTATCCCAGGCCCTCCACGTAGATTTCCCGGTTGTTCTGCCCCAGGGTCGGGGACGGGCAGCGCAGTTGATAGGGACTCACGCTGAAGTTAAACAGAACCGCCGGGACTTTTATGCGGCCTATGACGGGATGGTCCACTTCGCGGAAGAAATCCCGTGACGCCAGTTGGGGACATTCCACCAACTCCCTGGGAGTCTGGACCACGCCAAAGAGAATCCGGGCCTGGGCCGCCTTGGGGAACAGGTCCCATTTGCTGCGGTCCTTGATGGCGTCCACGATGATTCGGTCCAGCTCCGCCCCGTTTTGGGGCCGTTGCGCCGGGTCGGAAAAACGCGGGTCCATCATCTCCGGGGCTTCGAACAGGTCGCAGATGTCCTCCCACGACGCTCCTCCGCCCGTCTGGACGATGATCCAGCCGTCGGCGCAGGCCATGGGATGGGTGAACATCCCTCCTTGGGCCCGGCGCCGGTGCTGTGTGCCTCCCATGAAGGGATACATGGTTTGGGTCGCCATCATACTGGATGCCACGCACTCGGTTACCGACACGTCGATGTGCTGGCCCTCACCGGTATTGACCTGGGAGAATAGGGCCATCGCGGTGGCGGCGGCGCCGTTGAGACCACCTTCGTACTGCGCCTGGAAGCCGCCGTGCTTCAGGGGCTCCCGGCCCTGGATGCCGCTGACGCTCATGATCATGCCCATGGCATAGCTGACGATCTCCTCGCCTTGATACTGGCTATAGGGACCGTCTTGGCCAAAAGGAGTAATGGACGTCATCACCAGGCCAGGATTGAGCTGCTCCAAGTCGTCGTAACCCAACCCAAGGGAGGCCAGATAGCCGGGTTGGTAGCTTTCCACCACCACGTCAACGTGTTCAATCAATTCCTTGAAGATCGCTCGGCCGGTAGCACTCTCCAGATTGATGGTGGCGCCCTTCTTGTTGAGGTTCAACACCAGGAAAAACAGGCTTTTTTCTGGGTGAGGGTCGTCCTGAAAGAAAGGCCCCATGCGGCGCAATGCAGCGCCGCCGGGAGGTTCCAGCTTCAGAACCTCGGCGCCGTAATCCGCCAGCAAGCGGGCACAAAAAGAGCCGGCGATGTCTTGGCTCAGGTCAAGGACTTTCACGCCGTCCAATGCGCCTGGGGGCATATGGACAACCTCGTTGGATACAAGAGATTGCGGGTACAGCGTCCCTGTGGTACGGCTAGCCCCGCTACCTAAAGATAGGGACCCGGCCGCACTGGGACCTTTGCTTCTTGAGCGAATGGGATTGTAGCTGAACAGGCTGACTTAGGCAAATATTCCCAGTAGCCGGCCAATCATGGCCATGAGTCACCCAAGGCCGCACTCGAGAACGCGGCAGAACCGGCAGATGTAGGGGAAGGGATTCGGGGCATGCCGACAGACCATGGCTAAAAAGGACCGTCAGTTTGTTGACCCCTATGTCCCCCCCTGCTACACTCGCTGCCACTCTTTAGGGCTTGAGCCGGTGGACGCCAGGGATTAGAAGGGATGGGGGATGAGCAATTGACATTTGGGCGAGCGGCCACGGTTGCTTTGTTTACAGGGCTGATGATGGCGGCGTGCGCAGGTGAGCCCTCACCCACGGAGACCTCTCCAGCCACCTCTGTTCCAGCGGCCATTGCGGCGCCGGGACCGACTGCGGTTAGCCCCGCTACCCCCACTCCGAAACCGGTCGCCGAAGTAACCGCTACCCCTGCTTCCGGCATTGCCCCGCCAGCTACCCCGAGCCCAACGCCCGTTGCCGTTGCCACGACGCCGGCAGGGGCTCCACCCGAGGCAACGGCTCCGAAGGCACCTCCTAGGCCTGTCAGCCGGGGTCTGACCCTATCTCCAGCGGAGGTTGACGGCCTTGTCGACCCAGGTATCAGAGGGGCCCTCAAGGATTTGTTAGAGGGTAGTGGAGAGGTTCCGAGTGCGTTGCGGGTCCTGCGGGCGGAGCAAGTGACATGGTCAGACTCCAGTCTTGGCTGCCCGGCGGCGGATATGTTTTATATCCAGGTGTTGACGCCCGGCATCTGGCTGGTGGTCGACTATCAAGAGAAGGAGTTCGACTATCGAATCACCGGCGAACGCTGGACTCTGTGCCGGTCCGGCAGTACAACGAACCCACTGAGCCAGCAGCCTTTGGATGGGCTATGGACCAGGTTGGCGCCGGTGCCTACTCCCCGCGCTGAAGTAGCCGCCGCGGAGCTAAACGGAAAGATCTACGTCTTTGGTGGGTTCGGCGCCGGCGCTCGGGCCAACGAAGAGTACGACATAGCCGCGGACCTGTGGCGCAAGCGGGCGCCCATCCCCCAGGGCGTGGACCACGCCGCAGCCGTCGCATTGGACGGGAAGGTTTACCTGATTGGCGGGTTCAACGGGCGATTTCAGCCGGTGGACACCGTATGGTCCTATAACCCGGAATCCGACGCCTGGACACCCCTGGCAGACTTGCCCACACCCAGAGGCGGTCTGGGCGCCGCTGTGATAGCGGGAAAGATATACGCTGTTGGAGGCGTGGG
>JADFFS010000234.1 GCA_022568195.1 Chloroflexota bacterium | reverse complement strand
CACGGTTTCATCTTCAGTCTCCTGCGCACCCGTCGCGATTGAGGTCCAGGTGGGAAATCCCGAGGCCATAATCGTCGGACAAATTGTTGCCACCCATGGTCTATCAGGCAGCGTCCGCGTAAGGGTCCTGAGCGACGTACCCCATCGTTTCGATGTCGGCCAGATGCTGAGCGTCGGTCTGAGCCGCTACCGCATAGAATCGACCCAACCCATACGTTCCGGTCAATTGCTGCTGGTGTTTCAGGGCTTTCACACCAAGATTGATGCCCGGTCCTTGGTCGGCCAGTATGTTACCGTTCCTGTTACCGAGTCTCCGCCGTTGCCCGAAGGCGAATATTTCCACTATCAGCTCGTGGGCCTCCGGGTCGTCACCGAGGATAATGAAGAACTCGGCACCATAAGCGATATCCTGGAAACCGGCAGCAACGATGTCTATGTAGTCACCGGAGCAGGCAGCGAGATCTTGATACCCGGTTTGGCCGAGGTGGTCAAAGGAATCCGCCTTGATGACAAAATCATGGTGGTGGATCTGCCCGAAGGACTGCGCTAAAGCATTTTGACCCTATGTGGGCGCGGATGCTAAAATCTAACGAAGGCGGCCGTTGACTTGAAGTGACAGCGAATTTCGAGAGCCAGAGGAGGTAACTCCAATGTCAGGCCACTCCAAATGGTCCACGATTAAGCATCAAAAAGGGGCAGCGGATGCCCGCCGCGGGGCCATATTCACCAAACTGAGCCGCGACATCGCTCTGGCCGTCCGGGACGGCGGCGGAGCAGACCCGGAGATGAATTTCCGCCTCCGCCTGAGCATCGAGAAAGCCAAAAACAGCAACATGCCCCAGGACAATATAGTCCGGGCCGTCAAGCGGGGCGCCGGTGAAGGCGGCGAAGGCGATGAACGTCTGGAAGAAATTTTCTACGAGGGCTACGGTCCCGGTGGCGGAGCGATTCTGCTGCATGCGGTGACCACCAACCGCAATCGGACCGCCGCTGAAGTGCGCTTTACCTTCAATCGTGGCGGCGGCAGCCTGGGCGAAAGCGGATGCGTCGCCTGGAATTTCGAGACCAAGGGCGTCATCACCGTGGCGGTGAGCGACGACGATCAAGGGGAAGAGTTGGGTCTTCTGGCCATCGACGCCGGAGCCGAAGATATCAAGATTGAAGACGGCTTCCTGGAAATCTTCACTGCTCCGGAGACTTTACTGACCGTCCAGGCAGTCCTCGCGGAACAAGGGGTCACCGCCGAGTCATCGGAGGTTTCCAGAGTGCCCAAGACCACCATCATGCTGGAGTCCAAGGAGGCCGAGCAGACCCTCAGGCTGCTGGACAGCCTGGAAGAGTTGGCCGACGTGCAGAAGGCCTACACCAGCGCAGACTTTCCCTCCGAGGTGCTGGAGCAGTACCAGGCAGCTTCGTAAAGTCTAATCGGAAGTCGAATCGAGAGCGAGGACAAATGCGAATCCTCGGTATAGATCCCGGTACGGTTCGCATGGGGTATGGTGTGGTGGAGTCTGGACCTCGCCCCGAAGCGGAAGACTACGGCGTTGTATCTCTCCCCAAGAGCATGCCCCTGGAACAGCGGCTGTACCAGCTTTACACCCACGTACTGAACATGATCAGCGTGTTCCAGCCTGACGTGATCGCAGTGGAGAAACCTTTTGTGGGTAAGGGCGAGCGCTTTTTCGCCGGCCCGGCCATTGCCGTGGGGCAAGCCCAGGCCCTGGTCCTTATCGGCGCGGCCAGCCAGGGTATTCCTGTATTTGCCTACACGCCCGCGCAAATCAAGCGGTCCGTGGTGGATTACGGCGGCGCGACGAAAGAGCAGATGCAGCAGGTTATCACCGTCACTTTGGGGCTGACCGAAACCCCGGAGTCCGACGCCGCCGACGCTCTGTCGGTGGGACTGTGCCACTTGGTTCAGAGCCAGGCCGCGGACGCCCTTCATCGGGAGATACCGCCGGGGCAGGAGAGGTAGTGGGTGATTGTCAGCCTACGCGGTAACCTGGAGGCGGTAGGCCCTGATTGGGTGCATCTTCAAATTGGCGGCGTGAGCCTGCAGGTATTTGTGCCGTCGGCGGCTATCAGTGAACTGGGCCCCATCGGCGGGCAGGTACACCTGCACACGCACCTGCGCATCCGCGACGAGCAGGTGCTCCTGTACGGCTTTCCCACCGCCTCTGCGCTGGGTCTTTTTTCCACTCTGACTGGGGTGTCCGGTGTAGGCCCTCGGCTTGCCCTGGCGCTGCTGTCCAGTTTGAGCGTCAACAGCCTGCTGCAGGCCATCGCCAACGGCGACCTTGCCGCCCTGAGCGCCGCGCCGGGAGTTGGGCGGCGTACCGCCGGACGCATCATCCTGGAGCTCAAGGGTAAGCTGGACGCGGGAGAGGACGGCGCTTCGCCGGTGGGGGCAAGCGACGATGCCGAAGTGGTGGAGGCTCTGACGGCGCTGGGCTATTCTAGCCTGGAAGCCCGCCGGGCCTTGGACCGCGTGCAGGATGCCTCGGGGCTGAGCGTCGAGGAGCGCATCAGGTCGGCCCTGCAGCAGTTCGGCACAGGCGGGTAAGGTCATCGGCCCACGTTCGTGGCGGGTCAGCTACTGTTATAATTTTCAGTGGAGAAAGCCGAGCTATTCCTGTTCTAGGGATTGTCACCGGTGAATCAGGAGCAGAAGACGTACTGATGGGGACATTTACACATCCGATCACACTTTTGGCATCCACGGGGCCCGATTCGGAGACCTTAACCGCGCTGGTAGACACAGGCGCCACGTTTACATCGGCCCCTGCCCCTACGTTGGAGCGCTTGGGGGTGACACCGCAAAGCCAGATTCGCCTCAGGCTGGCCGACGGGTCGGTGGTTGAACATGACATAGGGGAAGTGGTCGCTGAAATGGACGGAGTCAGAAGGACAATCATTTGTATTTTCAGCCCAGAAGATGTCCAGCCCCTGATAGGGGCGCATACATTGGAAGCCTTTCTGCTGGCGGTGGACCCGGTTGCACAAAAACTGGTGCCAACAGAAGCCCTCTGGTTGTAGGAGCCATGTCGCAACTCGCCCGTAGCCGCAAGTGGGCGCGCGCAAGCAAGGAAATCAACGACATCTGGTCGTCCTCGACCGGCCCAGATGCCCGCCGTTTCGAACTGGCCGCCGACTTCAAGATGACCGGTGACCAGCCCCAGGCCGTCGCCCGTTTGGTCCAAGGCGTAAAGGATAACGTAGGCTACCAGACGCTCATGGGAGTGACCGGCAGCGGGAAGACCTTCACCATGGCCAATATCGTCCAAGAGGTCCAGCGCCCTACCTTGGTCATGGCACACAACAAAACCCTGGCCGCCCAGTTGGCCACCGAGTTCAAGGAGTTTTTCCCCCACAACGCCGTCGAATATTTCGTCTCTTACTACGATTACTATCAGCCGGAAGCCTACGTGCCCCAGTCGGACACGTACATAGAAAAAGACTCCAGCGTCAACGAAGAGCTGGACAAGCTAAGGCTGTCGGCAACCACATCGCTCCTTACGCGGCGGGACGTTTTGATCGTGGCCTCGGTTTCCTGCATCTACGGTCTGGGCGACCCCGAGGATTACTTCAACTTGGTGGCGCAGATAAAAGTGGGGGAGATACGCAACCGCAGCCGGTTGATGCACCAGCTAATCGACATGCAATACGAGCGGAACGATATGGACCTGGCGAGGGGAAAGTTCCGCGTCCGGGGTGATACCCTGGAGATCGTCCCCGCCTACGAAGATGCGGCGGTGCGCATCCAGTTCTTCGGCGACGACGTGGAGCGCATCGTCCAAGTAGACCCTCTCACCGGCGAGGTTTTGGCCGATCTGCCCGAGATTTCCATCTACCCGGCTAACCACTTCGTGACCTCCAAGGAAAAGATGGAGTTGGCCATCGTGGGCATAGCTGAGGAGTTGGAGGAGCGGTTGGCCGAGCTGCGGGGTGAGGGCAAGATTCTGGAGGCTGCCCGCCTGGAGAGCCGGACCCACTACGACCTGGAGATGCTCCAGGAGACCGGCTTCTGCGCCGGCGTGGAAAACTACGCACGGCATCTGTCCCAACGGCCCAAAGGCAGCGCCCCCTGGACGCTTCTGGACTACTTCCCGGACGACTACCTGATGTTCGTGGACGAGTCCCACATGACCCTGCCCCAGGTCAGGGGCATGTACCACGGGGACATGTCGCGAAAGAAGACGTTGGTGGATTTCGGCTTCCGCCTTCCGTCGGCGCTGGACAACCGGCCGTTAAACTTTGAGGAATACGAGGCCCACATCAACCAAGTGGTCTACGTCTCGGCCACCCCGGGGCCCTACGAGATGCAGAAAGTCCACACCGCGGTAGAGCAGGTTATCCGTCCCACCGGCTTGTTGGACCCTACGGTGGAAGTGAAACCCACCGAAGGGCAGATCGACGACCTGTTGCAACAGATCAAGGGGCGGGTGGACCGGAGCGAGCGGGTGCTGGTCACCACTCTCACCAAACGGATGGCCGAAGAGCTGGCGGATTACCTGTCGGAGATGGGCATCCGAAACAACTACCTGCACTCGGACATCCAGACCCTGGACCGGGTCGAGATTCTTCGCGACCTGCGTCTGGGCGTATACGACGTTATAGTTGGCATCAACCTGCTGAGGGAGGGGCTGGACCTGCCCGAAGTCAGTCTGGTGGCCATCCTGGACGCCGACACAGAGGGCTACCTGCGGT
>JADFFS010000233.1 GCA_022568195.1 Chloroflexota bacterium | reverse complement strand
AGTAGCAGCGGCGTTCGCGTCGGCCTGGATGAAAGCTACGTCACGGATGAGGTCGATACCCAAGTTGCCCAGGCGGTTCTGGCGGGTGTTGCCGTAATGAAAGACTTGGGCGCGGAGATCGTCCCGGTGCATATGCCGGACACCAAAGAGTATGTCGCCGCCTGGGCGGTGCTGTGCTCGGCCGAAGCGGTGGCGGCCCACCATTCCACTTATCCGGCGCGGCAGGACGAGTACGGGCCCTGGTTCCGGGGTTGGCTTGACTTGGGCGCGGAGGTTACCGGGTCCGCCTACGCCCAGGCTAACAACGTGCGAGCAGCGTGCAACGGGCTGCTGCGGGCCGTGTTCGAAGATATAGACGTGCTGGTTTGCCCCTCCATGACCACGCTACCGGGGCGGGTCACTCCCCAAGAGCTGTGTGCTCCGATGACCGGGGAAGACGACTTTTTGTGGGGGCGATTCACGGTACCATTTGACTTTAATGGCGCTCCAACGATTTCCCTACCCTGCGGCCTCAGTAGCGAAGGGCTGCCGCTAAGCATCCAGTTCGTGGGCAAGCCCTTGGACGAGCCGCTGCTGTGCCGCTTGGGACACGCTTATGAGCAGGCTACCCAGTGGCACCAACTGAGACCGGATGTTTAACGCCATGAATCAGCGCTGCCCGTAATTCGACTTCGTAAAGGATGGTGGAGTCATGAGCTTGGCCCAACGGATCGGATACGACTCCGGGGCGACCAACCTGGAGGACTCTCTGGAATTCGCTGTTACTCATGGAATTCCGTATCTGGACTTTGGCGCAGACGGCGGCCCGAACCGTTTGGACAATTGGAGCAACCCACGGGTACAGGCCGTACGCGAAATTTGCCAGAACAACGGCATCAGCCTGTCGCTGCACACTTCCTCCGGCGTGAACATAGCCGAGGTTTCGCCCTTCGTCAGCGAGGCCGCCGATCAGTACCTCCAAGGCTACATCGACCTGGCTCGGAGGCTGGGCTGCCACGGGGTGGTGGTCCACGGTGGGTACCACTTTAGCTCCCAACTGGAGGCGCGCAAATCGGCGTCCCTGGAGCGATTGAAACGCGCCGTGGATTATGCCGAACAGCAAGGGGTTGTGCTGCTTTTGGAGAACCTGAACTTTGAACCGGAAGACGCCGAGGTGCACTACCTGGCTCACACGGTGGAAGAGTGCCGCTTCTACTTTGACGCCATTTCATCGGCGAATTTTGGGTGGGCTTTTACCATCAACCACGCCAACCTGGTGCCGGAAGGGATCGACGGCTTTCTCGACGCCTTTGGGATAGACCGAATCGGCGAGGTGCGTTTGGCGGACAACCTGGGAGTGAAGGAAGTGCACCTCAATCCGGGCCAGGGCAACATAGACTTCGAAGCAGTGTTCCGACGCCTGGAGTCGGCGGGTTACCGGAAGTTCTACACCATGGCCTTTGGTTCACTACAGGACAAGCTGGCGGCGCGGGATGCTTTTGTTGCGTACGGGTTGTAGCTGCAAGAATAAATCCCCCTAAATCCCCCTTTGTTAAAGGGGGACCAAGGGGGATTTGGCGTCCATGGACATACGTTGACCATATCGAGGCATCAGTTCTTGAGATATGTCTCGAACCAGCCCAGGGTCTCACTCCATGCCCCGCCGGCGGCTTCGGGATGATACCGGCGGCCGGTATCGTTGAAGAAGGCATGGTTGGCCCCGGCGTAGGTAACGAACTTGTGGGTCTTTCCGTTGTCCTTCAGGGCCTTCTCCAGGTCGGGGACTCCAGCGCCGATGCGGTTGTCCAGGGCCGCGTAAATGCCCAACACGGGTACCTGCAGGTTGGGCACCTTGTCCAAGGGCGGGGCGCTACCGTAGAAAGGAACGGCGGCGCGAAGCTCCGGATTGCTCACGGCCATCAGCCAGACGATGCCGCCGCCAAAACAGAATCCCATGGCGCCCACCCGGTCTCGCTGGACGAATGACTGGCTCTGCAGATAAGCCACGCCGGCGTTGCTATCCTTCAAGAACTTGTCTCTGGGTATGCTTCGCAAGGCGGTCCGCATCTCATCGGGTCCGGCAAAGGAACTAGTGCCTCCTACCCTCGACAGCAGGTCTACGGCCAGGGCGGCGTATCCCTCGACGGCCAGGCGGCGGGTTATATCCGGGAAGTGAGGGAGGAGGCCCCGGTTCTCGTGCACCACCAACACCGCGGGGTGTGGGCCTTCCCCCTTGGGCCTGGAAAGATACCCCAGCAGAGTGTTCCCGTTGGACTGAAACTCCACCGGTCCTGCCTCAATGCGAGGGTCGTCGGGGCTAACTGACACTCCGGCTCCGGCTGCCGCCGGTGGAACCTGTGTGGCTGCGGGTGCTTGGGTTGGCGCGAGGGTTGCCGTTGCCTCGGGGCCGCAGGCCAGCGCGACGAAAGACCCTCCGGCCAGGATGGCCGCGTTGCGCAAGAACTGCCGCCTGGAGAAGAATCCCCGCCAAAAATCATCGGGCCCGTTGCCGGTTTCTTGATATTGCGAGTCGTACACGGTCAACTCCTCATAACGTATGGTCTTGGGCTGGGTGAGACCCAGTCTCGGGAGGTAACGGTCTGCTTGCCCCCAGGGGTCCGGTAAACATACGTGCAAAAAACAGAGGCGGGTTTCTCGACTCCTCACTTTTCGGTGGACAGCAACCGGAAGCAAAGGTTACCATTCCCCGCACCGGCAGCCAAGACCTATTCCGGAATCGCGTAATTGACGGTACATAGGGGGTAGATGCCATGTCCCTCGTCCGTGAACGTTTCCGCAGCGTGCTGTCCCGCCCAGGTTGCACCCTGGCGGCCAACATATTCGACCCTTTGTCCGCACGCATCGCCCACATGCTGGGTTACGAGGTCTGCGTGCTGTCGGGCTCGGTGGGCAAGGTAGCGAACCTGGGGGTCCCGGACATTGTCCTATCCAACATGTCCGACGTGGTGGACCACTGCCGCCGCATCACCCGCATAGCGGACGTTAGCCTGATGGTAGACGCCGAAGACGGGTTCGGCAACGCCGTGAATGTGGCCCGGACGGTGAGGGAAATGGAGGCCGCCGGAGTCTCCGCCATTGAGATCGAAGACAACTTCGTACCCCGGCGTTTCAACGTGGCCGATCCCGGACTGGTTTCCAAGGAAGAGCAGGTGGGCAAGCTGGAATCAGCCGTGGCCGCGCGTACCGACCCCTCCACCGTCATCGTGGCCCGGTCCGCCTCTCTGGCCCTATGTTCCTTGGACGAGGCCGTGGACCGGATCGGCGCCTACGCCCAGACGGGAGCCGAGGCCCTGATGCTGACCGGGATGCAAAGCCGGGAGCAGCTTGAGGCCGTGCACCGGGCAACATCGCTACCTTTGTGCGTGCTGAGCCCGCCCGCCGACATCCGCAACGACGACGCTTTCCTGGCGGCCAACGGGGTGAGAATCCTGATGCTGGGCAACCCCACCTTTGCCCTGGCCGTCCAGGCGATTTACGATGGTTTGAAGCATCTGAAGGACGGCGGGGCCTTGGAGGAGCTGAATCCCAAGCAAGCCTCACCGGACCTGCTGCGCTTGGTGAACCGGACCGACGAGTTCGTCCAACTACAGGAGAAGTACCTGCGCTCGTGATTCGGCCCAGGGGTCTGAGGTAAGGGGTTCCATCGCACGCCGTAGGGGCGGGTTTCAAACCCGCCCCTACATGAAAGGTCGGACGAGCCTGAGAGGTCAGTGGATTTCCCGGGTAACCGACCGGGTGGAGCCGCCGAAGGTGGGCACCCAGGAGGAATGTTTGCCCGGCCCGCCCAGGACGATGACCGCCAGGTCATCGGGGGTGGGCACCATGGGAACCGGGCCGTCGGGAATTCGTTGGAAGCGCTCCATCAGCGTATCTTCGGTGTAACGGTCTAAGGGAACCAGGGCGCGCCGGCCAAGCCACTCCACGATGTCCTTTTTGGTGAACCCGTCGCCAGCGATGGTGGCGGCGTGCTCGGGACCCAGGGCCAGCAGGGTTTCCCCACCGGTGTAGGCGTTGTTGGCGCCGGTAACCGCCATGGCTCCGGCGATGATGGTAAGGATGGCTTCGGCGGAGCGTCCCGAGTGGTCGTTGATGTTGTGGGGCGGCTCACCGGCAAAGACCGTTACGGTGCTCTGACCGGGTTGAAACCCCCGGTCCACGTGCAAAGGCTGCCAGGGATTCTCCTCTTCGTTTTCCGCCACGCAGTAGCTGAACTTGGAGGGCGCTCCCTGGGTGGACATGTCTCCCACCCCCGGATAGCCTCCGCCCACGTTCAACAGCACCAAGCGAACGGACCGGCCTATGGTGGCGTTGGCCCGCCAGGCCGGCCCGTAGGCGCCCGAGGAACCGTTGAGGTCCAGAGATTGCCGGATAGGCCCGTTGACGATGATCAGGGGAGCGCATGGGTGGGTGGTTGCCTGAATAGCGTAGAGGTTAAAGGCCGGGTCGCCTATGGCTTCCACGGCGGCAATCAGCACCGGAAAGTACTCGGGCAAGCAGCCGGCCATCACCGCGTTGACCGCCAGCTTCTCCACCGTGGCTGCCCCGTAGTTGGGAGGAATTTCGGCTACCACGTGTTGGGGGTCCAGCCCGGCGGCTTGCACCATCGACTCTATGCGGCCGGGGGTCGGGGGGACGATGGGAAGGCCGTCGGTCCAACCCCGCTCTAAATACAAGCGTTGCACGGCGTCGAAATCGTCGGCAACCTCTATG
>JADFFS010000232.1 GCA_022568195.1 Chloroflexota bacterium | reverse complement strand
CCTCGGCGAGCACCCCGCGGTCCTCACCCACAGCAACCTGAACCCATAAATGCCCAATTGTAACTTCCGCCGATTGTAGCAGAAGGGGGGTTAGGGGGACAAACCAAACATGGAGCGTACCCGGTTATCCCCGCCACGCCCTTGGGTGCTATAATCCCGTTCAGGCCCTGGGGGCAGGTCTTGCTCGGGGCTAACCGGCGGCGCGCGATGGAGATTCCGAGCCGGCACGCTGATCTCCGCGCTCGGAACGGATGTGTAACTTTCTATGTCACGGGTACTGAGAGAACTGATAGAAGCCGTCGTGCTTGCCTCGCTGGTCTTTATGGTGATCCAGACCAGCATCCGGAACTTCAAGGTCGACGGCTCAAGCATGGACCCGACCCTGGAGCACGGCCAGTTTTTGATGGTCAACAAGCTGGTCTACTTGCAGCTGGATATGGACCGATTGTCGCGGATCGTGCCTTTCTGGCAAGTGGACCAGTCCTCGAACCGCTTCCCGATTCACCCTCCCCAACGGCGGGAGATCATCGTCTTCCACTTCCCACGGGACACCAGCAAGGACTTCGTCAAGCGGGTGATTGGCTTGCCCGGGGAGAAGGTGGAGCTGCGAGATGGCTCGGTCTTCATCAATGACCGGCTGTTGCAGGAGTCCTACATCACCACCAAGTACGATTCCACCATGGCGCCGTTAATCCTGGATAACGATGAGTACTTCGTGATGGGCGACAACCGGCGCAGCAGCAACGACTCCCGGATGTGGGGTCCGGTGCCGGAGAGCCACCTATTGGGCAAAGTGTGGTTCGTCTATTGGCCTTTCTCGGGATTACAAGTGCTCAACGCCCTGCCCTGGGGCGCTACTCAGACGCTTCGCTGAGACCCCGATCGAAGTTCCAGCGGACCCCTCGGTTAATCGGAGGGGGCAACAAGGCACTGGAGTTCCGCTGGTGGGAAGGACAGAATAACCGGCGACTATCGCCGGAGCAGAGTCAGCCCTTGGCCGGCCCGACCAACACGTCCTGGCCTTCGATGCGGACCTCAAAAACCCGGATGCTGTCCTCCGCAGGCGGGGTCAATGCCTCACCCGTAATTATGTTAAATGCCGACCCGTGCAACGGGCACTCTATTTCGTCCCCGTTCAAGTCACCCTCGGAGAGGGAAGCGTAGGCGTGGGAACAGATGTCGTCGCAGGCATGAATGTTGCCTTCCACGTTGACCAACAGGATTTGGTCCTCTCCCACTTCCACTACCTTCATGTCACCGGGCGATATCTCGCCCACTTCGGCTACCTTCACAAAGCCGGACTCGGCCATAATCTCCTCCTCACATAGTTCGCCGCGGCGGGTATGCGAGCCAAGTAATCAAGCTTGTTCCCAACGCAGGGGAGCATATCCCCAGCCACAACCGATTACATTATAGGATACCTATCGGGGCCAATGAAAGAAGTATCCCCCCATTGGCTGGGTGCACTGTGTTCCGGTAACCTCGTGGCGGGAATCTAGCCGGTGGACAGTCCAGGTACCATTTGAATATAATGGCCCCTGGGTTGGAGAGGTGCCGGAGTGGACGAACGGGCGCGACTGGAAATCGCGTAGAGGCGCAAGTTTCTCGCGGGTTCGAATCCCGCCCTCTCCGCCGTCTTGGCATTCTCCTCCCCGCTTCCGGCCACACCTCCTGCACTGCCTTTCCCCCTGATAGCTCACCGCCGATGCCAATTGGGCCGTCCTCTCTCACGTAAACGACTAACTGATCCCCTGGCTGGAGTACCTGAGCACCAGGAATCGCCCGCTTGCATTATCACGTCAGGTTAGCTGGCGCACCCTTTTGAATATGACTGAGCTCAACCCAAGCAACACCAGCGCCGCTACGCCCAGGGTCAGGATTGCTGTGGAGACCGTGGTCAAGTCGACGTACCAGCCAACAAGCAGACTACTCAGTATCAGAAAACCCTGGCTATACGACTGCAGACTGGTGACCCGGCTCCGCAGCGTGTCCGGCACCAGGAGTTGGATCACCGCTCCGGCTGCCGTGCGATACATTGTTTGAGCGAAAGCCATGAGCCCAATCAGCAGGAGGGCAGCGGACAGCCATGGGAATTGGGAGAACAGAATCACCGATATGGCGCTCATGGCCACCGCCCCGAACAGCACTATTCCTCTCCTGAATACGAACCCTTTGGAAGCGATGACCAGCGCGGCTACCAGGCCTCCTACCCCTGTGATCGCCAAGAGGTACCCGCCGACGTCCGCGTTTTGGTGCAGTACTTCTGCTGTGAACACGGGTAGTATGAACCACACTGGATGAAGGACAATATTTGGGATTAGGCCCAACACCATCAGGTTGAGAATTACCCTTTCTTGCCTCCAAATATATCGGATGCCTTCCTTCAGGTCCGCCAGGGGGGAGTGGGTGATGGCCGAAGACACCACCTGGTAATAGGGAGTCTTCATGGGAATCAAGCACAGCACAGCGCAGAAGTAGAAGATCCCTTCGAGAGCAAAGTTCCAGGCAAACCCCAGGGTGGCAATGAGCACCCCTCCGAGGAATGGCCCTATAATTCTCGTTCCGGTAATGGTGAGGACATTGGTTGCATAGGCGTTGATCAACACTTCCCGGGGAACCGTGTTGGCGATCAAAGCCTGCCTGAGGGGCTGATTGACTGAACGGCAAATTCCGTTTAACAGGACGTAGAGGTAGGCATGCCACCACTCCACCCTGCCCGAAAACACAAGCAGGGAAAACAAAACGGCGGTGACACCCATGAAGGACTGGATGCCAATCACCAATTTGCGGCGATTGACGCGGTCCCCCAACACCCCACCCCAAGGACCGACCACCAAGACCGGCAGGGTGCTTAGCCCCCCGACAGTCACTACCAAAAACCCCGAGAATCCAGAGCTCTCGGTGAGGGCCCGCACCAACCAGCCCACGGAGAGTATCTGGACCCACTGGGCGCTGTTCGCGCAGAAACTGGCGGTCCAAAGGAACCGGTAGTCCCTAAAACGCAATAACGCATCGAAGGTCCGGCCGCGGGAAACTCTGGTCCGTGGGTTAGGGGTTATGATTCAGCCTTAAATCCCCTTTGCCTGGTAAACCTGTGGATTGGCGCATTGTTCCAACCGCTGGCCCTGGACCCCCGCGACCACATTGCGGGCGGCCAGCAGGCATGTCTCGAGGCGAGACGCGGTCGAGGCGCTGCCAATGTGAGGGGTAATCACTATGTTGTCCAAACTGAGCAGCGGATCGTCGTGGGCAATCGGCTCGGGATCAGTGACGTCCAGAGCGGCCCCGCGGATCCATCCTTCTTTCAAAGCGGTGTAAAGGGCCTGGGAGTCTACCACCGCACCCCGGGCCAGGTTAATCAGTATCGCGGTGGGCTTCATCATTCTTAGCTCCCGCTCCGAGATGTAGTGCCGCGTCTCAGGAGTCAGCGGCAGGTGTAAGGAGACGAAGTCCGCCGTTCTCAACAAGGCAGCGGGGTCCATGTACTCCAGGCCGTACTCGCTCTCCAGGTCCAGCTTGCGGGTACGGGAGTAATAAATGATTCTCATCGAGAAGCCCCGCGCTCGTTTGGCCATTTCCAGCCCGATCTGGCCCAGGCCCACGATGCCCAGGGTGGCGCCGTGAACATCCACGCCCAGCCAATGCATGGGATGGTATTGGATTTCCCAGTTCCCGCCCTGGAGCCAGCGAGAGCTCTCGCTGATACGCCGAGCCGCCGACATCAGCAGCGCGAATCCCACATCGGCGGTGGCGCCGGCCAGCACCCCCGGGGTGTTACCAACCATTACGCCCCGTCGAGTGGCCTCTTCCAGGTCGATGTTGTCCGTCCCTACACCCAACTGGCTGACAACCTTGAGCTGCCGGGAGGACTCCAGCAGCGGCGCATCTACGCGATCCATGATGTTGGTCACCACGCCGTCGGCGCTCTCCAGCTTGTGGAGTAGCTGATCCGGCGTAGGTGGTTGTTCGTCCGGCCACACCTCGGTGTCCGCGGCAGCGGAAATCAACTCCAGTGCCTCTGGAAATATCTGGCGGGTGACGAACACTCGGGGCCTGAGAACTACCAACCTCTTTTCTCCTTGAGCTGGATTCGGGAGCTAGATTTGGGAGCCGGCTTTGGCCATTTTAGCGAAACTACTCCGGATTTGCCAGGCATTGGCCGGATGCTATACTGCCTTGGATCATTCACAGGAGGAAACAATGACCTTATTTCTGACGGAAAGAGAAGTGGCCGATCTGCTGCCCATGGCCGAATGTATCGAAGCTTTGGACCAAGCCTTCGCCCACGCCGGCGCAGGCAAAACCGAGATCAAACCACGCTCCCGGATACGGATGCCCGGCGGGTTTTTCCACTTTATGGCTGCCGCCGACGCCGAGCACGGCGTTTTCGGCTACAAGGCCTATCCATCCTTCGCTGGCTCCGGCGGGGCCAAGATGATGGTGATGCTGTTCGACTTTGAAACGGGGCAGCAACTAGCCTGTATGGAAGCTGGCCGGCTGGGGCAGATCCGAACCGGCGCGGCCACCGGCCTGGCTACCCAGTACATGGCCCGAAAAGAGGCAGTCACGGTCGGCGTCATCGGCACCGGACTCCAAGCCCGTACCCAACTGGAAGCGGTAGCCGCTGTTCGCGGCCTGAAGCAAGCCAAAGTGTATAGCCGCCGGCAGGACCGGCGGGAGGAGTTTGCCAGGCAGACCAGCGAACGCCTGAACCTGGAGGTAACA
>JADFFS010000231.1 GCA_022568195.1 Chloroflexota bacterium | reverse complement strand
CAACGGTCCTTGCTGTTTTTCGCTCGCATGTCCCGAGAAGCAATTCCCCACTTGAAGCAGCAAGGAGGGGGCCGGATCATCAACATCCTGGCCAGCACCGTGTACCAGCCCATAGATAACCTGGCGCTGTCGGGCGCAACTCGCATGGGGGTGGTTGCCTTCGCCAAGAGCCTGGCCGACGAGGTGGGGCGGGACAACATTCTGGTCAACAACGTCTGTCCTGGGTCCATTCTCAGCGACCGGATGCTGTCCAATGTCACTTCCAGGGCCAATGAGTTGGGTATTCCGGTGGAGGAAGCCTTGGCCCAAAGGGCCGCCGAGACCGCCATCGGGCGCGTGGGCCGGCCGGAAGAGCTGGCCAACTTGGTGGCCTTCCTTGCGTCCAGCAAGTCCAGCTACATCACCGGGACTACCATTCTGGTGGATGGCGGCCTGGTGCGCTCTGTTATGTAAGCGGGCGCTTACCATTGACTAGGGTTCTAGCAATATGGAACTCGCGTTTCGTCGTTTGTTAGCCATTAACTATCCTACAACGCGCAAATAGCGAACCCTTATCGGAAAATCCTCTGGCATATTGACGACATACGTAGCTAAATACAACCGAATGCGTAATTTTTGTTGACAGGCTCATCCGCAGGGGTTATATTACCGCCCGTGGAGTGCTGGCCCGCTCCTTTCTCTTCGTGTAGCCTTCCCGACCCAAGTAGATGGGGCCGATGGTACAGTTCGCCACCGATGAACAACTTATATACGTCATCGACGACGACACCGCCATTGCCAGATTGGTGGCGGTCAACCTCGCCGCCCGTGGCTATCGTGTCAAGCAGTTCGATAGCGGGGCGGCGGCTCTCGTGGGTTTGAAAATAGACGATCCCGACCTGGTCATCCTGGATATCCTCATGCCCGATCCCGACGGGCTGGAGGTTACCAAGCAGATCCGCCAGGTTTCCCGCGTCCCGATACTAATCCTCAGCGTCAGGGACGAAACCTCCTCCAAGCTGGCAGCCCTGGACCTGGGGGCCGACGACTACGTTACCAAGCCGTTCCGTGTGGAAGAGCTGCTGGCGAGGATGCGCGCCATTCTGCGCCGGACGACCCCGGCGAAGCGGGAGCCTGCCCGCAGTGACTACGCCTATCGGTCCGGGGAGCTGTTCATTGACGTGGAAGGCATGCGCGTGATTAGCCACGACCGTGTGGTGAGCCTTACCCCACGGGAATGGTCGGCCCTTAAGGTGTTGATTGCACACGCCGGAATGGTTGTCTCTTCTCGCCAGCTATTGCAAGAGGCCTGGGGGCCGGACTATGGAGATGAAGGAGACTACGTTCGGACCTACGTCACGCGTTTGCGGCGAAAATTAGAGCCGGACCCACAAAACCCCCGCTACATTCTCTTGGAGCGGGGGCTTGGTTACCGTATGGTGGAATCAGACTGAGGGGATTGCCACCCGGACGGGTCTTAACCCACCGGTTTGAAGTAGGGGATCGACACCTCGGCGGTGGCCTGGACGAATGTGACCTCCACCGGCATCCCGATGGTCACCTCCTGGGGGTCACACTCCACGATGTTGGTAAACATCCGCACCCCTTCTTCCAGCTCCACCAACGCCAGAACGTAAGGCACCTCTTGGGCGAAGCCTGGGGTGCGGTTTTGATAGGTCACGGTAAAGGTCCAAACCGTGCCTTTCCCGCTGGCGGCGATCCACTGAATGTCTTCGGACCAGCAGTTGGCGCAGATGCCCCTGGGGTAGAACTGATATTCGTCGCACCGGCCGCACTTTTGGATCAAAAGCTGGCCGCGGCGGCACATGTCCCAGTAGGGTTTGGTTTCACCCGAGATCGTCGGTAACGGCTTATTCCAGTCGGGCATATCCCTAATCCCTCCCCAGTATTACGGTACCGCCGCTGTGCCGGGAGCCCAAGGCCCCGCCGGTGCCATGGCAAATCGCGATGTTGCAGTCCGGAACCTGGCGCGGTGTCCCTTCAAACTGGCGCCTGAGCTGGCGCGTCGCTTCCAGCAAGAGAAAGATGCCCCGCATCCCTGGATGGTTGGAGGAAAGGCCGCCGCCGTCGGTATTGATGGGCAGGGCCCCACCGATCTGCAAGCGTCCGCCGGACACGAAGTCGCCCCCCTCGCCCTTCTGGCAGAACCCCAGGTCCTCCAGGGTTTCCAGGACGGTGATGGTAAACGAGTCGTAGATCATGGCCATGTCGATGTCGTCGTGGGTGACCCCCGCCATGGCGAAAGCCGGCTTGTGGCTTTGTTGGGCGGCGATGTACATCAGGTCGCGCTTGCCAGCCCCTTGGTGCGCCACCGCCTCCCCGGTACCCAACACCCACACCGGCGTGTGGCGGCAGTTCCGGGCCATTTCGGCAGAGGCCACCACCAAGGCGCCACCGCCGTCGGTGATAATGCAGCAATCGGGCAGGTGGAGCGGACTGGATATCATCCGTGAGTTCACCACCTCCTCCACGGTTATGGGGTTTCGGAACAAGGCCTCAGGGTTCATGGAAGCGTGGTGGCGTGTGGCCACGGCGATCTCGGCTAGCTGCTCCGAGGTGGTGCCGTAGAGGTGCATGTGCCGTTGGGCGATCATTGCGTACAAGCCCACGGTGGTGAGCCCGTACAATTCCTCGAAGCTGTCCGGCGAAGGTTCCAAGGTGGGGTGTCCGAACCGGGCCACGCCGCCGGTACCCACGGACACACTTGCTGACCGGGCCAGGCTGCCGTAGGTAATGACCGCGCAATTGATGCGGCCGGCCACGATGGCGTTCAGGGCGTGGGACAGGTGGAACTCAAAGGAGCCTCCGCCCACGGTGGTGTTGTCCACGAACTTGGGATACATGTTGAGGTAGTCGGCCAGGTTCAAGCCGCTGTTGCGTATGGAGCTGGATGCGGTGAGAAGGCCGTCCACATCCTGCTTGCTCAGCCCCGCGTCCTCCAGCGCTTTGATGACGCTTTCCCCTTGAATCTGCAGCTCGCTCTTATCCGGCGCATATCGGGTCACGTGCTCGTGAATACCCACGATGGCGGCGGAATGTGTTAGGTCGGCCATGGTTTAGGAGCTCCTGGATGGTTGCTCAAGTTTGGCAATCATAGCGTGAAGGGTGTAACCGGTCAATTGGAATCGTCTCTGAGTCAAGGGGGGTAAGGCCGAGGGGACCGGCCTTCCTCGATACCACCTCTTTCTAATCCAACCCTGAGCGGATATAGTAGGGGCGGACACGGACCCAACCGGAAATTCCCAGACGTTCCCAGAGGTTCAAGGAGGTTTCATGCTGGCCTTTCTGGGTGGTACAGGCCCCGAAGGGAAAGGCCTGGCACTACGGCTGGCGATGGCCGGGGAAGCTGTCATCATAGGCTCCAGGGACGCGACCCGCGCAACCACGGCGGCGGAGGAATTGGCGCAACTGGCAACCGGGGTTCGCATCGACGGCGCGAGCAACGCCGACGCAGCCCAAGCTGCCGACGTGGTGTTTTTGACCTTTCCCTATGAAGGACAGCGTCCCACACTGGAGCAGCTACAGGAACCGTTGAAAGGGAAAGTGGTGGTGGACGTAATAGCGCCGATGCAGTTCCAACGGGGCCGTGGCGCCAGCGCGGTGGAGGTGGCTGCCGGCTCGGCGGCCCAGGAAGCCCAAGAGCTGTTGCCGGACTCTTTGGTGGTGGCCGCTTTCCAAAACGCCAGCGCCGAGGAGTTACAGCAACCGGATACGGTGATGGACGGCGATGTGGTCGTGTGCTCCGACCACCAGGAACCAAAGGCTTTGGTTATGGAGCTGGTGCGAAAGATTCCCCAGCTGCGGCCCGTGGACGGTGGGAGCCTGGCCAACGCGAAGTACGTGGAGCAAATCACTCCGCTGCTGGTCAACATCAACCGGATCTACAAGATTCACGCTGGGATTAAAATCGTGGGAATCTAAATGCCCGGGCAGGGGACCAAATCCCCCATATCCCCCTTTGTCAAAGGGGGATTTCGCCGTTAAAAGATCACAACCGGCCCACGGGCGAGAATTTCATCATCGGGGTGATCCGGGTTGGCGGTCCGGAGGCCAAGATATTTAACACTTCGCCAAAAACCCTACGCTCTTAGTGCGGCCTCTACGAATATATTGAAGGGAGTAAGAAATGCCTAGAGCAAGTCTGAACCTGTTGGACCCGGCGGACCTGCAAGCCGTGCAAGGCCAATGGCGCTATGCCCCAGGACTGGTCCCTGGGGAGCCCAACGAAGGGTTGGTGTCCCGGCTGGAGGGCAGCCCGGCCCGGCTTGCCGACTACGACGATTCGGGCTGGGAGACAGGCATCGACCTGACCGCCTGGGTCTCTCGGGGTCTCACCTTCGCTTGGTATCGCACCAAGATAACGCTACCCCAGACCGTTCATGGCCAGGAAATCCCGCGGGATGCCCGGTGTATCTTCGAGACCTGTATCGACGACTACGGCGAGCTGTGGATCAACGGAGAGTGTGACCGGGAACGAGGGACGGTCCAAGGCTTCAACGTCCCCCAGCGGGCGGTGGTCAGTACCACCGTACAGCCCGGCGACCAGCACACCATCGCGCTGTTGGCCATCAATGGGCCTTTGGCCGCACCGGGAGGCGCCGTGTTCGTGCGCTACGCTACCCTGGCTTTCGAGTGGCGCTCGCCGAATTTCTAGCCCATCTCCAAGCCTGGAGCATGGAGGCTTTCGAGTGGCGGCAGCCCGGATTTTAGGCCCGCCTCCGAGCTTGAAGCATGGATTACTCTTCGTCCTCGTCTTCGTCCAGTTCCT
>JADFFS010000062.1 GCA_022568195.1 Chloroflexota bacterium | reverse complement strand
ACGACATAATCGTAATCGCCCATTTCCCCGCCGAGAGCGCTTTTTACGCGGAATTCCCGGCGTTCGGCGTGGGCAAGCTCGATCTCGGCGCCCGACAGATCGACCACCGAGGGCACCAGATCGAGTCCCGGCACCGCCGTCGGGATGGCCGCATCGGCAAGCCGCGCTTCGCCCATGAGCAGATCATATGAGGTCACGGGCCGGTGCTGTCGATCGAAGCCGAGACCCGTGCTGGCGTTGCCTTGTGGGTCGAAATCGATCAGCAGGGTGCGGCATTTCACGGCGGCCAGGGCGGTCGCCAGATTTATCGCCGTGGTGGTCTTGCCGACGCCGCCCTTCTGGTTGGCGACGGCGAGAACCCGCCGCGGCCGGCCTTCCGTGCGAGCCGATGATGTCCACTCAAGAGCTTTCTCGGGAGATTTTTTTGTCATGTTGAAGATGCCGTATGCACAGGACCGCCGCTTTGGGGTCGGTTAAACTCGGATATCTTTCCACGTCCATATTCCAACATTTTGTGGCATCGGTCAATTCTTTGTCTATATGTGCGCCCTTCATGGCGATCAGGCGGGTATGGGGCGCCCAGAACGGCTGGGCATAGCGCAGCAGTTTGACCAGCGGCGCGCAGGCCCGGGCGGTGATCGCATCGGCGGGAGACGGCGGCAGGGACTCGATCCGCCTATATCGCCACCGACGATGGGAACATCCTGGCCGCATGCCGACTGGACCAACGGCCCCACCCCAGATCTTTCTTAACGGACTTGGACCTCGCAACGCTCCACGTGGGTCTGCGAACATGGACCGAGGGCACTGATCTTCGTTTCAGCAACAACTTATCTCTCGACCTGAGGGACCGCCGCGTCTGGAACAGGCAACTTCCAGCGGCGTCGAACGCCACGCCTCTGCAACAGTTGCGCTCTCGTTGCGATGATTTGTTTCTGGCGGCGCGTAACCTTCACGAAGGCGAGAACCTCGGATTAGCAATTCCTTATCTTACGGAGGGTCGCGATGCCGCTCACTCGCTTGATATCCCAGAGACCACTTCTCCATTGGTCGATGCCGGCGTTGAACAAGTCAGAAAATTACTGCCACAGTGCCGCCGGGGAAACTTGGAGTCCGTGCTCCAACTCGCAGACCAGCTAATTGGGCTTGGCCCCGGACTAACGCCGTCGGGTGACGACTTCATAGGCGGGCTCATCTTCATGTCTCTCCATCTCAATGCGGCCTATCCGGCGGAGCGTTGGTGGGAAGGCGGCGATATTCCGGCTCTGCTGACGCGCTCAGAACCGATGACATCGCAGATCAGCCACGCCCTGTTGACTGACCTAAGCGAAGGTCAGAGTCACGAATCGCTACACGACCTGGCTGATGGACTGCTATCCGGCGTGGAGGGATTTGATGCGACAATCCACGTGCGCCGTCTCTCGGAGATAGGCCAAAGCTCAGGTTGGGATATGCTGACCGGGATGTTGGCCGCTTTGCTGCCGGTTATCTATCGGGTCTAGGAGGGGCTGAAACCCATCGACATAAAGGAAAAAATACGCGCCGCCAACGAGGAGGCGTTCAACCGGATCGTTTCTGCCGACCCGGTTCTTATCGACATAGTTCCGGCGGGGGAGGTTGTCCCCGGCTTGGAGGACCGAATGATTCTGCACTCGGGTCCACCGGTGGACTGGCAGCACATGAGCGGGGCGCAGCGGGGATCGGTTATGGCTATGGCCATCTATGAAGGCTGGGCAGATGATATACAGAGCGCCGAAAAATTGCTCACCGATGGCGGTGTTAAGCTCGAGCCGAACCACCACCATGATGCGGTCGGTCCCATGGCCGGGACTATCTCCAAGACCATGCCGGTTTACGTCGTCGAGAATCGGACGCTCGGCAACCGGGCATACTGCCGGTTGGTGGAAGATCAACAGCAATTCGGAAATTACAGTGCTGACGCGATAGACGGGCTCCGCATGTGGCGTGACGTTTGGGCTCCCTCACTGGGCCAAGGCATCAGACATATGGGCGGGCTGAGCCTCAAACCGATCATCACCAAGGCCCTGCAGATGGGAGATGAACTTCACAACCGCCCCAACGCGGCAAGTTCCATATTCGCCGGCGCCATGGGTGTTCCGATGATCGAAGCCGGAGTACCAATCTCGGATCTGACCAGCACTCTCTCATACATATCCGGTCACGACCTGTTATTCCTCGGACTGTCTATGGCCTCCGCCAAATCCGCCGCCGATGCCGCTCGCGGGATAGAATACTCCACTCTGGTCACAGCAATGGCACGAAATGGATATGAATTTGGAATCAACGTCAGTGGTCTGGACGGAGACTGGTTCACCGCTCCGGCTCCGGCGATCGATGGGCTGTATCTGCCCGGCTATGGCGAAGGAGACGGCGGGTTTGATATGGGCGATTCCGCCATCACCGAGACCGTCGGCTGGGGCGGGTTTGCCCTTGGCGGAGCCCCCGGAATCCTGTCATTGGTCGGCGGCACTCCGGAAGAAGCCCTGAATTACAGCCGCGAAATGCGTGAAATCACGACGGGTCTCAGTCCTGACTATGCTATTCCGGCGTTGGGTTTTGAGGGAACAGCGGTTGGAATCGACATCAGAAAGGTGGCTCACACCGGAATATTACCGATCATCGACACCGCCATCGCTCACAGAGAGCCCGGGCACTCGATAATCGGGGCCGGGCTAGTGCGGCCTCCCATGGCTTGTTTCCATAGCGCACTCAGGGCATTCGCAGCCAAGTACGGGTTGGAGTAAGCAGACATCTCATGATTACAGAGTCGGCATTGCTTAAGAACCGGTATTTCGACTCAGTGTTCCTGATGCGGGTTTCCAAGCGCCTGACCGGGCAACCGGGAGTCGAGCAGGCCGCGTTAGTTATGGGCACCCCCAAGAATATTCAGATTCTGGCGGAAGCCGGGTACGACGGCATAGACGCATTGGGAGCTTCTAGCAACGATCTGGTCGTTTCGCTCAGAGCGGAATCGGTCGAAGCAGCCCGCCTGCTGCTCGATTCCTTGGACCAATGGCTCGTTCGTGATTCGAGTCGGCCGACAGCGCAAACCGTACGCTCGATCGAACAAGCTTTAACTCAACAACCAGCGTCTAGTCTTGCCGTTATCTCTGTGCCAGGAGAGTTCGCAACCAGAGAGGCCCGGCAGGCCCTTGAGAGCGGACTTAACGTGTTCTTGTTCAGCGACCATGTTTCCATGGAAGATGAACTGTCCCTGAAGGAAATGGCGCTCGAAAAGGGGCTTTTATTGATGGGGCCGGATTGCGGCACCAGCATAATTGGCGGCGTGGGCTTGGGATTCGCCAACGCGGTCCGAAAGGGGAATATCGGAGTAATTGGAGCATCGGGTACCGGAACCCAGGAAGCAACTTCGTTGATCCACCGGTGGGGCTCGGGAATCTCCCACGCGATCGGAGTTGGAGGCCGGGACCTTTCCGACGACATCAGAGCCATCTCGACACTGCAAGCGATGGACGCCTTGGAAAGAGACCCCAACACCTCGGTGATACTTCTAGTTTCCAAACCACCCGGGGCCGCGACCATTGTTCGGGTGAACGAACGCATAGCGGCGTGCTCCAAGCCTGTGGTCACCTGCTATCTTGGCAGCCAGCGCGGGGCGTCACCGGAGATAAAGAACGCCACCACTACCCGTGACCTGGATGATGCCGCCACGGCCGCCATCAGATTGGCCGGCGGTATTCGTGTCGATGACGATAACGCGGTCTCCCCGGAATCGGTTCAAAAAGAGCGCGCGAAATTACGGGCCAACCAAACGTTTGTGCGCGGTGTCTTCTCCGGTGGCACATTATGCTACCAAGCCCAACAGGTACTTCGGGATGGCGGTCTCTCAGTTCACTCCAATGAGCCAGTCGAAAAGAGCATGCAACTACCGGGCTCTTCGTTGAGCGTCGAACACACCCTGGTGGACATGGGCGCCGACGAGTTTACGGAAGGGAAACCCCATCCGATGGTCGACTCAACGCAACGCGTACAACGGATCTTGTCCGAAGCACAGGACCCCCAGGTAGCCGTGATTCTATTGGATTGCATCTTGGGTTATGTTGCCGCGGACGATCCTGGCGGGGACATAGCGCCCGCGATCTTAGAGGCCAAAAGAACAGCTAGACAAAGGGGAGACCATTTAAGCGTGGTCGTTTCTGTCTGCGGAACTGAACTCGATAACCAAGGACTGGATGCTCAGATCAATTTGCTGGAACAAGCTGGGGCCATCGTGTTCACTTCAGCGTTCCAGGCCGCTCGGTTCGCCTTGCAATTAGTATCTGGCGGGGATTAGAAGATGGAGCCAGAAACGGCTATAGACCGGCTATTGGCCACCCCGATTGTAGTGATTAATCTTGGGGTTGAGGATTTCGCAGAAAACCTTGAAGTCCAAGGCGCTCAAGTTCTGCATGTGATCTGGACTCCGCCCGCGGGTGGAGACCTGGAGATAATAGCGATTCTGGATAAGATTTTGTGACTGGAACGATGGCGTAGAAATAGCCGCCAGCCCGTGTTTCAGAGGGAGTTCGACTCTACTTCATCTCCCAATACCCATATTTTGTTGCCTTCCGGCATTACCGTGTTCGGCGTTGATGATTGGGTCACCAAACTAGCCGATGTGGCTTAGTGGACGGGGAGAGAGGGGAGAGATGAGCTCCAGCAACCCGTCAGCTTAGCGGCGCCTTTGGCGGGTTGGAAGGCTATCCCGGTGAGGTGTGATTCAGAATGATGTGCCTCCCAGCTTGGGTTATTGCTGCTGTAACTGGCCCACACCCGTGAGAGTTTAACGTCCGAAAAAGCCCGTTTAGCGAATCGGATAGCAGCATTTGACCCGCTCGGGATATCGTTTTATAGTTCCCTCAAGATGGCTTATGCCTACAAGCAAAGCACGCCTGGCACGTCATTCCGCCACAAGGCTCATAGCGTCTATCCAACATCCACCAAGCGAGGAGGATCATGGCGACCGATAAGGAAACTGAACTGCATTACTTCCAACTCCTTAACGACATCGCTTCCGGGGAGAGGCAGCACGGTATCTATATACAGGCCTGGGCCGACAAAACACCGGACCCCGAGTTGAAAGCCTGTCTCTCGATGGTGGCTGACCGGGAGACCAGCCACTACCACATCTTCAAGCGACGCATCTCGGAACTGGGTTACAGCTGGACGGACAACGGAGACCCGGAACTCGAAGAGCGCCTACGAGTGAACGGCTCCGATATGCCCGATGTCGAGAAAGCACGTTTTGCCATGGCCAAGGGGGCGCAACGACCGAGCCCGACGATTCGAGAAAGGTACCAAGCGGCGATGGCCGATGAGACGGTAGACTCACTGACCCGGTCGTTGCTCCACTGGTTTTCAGACGTGGAAGCAGACTCAAGCTCCCGCCTACAACAGTCCTATGCCCGCATCGAAGCGAACGTGGCGTAAGCCAAAGTTAATAATCGTTGGGAGCACTGGATATATCCAGTGCTCCCAAATCAACCTCCGTTGCTGACGGCCCATCGCTCGTTTAGGGCAACCGGCCGTATACTCGGTCCGGGCTTACCAACACCACCACGGCATCCTGCTCTACCATGGCCAGGTCGTATTCTTCCCAATCCGGGTGGTCCTTATCCCCGCAAGCCCGGTACACCAGGCGCAGCATTTGCCTAAACTCTTCGCGATCGGTGTTGCGGTAGTCGTACAGCCGGGCTTGGCCCTCCACCACCACGCACCCCCGCCAGTCGGTGTCCACGGCCATGACGGTGCACCTGGGTTCCCGGCGCAAATTCCGCACCTTTCGGGAGTTGCCCCTGACCGAAACAAAGGCCGCGTTGCCCTGATAGGCCCCGACAACCACGATACTGTTCTGCATGGCGCCGTTACGCTGCATGGTGGTGATGACGCCCCGGTGGTTGGTCTCCATGAATGGTCTAGCTTGCTCAAACTCCATCTGCTCACCTCTCTAAACCCACCTTATCACAATAGCATTAGACGGGGCCAAGCCTGGTGCCGGAGCTCGGCGGTTGCACCTGTCCAGCGGCCTAGTTATGATGCGGCCTAGTTATAATGCGGTATGTGGAAAAGCGGGGATGGCGGGACCTTTGTTGGGCTGGGACAAGCGGGGGCCGGGGACCCAGGGGAATACCTTGAGCCGGTCCCTCATGCTGGCCTTGCTGTGTACGCTGGCCGCTATAATTATTGGGTGCACCGGGTCTGAAAAGGCTTCCAGCCCAGCGCCCGCGATCGCTACCTCCGTAGCAACGGCTGCCGCACAGCCATCACCCACGTCGACATTGCCGGCCCCCGGGGTCACCACACCCTTACCGACTACTCCCTCACCTACTACTGGCCCAACTCCCACTCCTTCGCCGCCTAAAGCCGCTACCGTCGCGCCGGCGCCCAGCCCAACGCCAACCGCTGCTGCAACTGTGCCTCCCAAACCTGCTGCCACTGTTACACCCGCCCCGCAGGTTGTTTCTTCTACCCCTGGGATTGCACCAACGGCAACCCCTTCGCCCGCTGCTGCCCGGACGGCTGAACCAACTGCAGAGCCAACTCCCACACCCACTGCCAGGCCACAACCGACGCCTTCACCCTTCCAACAAATCCGAAGCACCCTGGACTGGGTGGCAGATGGTCTCAACAACCACGAACAGGCAGCTCTGGATGCCCTGGGTGCGCTGTTGGCGAAAGACGCCGGCCTGGGGAGGGATGTTGCGGCGCTGCCCTGGGTGGTCGACGGCATCACCGAGCAGGAGGGAAAGGGCCTCGGGGACCTGCAAATCCTGGGTAAAGAGAATATCGCGCTTACTCGGGAGCTGTTGGGTTTCCCATGGGTCGCCGATGATATAACCGACGATGAGTGGCGGACGCTGGCCAATCTAAGGAGAATCGCCCAAAAAGATGCTTTTCTGGCCGGGACACTGAGCGGTTTTCCGTGGATACACGACAACATAACCGAACCGGAGCGGTGGGTTGTCCGATATCTTCGTGACCTGGCCACGGTCGATCCTGCCGTGGCTAAAACCGTATTCAACTACCCCTGGGTGGCTGATGCTATTAGCGAAGATGAACGGTGGGCTCTACGGAACATCGTAGGGCTGACCCTACTAGACGTCTCCCTGGGCAAGATGGCCGCCGCTTTGACTTGGCTCGCCGATGAAATAACGGAGGACGAGCGTTGGGCACTACGTTATATCCGAGACGTCGCAGAACTGGACCGTTCCCTGGGCAAAACCCTGATCGGTTTTCCCTGGGTTGTTGATGACATCTCCGAGGATGAACGATGGGCCCTTCGCACCCTGGATGATCTGGCAACGGAAGACCCTCTCTTGGCAAACCAGCTCGTGGGCATGCCTTTTCTTACGGCGTCTTTCGAACAGCATGACCGTTACGCTCTTCGCTCGCTCCTCAATCTGTACTTCAACTACACCGACGAATACCAGATACTCACTACCCAGGGCTGGTTTACCGACGGCCTCGACGACCTCGAGGCTTCCTTCGTGATGGTCTTTGGCACCGCCGACTCGCAGCTTACTCCCAGGGACCTTCGCGATCTGATAGTCACCCGCCACTCCGAATCTAGGACCATCGACTTGCCGCTGGCGGGACAGATTCAACTGACCTTTTTCGAGCCTACCGACGATCCTCAAAACCGGAAAATCGTCCAGCAGATAGAGGACGCTATTCGGGAAATTGAGAGCTTCATCAACGTTCCCTTCCCCATGGAGGAGGTAACCCTGCTGTTCGCTTCTCCGGGAGAGTCCGCTTTTTCCGAGAACAAGGTGTTGGGATTGAACCGGGGAACCCACCTGGTGGTGGACCCCGGGCTGGCTCGCCAGGGAGACACCAATCGCACCATAGTCCACGAGATCGGACACTATTACTGGAGCGGCGCTTCCAAGGACAACCCCTTGGATGGCGTGCCTCTATGGTTTCAGGAAGGTGGCGCCGACTTCTTGGCCAGCTATGTGAGAGACCGCCTCTTCGACGACCCACTGAGCACCAGCAAGAGAACCCTGGAGCAACGGAACATCAGGAACTGCGCCGTCAGGGGAATAAACGATCTCCAGCGGCTGATCGACAAGCTCGCTGAATCCGGATACTCCGAGCACTCAGCGAGTCCATTCTTCATCTGCAACTACCACTACGGCGAAGCCCTATTCTTGAATTTGTTTGAAACCCTCGGGGAGGAAGCCTTCCGCCATGCCTGGACGGAGATCTACAGGCTCACTCAATCAGAAGCACGGCCGATAAGTGAAATCGAAATCTACCAGGCGTTCCGGAACAATATCCCGCCCGATAAACTTGCCGATCTCAACAGCGTATACCAGCGCTGGCACGGCGGAGAAATCCCGGAATAGCCGTCCGGCCCGCCACTGGGTTCTTCATTCTTAACTGCACGTAGTAACAGACGGGGGAATAGGAACAACATGGACTACAAGGAATTGGGCAACACCGGCGAGATGGTGTCCGAAATCGGGCTGGGCACCTGGAAGTATCGAGGCGGCGCCGATCCCCTGCTCCGGGGGGTTGCCTTGGGCGCCACCTTCATCGACGGCGCGGAGATGTACCGCAACGAAGATGAGGTCGGGCAGGCCATACAGGAGTTGCGGCAGCAAGTCTTCCTGGCCACCAAGGTCCTGGGCAGCCACCTGCGCTACGACCAGGTGATGCGGGCCGCGGAGCAGAGCCTGCAACGCTTGAAAACCGACTGGATCGACCTGTACCAGATCCATTACCCCAACAGTAGCGTTCCCATCGCCGAGACCATGCGGGCCATGGAGGCGTTGGTGGACGCCGGGATGGTCCGCTACATCGGCGTCAGCAACTTTTCCACCAGCGAGCTGCGAGCGGCCCAAGCGGCCATGGCCCACAACCCCATCGTGTCCAACCAGGTGCTTTACAGCTTGAAGGCCCGCCGCATCGAGGAGGAATTGCTGCCCTACTGCCAGGAGAACCACATCACAATTATCGCTTTCACGCCTCTGGCCGACGGCTCCCTGGCCGCCGCTTCTCGCTTCCTTCCGGACCGCCGGATGAAGGCGCTGGAGCAGGTGGCGACCCAGGTAAACAGGACTATGGCCCAAGTGGCGCTGAACTGGTGCACTTCCCGGCCCAACGTAATCGCTATCCCCAAGTCCAACAGCGTGGCTCGGACCGAGGAGAACTGCGCCGCATCGGGATGGCGCCTGTCTCCCGAGCAGGTCCGGACCCTGGACGACGCCTTTGCCAAGTGACCCGCGCGTGGGTCTTCCCCAACACCAAGTTGCCAAAGCCAGGGTGGCACTGTAGGGTACCGTCTGAGCCTCCTCTTGTCCCCCTTGCAATTTTCCTCGTTGCCTCTTTTCGGCCTAACACTATGTCTGAGCTTAAACGGGGCTGGGGCCTACACTCAAGGTGATTCCTTGGCCAACGGCACTGTCAGGATGTAATCATGTATCCCGATGACGCAGCATCTCCGGTAAATACCGATGGAGGCTCGGGCCCGGATGGCGCCGGCGATTTCCCGGCCAACAACGACTCTTCCTGCATCTCGGTAAAATCCCTTTGGAAGGTGTTCGGCAAGAACTCGGACAAAGCCCTGTCTGCAGAGTATGAAGGGAAAGACAAAACGGACATCCTAGCCGAGCTGGGGTGCGTAGTTGCGTTGCAGGACGTCAGCTTCGACGTCGGGCGTGGGGAGACCTTCGTTGTCATGGGTCTTTCCGGCAGCGGCAAGTCCACCCTGGTCCGCTGCCTGATACGGTTGATCGAGCCCACATCCGGCCAGATTTTTATAGACGACCAGGACATATTGGAGTACGACGACGCTCAGCTGACAGAGATCCGCCGCAAAAAAGTCGCCATGGTTTTTCAGCACTACGGGCTGCTGCCCCACCGCCGGGTAATAGACAACGCAGCCTGGGGTCTGGAGTTGCGGGGCGTGGACCAGACCAGCCGCTACGCCCAAACCCAAGAGGTGCTGGACTTGGTGGGTCTTACCGGCTGGGAGCAAGCCTACCCCCGGGAGCTCAGCGGCGGCATGCAGCAACGCGTCGGCCTGGCCCGGGCCTTGGCCGTGGACCCCGACATTCTGCTTATGGACGAGCCATTCAGCGGGCTGGACCCCTTGATCCGCCGCAACATGCAGGACGAATTGATACGGTTGCAGAGAGAGTTGCACAAGACCATCGTTTTCATAACCCACGACTTGGACGAGGCCCTGAAGATCGGCGACCGCATCGCCATCATGAGGGACGGCAAGATCGTTCAAATCGGGCCGCCCGAGGCCATCGTGCTAAACCCGGCGAACGAGTACGTGGCGGAATTTACCCGGGATGTCCGCCGGGAGTCCATCCTGAAGGCCTCTGGAGTCATGACGGCTCCGCCTGGTGCTCTCCGCCGGCCAGACTCCCAAGACGGCGTTGGAGGCCCTGGAAAGCCACGGTGCCGCCGCGGCCTGGGTGGTCGATACGGACAACCGTTACCTGGGGGTGTTGACTCTAGCGCAAGGCCGGAGGGCGGTCCAGGCTGGAGCCGGGAGTCTGTCGGAGTTCTTGGACCCCGCGGCGACCCCGGTTTCCTCGGACACCTCGTTCGAAGAGATCATTCCCCTCAGCATGGCATCCGATTTACCAATTCCTGTGGTGAACAGCGAGGGCACCTTGGTGGGTGAAGTGCATCGCAGCGCCTTGGCCACGGCCCTTGGCAGCTCGTCGTAAGGCTCCTGGGCGGCAGTCACGGCGCCAAATGCTCCCAGACTATCTGCAGTCCTTCAGGTCCCATGAGGTGATTGACCATGGCTAGAACGGTGTCACGAGACAACCAGGGCGAGGCCACCCCCCAGACGTCGGCTCTCCTTTGGACCCAGACTCCCTTCCTTTGACTCGGTCAGGTCCGTCCGGAATAAGTCCAACTTCCTTCCAGTGGTTTATCTTGGGCGTGGCTTTGGTGGCTCTGGTCACCTTGGCCACGGTTCTGGCCTGGGGGGCGCGGATGGAGTTTCCCGCGGACGTAGGGCGGGATATCGGGAAAGAAATCGACGCCGCGGTGAAGTGGCTGACCCGGGAGGGGGCCTGGTTCTTCTCCGGCATCAAAAGTATCATCCTCAAGGTTTTACTCAACCTGGAAGACGCTCTGTTGTGGGTCCCGTGGCCCTCTGTCGTCGTAGGCATCGGCTTCCTGGCCTGGCGCCTGGCGGGATGGAGGGTGGGCGTCTTCTCGATGTTTGCATTGCTGAGCATCGGCTTTGTGGGGCTTTGGGACAGCGCCATGGAAACCCTGGCCTTGGTGCTGACCTCGGTGACCCTGGCGGTGACCATCGGTGTGCCGTTGGGAGTGCTGGCAGCGCGAAACAATGCCGCCGACGCGCTGATGCGCCCCTTTCTAGATGGAATGCAGACAATGCCCTCCTTTGTCTACCTGGTGCCCGCGATTCTGTTTTTCAGCCTGGGCAACGTACCTGCGGTAATGGCCACGATTATTTACGCCGTGCCGCCGGCCATCCGGCTGACCAACTTGGGCATCCGCCAGGTATCCCCGGAGACCCTGGAAGCAGCGCGGTCCTTCGGCACAACCCCGATGCAACTGTTGTTGAAGGTGCAGATTCCCATGGCCTTGCCCACGATTATGGCCGGCATCAACCAAACTACGATGATGGCTTTGGCCATGGTAGTGGTTGGCGCTTTGGTGGGCGCCGGTGGATTGGGCGAAGATGTTTTGCGGGCCTTGGGGCGGCAGGAACCCGGCAACAGCGCATTGGCCGGAATGGCCATCGTTTTCATGGCGATCATCATCGACCGTCTAACCCAGGCGCTGACCAAAGGCCAACAGCAAGCCCTGACGGGAGACAACCCGTAGATGAAAATCACCGCACGTCCCGCTATTCAACACCCCGCGAAACTATTCCCACAACTTGAGAGAGGATAGATATGATCCATCTGATTAAGTCCAGAGGCCTGTTCCGCCGGTTCACTGTAGTAGGATTGCTGGCCGTCTTGCTTCTGGTCGCCTTGGCCTGTGGGTCCGCCGCCGCACCCGTGGTGATCGAGAAACAAGTGGTGGTGGAGAAGGAAGTAATCAAAGAAGTACCGGTGGAAGTAACGGTCATCAAAGAAGTAATCAAAATAGTCCCTAGAGACGTGATCGTAGAAAAAGAGGTCATCAAAGAGGTTCCAGTCGAGGTGGTGAAAGAAGTCATCAAAGAAGTCGTTGTCGAAAAGGAGATTATCAAGGAGGTAATCAAGGAAGTGGTGGTCGCTCCGCCGCCCGCGGAAAAAAAGACCATCGTTTTCTCCGACCTCAACTGGGACAGCGCCCAATTGCAAAACCAAATCGCCATGTACATCGTGAAAAACGGCTACGGCTATCCGGTTGACACGGTCTTCGGCGGCACCATACCGCTACAGACCGGCCTGCTCAACGGCGACACCCAGGTGACTATGGAGATTTGGCTGCCCAACCAGCAGGACTGGTGGGACGAAGCCATCAAGGAAGCCTCGTTGATTCCAGTGGGCAAAAGCCTGGATGATAACTGGCAGAGCTCTTTCGTGGTGCCCACCTACGTAGTGGAGGAGAATCCCGGCCTGAAGACGGTCCAAGACCTGGTCCAATTCAAAGATTTGTTCGTCACCGCGGAGAGCAAGGGCAAGGCGCGGTTGGTATCATGCCTGGCCGGTTGGGCGTGCGAGAAGACAAACGCAGACAAAGTTGCCGCATACGGCCTAGAGGACACAATTGAGTTGGTGACGCCCGGCTCGGCCGCAGCTTTGTTTGCCGACCTGGAAGGGGCATACGAAAGGAAGGAGCCCTGGTTGGGCTACCTCTGGGGTCCCACCAAGACGGCCGCCGAGCTTGACTTGACCATCCTCGAAGAGCCGGCGTGCGCCGTGGGCGCCGGTCCCGAAACCGGTTGTGCTTATCCCACCGCCCAGGTCCTGATCGCCGTCCACCCCAGCCTCATCTCCCGGGCGCCGGACATCATAGAATTCCTCCGGCTGTGGGACTTCGACGCCGCCTCCCAAGTAGGGGTGGAAGGCTGGATGGCCGAAGCCGAAGCCACGATGGAACAGGCGGCAGTGTGGTTCCTGGAGAACAACACCGTCTGGACCGACTGGGTTACCGGCGACGCGGCGGCCAATGTGAAAGACGCCTTGAGCAAGGAGAGATAACTATCACCTTTCCTTAAGCCGCTGGGATTCCCGTGCCACCCTCCTCTCTGCGGACCCGCAGAGCCAAGGCGGGAAGGATAGCGACCAGGGCCACGCCTCCGGCTACCCTTAGGAAGTTGTGAAATAAGGAAAGCACGGCGGAGTTAAGCCCGGCCTGGTATTCCACCAGGCGCGCCTGCAACGCTTGAGAGTCCTCGCCGGGCTGGGGTAAGGGCAACTCCAGCCCGGCGGTAAGGACGTGAAACTGCTCTACTCCCCAGGCCGACAACGCGGCCAATCCCAAGGTCATTCCCAACATCCTGGCGACCACCACCAGTGACGCCGCGGTGGCGCGGTAGTCGGTTACCACCACGCTGAGCGCCTGGGCCAAAATTGGGGCGATTACCAGCCCAAACCCGAATCCGGCCAAGGCCAGATGCATGGTTAACTCCGGTTCACCTACATCCAGGCCCCAATTGCTGGCCAGGAGCAACCCCACCGCCACCAGCGTCAAGCCAATCACCACCACGGGCCTGGCGCCGCCTTTGCCCAGCAGCAGCCCACCGGCCACCGCGCCGACGGGAATAACGCCGGTCATCCGCAGCAGCCACAGCGCACCGGTCAGCGGGTCCTTGCCCATCACCGTGTTCGCCATCAGCGGTATGGTGACCATGGCGATAATCAGTGACACGCCGACCAGTAACTGGGTGACGTTGGCCAAAACAAAAGCCACCGACCGGAAAAGCATCGGCGCCAGCAACGGGTGCTGGACACGCCGCTCCACCAGCACCAGGCCCAAGGCCAGCACCAGGCCGACGCCCCCGAGAATAAACGGCTGGGGGGAAGACAACGTGAATAACCCGCCCCGGGACAGTGCCATAGATAGCACCACCAAGGTCCCCACCAGCAGGGTCCCACCCAGGTAGTCTACCCGGGCTTGCCGGTTGGGCTGGTTGGGCAACCAAAGCAGGGCCAGGAATATCACGGCACTCTGGGGCACGTTGAGCCAGAAAATCCAGCGCCAGCCCAAAAGCTCGATGATGGCCCCGCCATAAGCCGGACCCAGCATGGACCCCGCTTCCGCAGCTCCTCCAACCACTGCCAAAGCCAGCCCCAACTGGCGCCTGGGCAAGGCGCTGGCGGCGATCGCCATGCCGATGGGGACGGTGGCGCCCCCGCCAACCGCCTGGATTACCCTGGCTCCCACCATCCACTCCAGGTTAGCGGAGACGGCCACCAAGACGGTACCAATGCAGAAAACGGCCAATGATACCTGATACACCCGGGAATAACCGTAAACGTCGGCCAGGCGCCCGATCAGTGGCATCGCCACGGTGTAGCCCAGCAGGTACGCGGTAATGATCCAAGAGGCCCGGTCCAGTTGCGACAGGGGGATCTTCAGATCCAGCATCACGCTGGGCAGGGCGGTCACCACCACGGTCTGATCCAACGCCGTGATAAACGCCCCCAACCCGACCACCGTCAGGATCATCGGGGCTGGCAAATTGCGCCGGGAGCCAAGCATGGTCCAGAGCTACTCCGGCGGGGTAATGTTTACCGGAACATTAAATTGGTCCAGAACCAGCAGCCGTACGGCTTCCGGCACGTCGGTCGGGAGCACCGGACCGGTAATTAGGGCTTGGAGCAACAATCCATCCCCTTGGTCCAGCCACAGCTCTAACGCCACTTCCAGATCCTCCGCCGCTCCGGGCACCAAGCCAGCCAGGTCCTGGGAACGGACCCTGCCCGTAACGCGCCAGGCGTCCCGGCCCCGCAACTGCTCGGCGCCTGCCAACTGGGGAGCTTCCACCGCCTCGATGATATCCGCCAGGGTACGCCCCAAGCCCCCCAGGCTGACGGGGAGGGCGTCCAGCGGCACCTCCCGCCATTGGCCGGTGACAAAGTCGGTCATGTAAGCCTGATCCCCGATGGTCACGATATTTATTTCGACGTAGGACCGCGGGAATTCCAACTCAGCCTCTACCTTGAGACTGAACTTTTCCGGGATGTCCACCACACCGGATGCTTTGCTCATTTCCAGCCCGGGGAAAAGCATGGTGGTCCCTATCTGGTGCTCCAAAGTGAACGCCACTGACTTCAGCGCCAGTACCTGGGCAACGGCCCGCTGTAGGACCGCTGCGGGGTCCACCAGCGGCAGTGGAGTGGGCGTCGGCGTGGAGGTAGGCGCTGGACTGCATCCCGTGGCCAGCACCCAAGTCTGCACCCCCAACACCCACCATAGACCCAGCCACCGTCTCATCTTAAGTTTGGCCCGTTGTCTGCCTGCGGCTCAGTTCCACGACCAGAACGCCAGGGTCCCGGCGGCCAAGTCCAGGGGCGGAGCATCTCCTACGGCGTCCAATATGAAAACCCTGTCCCCAGTGGGTGTCTGTCCATTGGTGCTACCCAACGGCCGGCCCCGTACGCCTGCCACCACCAACCTGGTCCCGTCGGGAGACCAAGGGGAGTGGGAATAGCCGTACTGGTCAAAGAAACTCAACATGATCAAAGTGTCGCTGGACGGGACGAACCGGAATAGCTCCTTGGAGCTGGCCCCCGTGCTGGGGCCCACTCTCCAAACAAATTCCCGGTCTTGGGGGTCCAGAGACACCCACGCAATGTTTTCGCCGTTGGGGGACCAATAGTAGGCCATTATCTGACCCTCTCCGATGGTCCTCGCCTCGCCTCCGTCACCTGGCACTACCCTCAGGCGCTGGAAAATCGGCGACCTGGGGTTGTCCTGGTCGACCACAGCCAACTCATGGCCGCCGGGCGACCAAACGAAAGCGGTTAGCGTTCCCACGTCCAACACCTTCCAGGATTGAGCCGGCGCACTTGCTTCCGCGATAAACAGAGAGCCCTGCGAGTCGCCCGACCCAACGTAAGCGAACCTACCGCCCTCGGAGGATAAAGCGGGTGCGCGAAATCCCAGGGTGGACTCAACCAGAGTCTCAGCGCTGCCGCTAAAGGGCGCGTGGGCCAGCTTGAGCTCCTCTCCAATGTGAATGACCAGCGAGCTGCCATCGGAGGACCACTGGTAATACAAGGGCGCCCCCGACTGAACTGCCACAGCACTCTCCTGACTCTCGGTGTTAACGACAAACAGGGTCAATCCACCTCTGGTCGCCGCCAGAAATCCCAGATGTATGCTGTCTGGGGACCAGTACAGATAATGCGGCGCACCCTCTGCCACCAAAGATGTCAACTCATTATCGTACACAGTCGCCGACTGCCCGGTGGACAGATCGAAAACCTGCACCGAGACCTCGGATTGCCCATCGCCAAGGTGCACGTGGGAAGCTGCCAGCTTGGTCCCGTCTGGCGACCAGGTGGGCCAGGCATAGAAATCACTGATGCCCAGCGGCTGAGCTAGGAACCGCCCGGCAGGTCCTTGCTCCACTTGAGAAGTGCCCGTCAGCTTTAGCTCGCCGGAACCATCCGGGTTCACGGTAAACAGATTGCCGTCGGGACCCACGTAGGTAATCCGGTCCACAGTCACTTCTGGTTTACCCGTCCTGGGTGTTGAATTCGGCGCAATGGCCCCGCCGGTGGGCTCCGGTTCCGTAGCCGACGACCCCTGACATGCCAGGGCCGCCAACAATAGCACGGCTAGCAGCAGCCGGGCGAAGCCTGACCCGCCCCATTTAATACAACCTGAGCATGTAGCTTGGGCGTTGGAAATGTTTCTCCTCCCTTCCCATCTATAAGCCCATCAGCCGCCCAAGGATAACACCCACTCCCACCCCTAGCAACGACGCTGATCCTGCCAACCTAAATTCGCAGGCGATAGACCTGCGGGCCCCCTCTCAAAGCCGTTTCACCTGCGTTGATAACCTAGCCTGCCTGTGGATAAATCCTCCACATATGTGGACTACCGTATCCCGGTTGTTTGCTAGTATGGCCCCCATATTGACCGGCCTTCTACGAACCCGCGCACATTCATCAAGTTGTGACAGACCAATATCCTCTTATCCACAGCGAGCCTACAACAACCCATGCTAGAATGGATATAATCAACCTCAACTCACTGCTGCCCCGATAGAGTTATCCCCTATATCCACACCATTATTATTATTATTACTTTAGGATACCAACATTGATAGACAGTGTACGACTAGACATTAAAGGGGGTGATGGCGGTAACGGGTGTATTAGCTTCCTGCGCGAGAAGTACCGGCCTCATGGTGGTCCTAACGGAGGAGATGGCGGTAATGGGGGCGATGCGTACATTCAGGGTGACTCCTCGTTCAATACGCTGTTGCATTTGAAGTACACCAGCACGATTTATGTACCACGTGGGCGTCACGGCGGAGGAAAAACGAGAAGGGGAGGCAATGGGGAAGACCTCGTAATACGAGTGCCCTATGGGACGGAGGTCTGGCTCCGCCAGAAGGATGAACCTAGCGTTTTGCTGGCGGATATTCCGGATGATAGGAAAGTACTCGTGGCAAGGGGCGGACAAGGGGGTTGGGGGAACACCAGGTTTGTGTCAGCCACTAACCAAGAGCCGGTTCTGGCGCAAAGCGGAGAGGCCGGGGAGAGGGTGATTCTTGACCTGGAGTTGAAGCTGCTGGCAGATGTGGGGATCCTGGCAAGGCCCAACGCTGGCAAGTCTACCCTGATCTCCCGTTGCTCAGCGGCTAAGCCTAAGGTGGCGGATTATCCTTTCACGACGGTGGAACCGATCCTGGGGGTAGTGTCCATCCATAACAAAGACTTCGTGATGATGGAAATCCCTGGGCTTCTCGAGGGGGCCCACCTTGGTGTTGGTTTGGGCTATCGGTTCCTGAAACACGCTGAGCGGGCCAAGATGTACCTGTATCTGGTGGATGGGCTAGCGGAGGACCCGGTGGGGGACCTGCAGATGGTTAACCACGAGTTGATGCAGTTCAGCCCTGAGTTGGCGGCCAAGCCGCAGATTATTGCTGTGAACAAACTTGACGTAACCGAGGTGAAAGAGAACCGCGGGGAACTGGAAAGGGCACTGATAGAATTGAAGGGTGGACCGCAGGTTCAAGGGTTACGTGATGCTCCGATCTTCTTTATCTCGGCAGTCAGTGGGGAGGGGGTCACGGAGTTGTTGGGTAAAATTGTGGAAGTCCTTGGTAATGTGCCCGTTGCCGAGCCTGATGATTTGCAGGAAGCACCCGTGCCGGTGTCGCAGAGACGGCCGCGAACTGCGAGCAGCGTTAGCGTGGAAAAGGGTGTCTACGTGGTGCAGTCCGAGGAGTTGGAGCGGCTGGTGACCATGTCCGATACCAGGGACCGCAGAGTTCTCCTGCAACTGTGGCGAGAAATGGGACGCCTGGGCGTGGCTGTGCAGCTTGAAGAGGCCGGTGTGGAAGC
>JADFFS010000061.1 GCA_022568195.1 Chloroflexota bacterium | reverse complement strand
AGCTCCGGGCCGCCATTGCATTTGCCCCGCCCTCCCATCGCCGCCGGCTTAGTACTACTTCCAGGTGATTATGACAATCGGTCACATGTAGGCAGGTGTCATTCCGAGAAGCGAAGCGACGAGGAATCTGGGGATGGGTGGAACGGCCCCACCCCACCCCGATGTAATCGGGGTCCCTGCGGTCGGAATGACATCGGTCGTTTTCAAATTGAAATGGTACTAGATTACAGATGCCTTGCTCGTCCTAGACTAGGTTGTCCCAGCCGCCCCGTTGACACTGGCGAGAGGAGAATGATAGATTTTGGCATCCCAGCATGCTACTAACCAGGGCGTCGCCGCCCTCGCGCAGCCGCGGCGTGCCAAATTCCGGAAAGGGAGGCGGACCGATGCCTGGTCACACGATTAAAGTAGGGAACGTCGAGCTTGTCTCTCTGAGCGACGGCACGCCGACCAGGTCGCCCTTTATGCCCTTCCCGGACACCACCATCGAGCAGTGGCGGGAGTTCCCCGGGCTTCTGGACAGCAACGACCAAATCAGCAGCAGGTACGGTACTGTGGCGGTGCGATCCGAGGGCAAGCTCATTGTGGTCGACACGGGCCTGCAAGCGCCCGACGGCACACTCCTGGACGACATGAGCCGGAAAGGCATCGACCGGGAAGCCGTGGACATCGTTTTGATCACCCATTGTCACCCGGACCACGTGGGCTGGAACCTCACCGGCGGGCGCCCCAACTTTCCCAACGCCAGATATCTGGTACCTCGGAAAGACTACGAGTACTGGACCCAGCCACAGGTGCTGGAAGGCGCGGAGCACATAACCAATCAGATTTTGCCCTTGAACCGCCTGAACGTCATAGACTTGATCGACGACGACTATCAAGTTACCGGAGAGTTGACCACGGTCCCGACACCGGGTCACACCCCCGGCCATATCTCGGTCATCATTTCCTCGGTTGGCGAGCGGGGCTACATTTTGGGCGACGTGGCCCATAACCCGGCCCAAGCCCACTACACCGATTGGTGTCCGATTTTCGACATTGAACCCGAGGTGTCTCGCCGGACCCGGCACAGGGTTTTGGACATGTTGGAGTCCGAAGGGATACTGGTGTCCGCCGGCCACTTCCCCGACCCCGGATTTGGACACTTTGTACGCGGCGAAAGCCGGCGGATGTGGCGGGGGATCTGAAGCGGGAGCCGCCCATGAGTGAACCGACGGATAGGCCGATGGACCGGATAGATGCGGTACTGGAGCGGGAAACCCAGGACTATATGGGCCGGACCGTGCCCTACCAGGTTCCCATCTCAGCTTACCCTACCGATTCCCACATCATCATCGTCAACTCTCCGGGCTCCGGTGAGCTGAAAGACGGGCGTCACGACCGCTGGATGACACTGGCCAAACACCTGCAAGAGCGCCAGGTAGCCACCATGGTCACCTACAACGCGCCCCGGCCTGACAACCAAGTCCAGTTGCCCTGGGAAGCCTATTCTCACAAGGGCGCAAGCTGGAATGGGCTGCTGATCGACAGCCTGGCCTACGTCATCGAGTACGCTCTGGAGCATGCGGCGCAGCTTTGCGGTACCGGGTCGCCCACCGTCTACCTCTCAGGGTTCTCTTCCGGAGGGTCGGCCGTGGGGGCCGTCGCTTTCCGATACCCGGAGGTCCGGCGAATCCTGCTCCTCTCCACCTACGACAGTGTTGGCGACATCTTCTACGAAGGGGTCTCCCGGTTCCCCGGGGACATCTACCTGGCATACGGCGGCAGCGACCCAATGGCTGGGTTTCTGGCCTATGTCCTGCGCTGCGGACCCCTGGCAGCGGCCTCGCTGCACATACGCGAGGCGCCCGATTGCGACCACCGCTTCAGCGGGGCGGACAACAGCCGGGTTCTCACCAAGGCCTTCTACTGGGCGTTCCAGGGCGATGAAACCTTCCCTTCACCCGAAGGCGGCCTTCAGCTTTATGAGTAACATCCCCATAGCCTGGCCTTAACCTGTACACTTCCGCCGTTTTCCTTTCCACCAAGCCCAAGCCCGGCCATCCAGAAAATTGAGGGTTATCCCCCACGGTTTTGGGGGTAGACATACCCTTATCTGCGTGTATTCCGTGTCTGCTGCTATCTTGCTGTTGTGCTATCGTAATTGGACTACCCGTAAAATCGGATAGGGCCTATTCTGCGCGCAAAAGCGACCTGAAATTGGTCGTAATATGAAACACATTATGGGAATGGCGGCAAAGGGCGAAAGAGGCTTCACCTTGGTGGAGCTGGTTGTGGTCATTGCCATACTAGGCGTGCTGGCCGCCATATCCGTGCCCCTGGTCAACAACTTCCTGGATAGCTCCAAGGCGCAGGCCTACAATCTTGAGCGAGAACGCATCCAGCGGGCCGTGGACGCCTACAGGACTGATCCGTTTAATACCCGGTTTATCGGTCTCCGCCAATATCCAATCCACGGCGAAGCCAAGACCCAGCCCCCATTCGAGATGCCGGATGGAGACACCGCGACTCACAGAACCTTGGTGATAACCGGCAACCCCCTGGGCGGGACCAAGGGGGGACAACCCTTTTGGGTTGACGACGGAAATGGAATCAGGGACCCGGCGACCGAGGAAGACCTCAACGACGAGGATGACGACCCTCAGCCGGGCTGGCAAGTTGCCCCGGTAGCCCGGCAGAACGTCGACTACATCGTGGATAGCCGGGACTATTTCATTAACTTCGAGAGACTGATAATACAGGGGTTGCTGGAGGCCGTTCCACCCAGCGCCTCGCCGGACAATCAGCCTCAGGGGTCTATGCGCACCTTCGTGGGACCCTATAGCTGGTTCGTTAACAGCCTGGGCATAGTCGACTCCCTGCTCTTTGCCTTCCCGGTGCCAGCAAATACCGGGTACCAGGATGTGTTCCCGTCCCAGAAACAGCCCGAAGGCACGACTCCTCCTAGTATCACGGGCAACAAAACTGTAAATGAAAATGATGTCTATACCCTGACTCTGATCTCCAGGGACCCGAGAGTGGTTCCCACCGAATGGGACATAGACTGGGGCGACGGGGTCCAAGAGACAATCCCAGGCAGTGATTCGACGGCGACACACCGCTATCTCGACGGGCCCAATGTGCACACCATAAGCGCCAGCGCCACGGATAACGCAGGGACTTTCGACGCCAACGTCTTGGAGGTGCAGGTAATCAACTTGGACCCAACCATCGCCTCGGTGACCAACTCCGGCGCGACCGATGAGGGCGGCAGCGCCAACATCACCGTGGTGGCTAGTGACCCGGGACCCAACGACACCCTGACCTACGAGTTCGACTGTAACAGCGACTCCATCTTCGAGAAGAGTCAGTCCGGCAATATAGCTGTCTGCGTCTTTTTCAACAGCGGCAACATCCAGGTCAACGTCCGGGTGACTGATGGAGACGGCGGCACAGCTACCGGTTCCACCATCGTTACCGTAAACAACGTGGCGCCCACTATCCTATTCACCACGGCACCTGACAACGTATCCGAGGGCCAGACCGTGACTTACATCTTTAGCTACAACGATCCAGGCAACGACGACTTCACTGCCGTCCCCACTTTCCCAGGCTGCGGTACCTTCGGCGTCCTGGTGGGTTCGCTGAGCAAGGACGCCACCGGCGGTAGCTTCGATTGCTTCTTCCCCGACGGCCCGGCAACCACAACAGTATCGATGCAGGTTAAAGACACGGATGGGGATAGCAGCAACGCGTTGAGCGTCTCGGTGACGGTGAACAACGTGGCGCCAATCATCACCGATGTGACACCCACCAGCCCGACCGTCAATGAGGGCGGCAGCACCACCATTACCGTCGCGGCTAGTGACCTGGGGATCAACGACATTCTGCGCTACGAGTTCGACTGCGACGGTATAGGGGGCTTCGAAATAGTCCCTCAACTTGATGACTTCTTTCAGTGTTCCTTCCCTCTGGTTGGTGATATCACGGTCAACGTCCGGGTGGCCGACGAAGACGGCGGCGTGAGCGATATCGCCTCTACTACCGTGACGGTTACCCCGGCGTTGGCCCTCTACGTGGCTGACAATAGCCGAGGGAGCTCGACCGATGGTGAGGTCTGGAAGTACGACGGCTCCAACCCCGGCTTCCTGTTCAAATCTCTCCCCAACGTGAACGCGAATAACACCGGAATAACCACGAACAACGGCAACTTCTGGACGGTAGACCGGACTGACGATGTGGTGTATAAGTACGACTCCAGCTTCAGCGTATTCGCTGTTGACTTTAACCTGGACGGCAACAATCAAGACCCAGAAGGGATCACCGTAAAGACAATCGTCGCCGGCACTTTTGCCTGGGTGGTGGACGACGATGATAATCGCGTCTACCGGTACGATCTCACCGGCGGCACATCGGTAGTGCCCTGGAGCCTGGACGATGGCAACGTTAATCCTCGGGGCATCACCACCGACGGCGCGTCCATCTTTGTGGTGGATAATGACAAGTTTGTCTACAAGTACGACATGGACGGCATCCCTGTTGCGGGCGGCTTCGATCTGATACCCCCTGGCGGCAGCGTAGCAGGCATCACTACTGATGGCTTCTTCATTTGGGTGCTATCTACGACCGACACTCAGATCAGAAAGTTTGAGATGAGCGGCACCTACATACCAAGTGGAGACATCATGCTAGCGAACGACAACAACAAAGCTGAGGGGATCACGGTTCTGCCCAGGTAACGACCACGCCGGGAGCATCACCACCGACGGGACCAACATCTGGGTGGTGGACAAGGACACCAAGCGAATCTAACGGATTGATGCGAATTAAGGGTCGCGATTCGTGGCAGGGAATGCCATGATCAGTTTCGGGCCGCCTCTCTCCTTTGGCGGCCCGTTTCTGATTGATTGCCAGTTTGAATCCCAGTTGCCGCCGGCGGGTCATCTCAAACCGTCGATGGCAAACGCGTAGAACGGAATACAGCAAATCTGGCGCGCCGCCGCCGCAACAAAGTGTAGAATTAGTAAAATGAGTGGTACCAGGGGGGCTGCCCTTTAGCTGGTGGAGATCGCTCTTGGTTCCGGGAAGTCGGCTATGCTGAAAATGCTCAAGCCATCAGACGATCTATCGGTGACTCCGGCGGTGGCTTTCATTGCAGCCGGCGTCTTGGCCATAGCCTTGGCCGCCATCACCTTTTCCATCGTCCGTATTTCCCAGACCATATACTATGCCACCTATCCATTGTTTGAACGATACGGGGTAGTGGGCATGGTCACCCTGGGTGAAGCGGCGATCTTAAGTCTGGTCCTCAGCGGGTTCATTACCTACATGATCCTGTCCAGACGAAAGGACGTTACCGGCTTCAGAGCCAAAGTCAACCTGGCTGCCGCATTCCTGGTGCCTTTTGCCTTTCTGCTGAGCGGGATGTGCACCATGGTGCTGGGAGCTGCCGGACCGATTTGGGTCCCAGGGATAGGTGCCGTGCTAATGATCATCGGCGGGGCGATTCCCGGAGTAAAATCGGTGCGCCTGCGCCGAGGCTCCGGAGACCTACAAGGCAAAGAGCCTCTGATTACCCTGCACCCACTAAGGGGCTGGTGGCCGACTCGCTGATACCCTGCGCCCAGCCTCTGCGCCTCTAAGCTCCGGCGCCCTTTTCTCAGGTCCGCTGGTTCTCTGGCGGGTTGCTCCGATACCAGTCCACTATCTCCGAGCCGGTGGCGGCCCATACCCCCTCATGCCCCATGATGTAGCCCAAGGCCTCGGCCAGGTATCGTATTCGAAACGGCTGGCCGATGAGCCAGGGATGCAGGTTCAACACCATCAGCCGCCCGTTTTCAGCTCCGTCCTGATACACGGTGTCGAAGGCCTCTTTCAGCATCTGAACGTACCTGCCCACGGAGACACGCCGGTCCCACAGTGCGTTAACGTCGTCCACCGGCAACATCACAGGCAGCGCCAGCAGTTCTCCGGAGGAGGTCTTTAGCGGGTACGGCTGCTCGTCGTTGGTCCAGTCGCAAACATAGCGGATTCCCGCCTGGGCCAGAATCTGAGGCGTTCTGGCCGATTCTCCGTACTCCGGCCCCAACCAACCGGCCGGCGCCGTGCCGGTGGCTCGAGTTAGTGCTTCCAGCGAGGTCTGAACGTATTCCCTCTCTTCTTGCTCGGTCATGTTGCTGGTTATCATCCGGCTGACCGAGATCCCGTGGCCGATGATCTCGCATCCCCGGCCCTGGCAGTGGGCGACCAGAAAGGGATAGTGCTCAGCCGTAAGGGCATCCATCGCCACAGTGGCCTTGATACCGTGTTTTTCCAGCAAGTCCAGCAAACGGAATATGCCCACCCGGTGGCCGTATTCCCGGTGGGACCAGCGGGTGACGTCGGGGAAAGGGGACGGCCCGTAACCGCCGGCCAGGTTGGCAGCCTGAAAGGCCCCTTCAGGCACGCTCCATTCCATGTGCTCCAGGTTGACTATGACGCACAGGGCAACGCGAGCGTTTTCGGGCCACCGCAGCACACCCCGGCTTTGATTGAAAGGCGTCCAGTCGTAATGCTGGTGGTCCATACCGAAGTGAAGCTCTACCGGCATATCCGGCCTCCTATATTAGCGGTCAGCGGTCAGACTCCCCCTTCCCCTGCTGTTGCTGACACCTGGTAGCTGACGGCTGAATGCTCACCGGTTCACAGTCTTGGCATACTCCACTGCTTGGTCATAGTAGTTGGCCTGGTAGTACTCGGCGATTTCGTCGGTGGTGGCCTGCCACACGCCATCGTGGGACATGATGTAGCTCAGCAGTTCGTCCAGATACTTGATCCGGTGAGGCCGGCCCATGGCGTAGGGATGGATTGCGATGCACATCACGCGGCCGCTTTCCTCGCCCTCTTCGTATAGCTGGTCGAACTGGGCCTTGCAGATTTCCGCATAGTAGTCTGCCTCGAAGTGGTTTCTAAATAAGGGAGCGTCGTTTAGCTCCGCGGTGTAGGGCACGCAAATCAGCTTGCCCGATCTAACGTTGATGGGCAAAGGCTGGTCGTCGATTTTCCAGTCTGTCTGGTAGAGGAACCCGGCCTCGGCGACGAGGTCGGGGGAACGCTCGGTGTTAGACGCCGAGGGACCGGAATGACCCTTTAGCTCTCTGCCGGTGAGACGGTGAAATGTCTCTCTGCACTCCCTGAGAAACTCCCTTTCCCGCTCCTCGGAAAATGTGGTGACGTAGCGAGTGTTGTAGAAACCGTGGTTCACGAAGGTCCAGTCCCGTTTAAGCATGGCTTCGGCCACCTCCGGGAAGTGGGTCAGCACGCCTATGCTCAGGGTGGTGGAGCACCTGATCCCGTAGTTGTCCAGCACGTCCAGTACCCGCCAGAAGCCCACCCGGTTGCCGAATTCGTGGGAAGAGTATTGCTGCACATCAGGATGGGGTGTACGGGGCCAGGGGTTGCGCACCCCATCAAGGGGAGGCAGGTACTCATAATGCTCTATGTTGGGAGCGACCCAGAAAGCGACCCGGGCGTTGTTGGGCCACTTGATGACGGGGCGGTCGATGATGGGGCTATAGTCCACTCGATAAGGTGGCAACGCCATGGGAGGCACCTCCTGGATTTATCGCGAGGACGGCGGCCCAGCCGCTAAGGGTGACTCTACCGGTCCACCAAGGGCTTCACCTGCTGCATGAACAGGTCCATCGAGTCTAGCAGCTGGCCCAGGTTGTGACACCCGTTGAAGTTGATCTGAAAAGCTTCCAGGCCGGCCTCTTGCCGGTAGCGCTGCATGTCCTCGGCGACCTGCTCCGGGGTGCCCTGGCCCATGGGCCGTTGTCCCCGGTCGACCGTACTGCCCGTAATCTGGCTGAAATTCACACGAAAGCTCATGCGGGTGGCCGGAACGTCTTCCCGGCCGATTTTGGCGCAGGCCGCCCGGAGATATGCTTGATTACTGATGAGATCGGCCAGGGGCGTCGGCGTGGGCTGCCACACCTGGGCGAAGGCCGCCGCCCGCCGCAGCGATGCGTGGCTGGAGCCGCCGATCCAGATGGGCGGATGGGGCTGCTGCACCGGCTTTGGATTGACGTGCATGTTGTCGAAGGAGAAAAACCGCCCGTGGAAGGTGGTCTCCCCTGGCGCCCAGCAGGCTTGCCACAAACGTAGATATTCGGTGGTGCGAGCGCCGCGCTCGTGGTAGGGCACTCCCAAAGCGCCAAATTCTGCCTCATTCCAGCCGGAGCCCACTCCGGCGATGACCCGCCCGCCCGAGAGCTGGTCCAGAGTGGCGATCATCTTGGCCGTGGCGATTGGGTTGCGGTAAGGCATGATCAGCACCGACGTGGCTAGTTGCACCCTGGTCGTGCGGGCTGCCAGGTAGGACAGCACCATCAACGGGTCGTAGGTATTACCCCAGGATGCAAGCACGTTGGGCGTTCCATCGACGATGATGTGATCGTTGACCGCAACAGCGTCAAAGCCCAACTCCTCGGCCTTGCAAGCCGTCTCGAGAATAGCCTCCGTAGTGGCAGGGAATCCCAGGTAGTCTGCATTGGGCGGACGAAATGAAAACTGGACCATGAGAACCTCCGATTATGCGGGCACCGCCGCATGATACTACGACTGGGCCGGTCATGGCCTGACACTGACGATTCAATCTGATGATTCAAAATATTGGCGGTACAACCTCTCAACCTGATATAATGCGTCCGATTAGCCTGGGCACGGGGATTCCGCCCAATTACGCCGAACCGATGGGTTGGTCCCGGACAAGTTCTTGTCGTTGTGCCCGCAATATGAGAACTAGGAGGAAGGCCGGAAATGACGCAACAAAGGGGACGGGCCAAGATCGACGCAGGAGCAGTCACATTCATTGTTCAGCATGAGCTATGGGACGGGAATGTCCAGGACCACTCGGACCAGGGAGTTGCTATCCTTGTGGTAGGTGAGTCCGGAGGTAAAGAAACGACGCTGCTCAGGTTCAACTGCTTCGACATTGAGCGAAGCTACGTCTACGGTCCGGAAAAAGCGAACAAGCTCTTCAGGATGGACCCCACGGTGGACGGCAACCCTGTGTGGTGGTCTGTGAAGCAGATTCGCACCATGCTACCCGAGATGTTGCGGGAAGCAGGCTATCCCGAGATTGCAGATGCTGTTGATGCCAAGAAGATTGACAGCAGTTTGGCCGAGGTTGAAAGCACCGCCCGGGAGCTGCACCTGACCGCCCGTAACACGGTGAAGCACAACCGGGGCACCGACATTTTCGAGGCCGGCAACATTCGGTTTGGCTTGGAGATGCGGCGTCAGACCGGTGGCGATGGCGGCCTGGCGATCCACGTCCTGTCCGACCTGGCTGGGACCCCGGGGAAGACTTACGTGGAAGAAACCGAACTGTTGGCCTTTGACTGTTTCCGGGACTCCCCCCATTACCACTACGGCCCACGAAACAAGAACCACCGGATTTTCTGGGACAAGACCCTGGTAACCGACCCCTTGGACTGGACCCTCAATCAGTTCAAGACCAAGAAACTGGCGGCCATGATCCTGAGGGCCGGCTATCCCGGAGTGTCCGCGGACCTGGACCAGGATTTGATCGAGTCGATTATGCCCGCCATGGAGAAGAGGGCACGGGAGATGCAGGCCGGTGGAATGCCCGCGGAGCCGACCCCAAACCTCGTTACCGCCTAGGCTGCACGCGGTAGCGGCTTAGCAGCTTAATTGGCTCAGCCAAGACCAGCACTGAGGGGGTTCACCAGAACCCCCTTCGCTGACCAGCTTCAATCAACAATCATCGTGGAGGACACAGGAAATGCCGCAAATTACAGGACTGGGACACGTGGGGATATACGCCGAAGACCTGATGAAGCAACGGGACTTCTACAGCCGGGTCATGGGCTTGAAGATCGCCGACGAGGACCTGGAGAACCGGGGGATGGTGTTTATGAGCGCCGACCCGGTGGCCGAGCACCACGAGTTCGTTTTGATGAAGGGCCGGGTCACCTCGGACGACGCCAAAGTAATCCAGCAGATTTCATTCAAGGTTCCCACCATCGACGACCTGCGGGGTTACAAGCGGCGGCTGGAGGAGGAGAACATCACCATCGAGCGCATAGTCAGCCACGGCAACGCCTTCGGCATGTATTTCTTTGATCCGGAAGGCAACCGGGTCGAGGTTTATTACAGGACCGGATTCCCGGTGCCGCAGCCTTATGGAGACCCAATCGACCTGGAAAGGTCCGATCAGGAGCTGCTCAGCGACGCTCGGGAGTTGCTCGTGACCAAACAGCCGGCAAAGTAAGCCCCGGCATCGAGACGCCTGAGACCGGGGCGCCTCGGATATCCGGCGTCAAAACGCGGATTAGCGCCGTAAGCTCTAATCCGCGTTTCTTTTTCAGCCGGGTAAACCCGCCCTGGAGAGGCTTACCGTCTCGCCAGGTACCGCTGGTAGGATGCGATCCGGGTCTCGACGATATACCGATTGATCCTATCCCGCTCGGTCATGGGCGGATCGGACAACCAGTCGCAGAATTCCACCACATGCCTGGCTATTTTGGACACCAATCCCGTGCTACTCATACTGACCCAACTTCCGGCCGGCCTCTCCCGTGTTATATCCGCCGGTATTATAGCTGATCGCTGAGTACGCCTGTTGGTACCGGTCCTTAAATTTGCCCGGAGTGCTCCGCCGGCCCCTTCCAGTCAGAGACTTAGAAACTATCCGAAAACCTAATACTACTTTCAGGTGATTGTGACAATTGGTCACATGTAAGCAGGTGTCATTCCGAGAAGCGCAGCGACGAGGAATCTGGGGATGGGTGGAACGGCCCCACCCCACCCCGATGTAATCGGGGTCCCTGCGGTCGGAATGACATTGGTCGTTTCCAGATTGAAATGGTACTAGCGTTGTGGTTCGACAAGCCTGTCCCAGGGCCGGGTCTTCCCTATTCCCTAGTTTTCGGATACGCACTTGGTCAACCTTCGGGGCAGGTTTCGCCGACCCTCCTCCGGACAGGCCAAGCCACAGGCGGTCATTGTCTTGCCTGGCGGTGGGGCACCTCCAGAGCATCGTAGGCCCTGCTTGCAACTCTTTGATACAATACCAGTGCCCGTCTGAGACCCGAATAATCCCCAAGGAGAGTAGGCCATGCCATTGCTAGATAGGCTCAGCGGTGAAGCGCTCAAGCAGTATGTCGACGCCGCCGACAGCATCAGGCTCTTTCCGTTGTGGCTCGGCCGTGGTGGCGAAGCTCCCCCGGAGATTGAGCCGTTTTTGTGGCGCTGGTCGGAAGTGCAACCGCTGGTGCTCAAGAGCGGGGAGGCGGTAACCCCCGACCGGGACGTGGAACGGAGGATTATGGGGCTGACCCCGCCGGGTTTGGAACGCGGGAGCACCCACACCTTGGTTGCCAATCTCCAGTTGCTACTTCCGGGCGAGACCGCCCCAGCCCACCGGCATACACCCACTGCTCTCCGCTGGATCCTCACCGGCACGGGCGCCTATACCACCGTTGAAGGGGACAAGCTCTGGATGGAGCCCGGAGACCTGATACTGACGCCATCGTGGACCTGGCACGACCATGCCAATGTGGGCAACGAGCCGATGATCTGGCTGGACGGCCTGGACGTTCCCCTGGTGAAGTTCCTGAAAGCCAACTTCTACGAGGCGTTTCCCGAGGACCAGCATCCGGTCACCGGCGTGGGCGAATCGATGGCCAAGTACGCCTCCGGCGCATTGAGGCCCGCGTGGGAAGACCAAGAGGTACCCTATTCGCCGCTGTGGCACTACAAGTGGGACCGGACCTACGATGCCCTCAAGAACCTTGCCGAAGTGAGTAGCAGTCCCTTTGACGACGTGGCCATGGAGTACAGCGACCCCGCCACCGGCGGGCCCGTGCTGCGGACCATGACCTGCTGGATACAACTCCTTCGGCCGGGCGTGCAAACCAGGGCTCACCGGCACACCAGCAGCAAGGTGTACCAGGTGTTCCGCGGGGAAGGCTACAGCGTTATCGACGGCCAGAGGTTCGACTGGACCGAGGGCGACTTCTTCGTGGTGCCTTCCTGGGCGTGGCACGAGCACGCCAGCAGCGCCGAAACTGAGTCGGTGCTGTTCTCCATCCAGGACACCCCGATAATGAAGTCCCTGGCCCTTTACCGGGAGGAGCCGTACACGGAGCACGCGGGCCATCAGCCGGTAACCAGCCACTTCCCCGCCGGGAAACCGGCTTAACGCCAGATTCCGGTGGCCGTCCGGCAGACAGACTTTTGGAGCAACAAGGCGGCGTACCCCAGCTCCAGCCACTGGTTAGAATCCTAGCCACGGGTTGCCACACTCTCGGGACCTCGGGCCAGTGGACGGTATCCTGGCGAATAGACAATCTAGGTGACCGGCCCCTGGAAATACTGTCCGCCTGGCTGCCCCACGACAAGTTTTACAGCCAGCGCAGTCTATTCAACCCGGCGTTGCAACTGCCACCCGGGGGGACCGTGGACCTGGATCTGCCAGTGGCTTGCCAGGAGCCGCCGGGCTCCCGAGTGGAAAATGCTTTCGTCATACTCCACCTGGTCCTGTTGGGACAAACCTGGAGGGCCTTCGCCAGGCACCTGATAACCGTCGACAGCGCCGGTGTGCCCCAGCCCCATTGCCAGGCGATTTCGGTGCATCCAGTGGGCGTTGCCAGCAACGGTGGAACCAGCGAGGAATAATGGCTCTTACGCAGGAACAACAGGTTATGCTCACCAAGCTGCGGGGTTGACACAACCGTTGAAGTGGTGACTTCGAGGAGACCACGGGCATGGTCTCGAACAGCCTGAACATCGAGCTACAGCAACTTCTGGACACCCTGGCGGGGATAAGCCGGGATCTCTCCGATGATCCCGAATATCAGGAGTTGCGAGCGGACCTGCCGCAAGAGTGGCCCTTGTAGCTCGCGAACACGGCTGCCTGCCGGGTTAGCGGGCGGGCCGGGCCAACCGGACCGTGGGCAGGCGTAAGTTCAAGGCGCCGCTGCCGCTCCAGAACTCGCGGCGGCCGGTAATCGCTTGGACGTGCCCGTCCCACTCCAGGGTATAGGCGGTCAATCCCAGTTTAACCGCTTTTCTAACCTTCTCCTGGGTTTCGGCGTCGGTGGCGGACTCCTTGATAACCTCAATCTGGCGCGCCCCGTGTTCCACGTCCTGCACCCCGTGGATCAGGTAGGTCTCGGCGGCACGCTCCGAGAACCCATAGTAGCCGATCATCTCGGGGTATACCTTGGATGCCACCACCGCATGCTGGGCCTCCACCAAGCTGAGCATGGCCAGCCCCTCCAGGGCGGAGCGGTGCATGGTGCAACCGTTGATCATCTCGATGGCGGCCACGGTGCCCGGAGCCGACTCGGTGTCGTCAGCCATTTCCCGGGTGATGCCGCCTTCCTCCAGCATCTGGAGCATGATGTCCACATGGGTCCGCGGTCTTCCTAGCTCCTCGTTGAAATTGTCCAATACCGCGTCCATAAACTCGTAACGGCGCTCGGCCACCGTGTTGATCATTATGTAACCCCAGTGAATAGGGTTGGTGCGGACCCGGTGATAGTGCTGAATCTCGCCCAGAATGATTTGTTCCGGGGTCCACCGGTGATGGATGATCCCATGGAACCAGGGGTGTTGCTCCATGGGCACCTCGGCGGCGTAGGACCATAATTCTTCGATGAACGCGTCGGGGGCCTTGACCTCTGGCATAACCGCTTTCTCCTGGTGCAACACCGCTCCATTACTAAAATGGCGTTTTTCTCTTGTTGATTAGGGACAAAGGATACTGGGAGCAAATCTTTTCTCTAAAATGCGAAGGCCCCGGTCTGTTCCGGGGCCTCACTTTTGTCTATAGATTTTCGCTCCCGGCCAACCCTGGGAAACCCCAGGGCCGACTATAACCCTTTGCATTCTAAAACGACCAATGTCATTCCGACCGCAGGGACCCCGATATCATCGGGGTGGAGATGGGTGGAACGGCCCCGCCCCAGATGCTTCGTCGCTTCGCTCCTCAGCATGACATCGCTTTAAACCACTAATGGCAGGTTGCCTAGTCGTTGGATACCGGGGTCAGTTCGAAAAGCTGGGTGCGGGCTTTGATTTGTTCGTCCCACCCCCTGGCCCTCATGTCGATCATGATCCCATCGGGGTCCGCATACTTCCGGTTTTGCGCACTGCTGTTGGGGCATTCCGTGGCGTTGGCCCGTTCGATGGCGGCCCGGGCCTCGTCAAGGTCGTCAACGTAGAATCCGATGTGGTGAACACCCACGGTGGTGGAGGGCTCCCCCGTGTTGGCAACTTCACCCGTCCCGGTGCGGAGAATCGCAAAGTAAATGTAACCGTCGCTGAGCCAGACCCCGTTGGCTCCGGTGTCCGGGGGTGTTCGGCGCAACTCTTGGAGACCGAAAACCTCTTTGTAAAAATCGGCTGTCTTGGCCGGATCTTCAACCGCCAACGCAATGTGCTTGATTCTTGCCATCTCTCCCCCTTCTCGGTGTTCGGTACGCCAGCCACATCGGCCCCAAGTCTATCGCCGTGCGTCGTCCTTCGACAGGCTCAGGACGAACGGGTAGAGCCAATTTTACCGTTCGTGGTGAGCTTGTCGAACCACATGTTGAGACGGTTTCTTAAGAGTCGCCGGCCCCGGCGGGCACGTTCTCTTGCTGCTCCACCACGTGCTGATCCACCGATACCTTGGTGGGTGGATGCTTGGAACCGTAGGCCCCACCGAGGCGCTGGAAGTCCCGCGACCGCATGGCCAGGTGGCGGCGGAAGTATATGACCACCGTGTCCAGTGTGCTCAGCTTCTGGGGAAGGTCGTACCTCAGCCGGTCCCGCTGGAAGGTTACCAGGTCTTCCCACTCGTTTATCCGAGTGATGGTATTGGGCTTGCGCCATAGGACGTACCACAGGTATTTGTACATCCGGCCCAGGGTGGTCTTGGGCCGGGGACCGATGGTATAGGTCCACACCCGGCTGGTTTCAAATGTGATGGGCACCATCCACCGCATGTGGAGGCTGATGGCGGGCTTGTGACTACCGCTGCCGGTACGAATCTTGGAGGGTAGCTCCACACAGTGGGCGAAGCTGGGTATCCCCAGCAAGCTGGTCCCCGGTGCGCCCATGGGAGAGAAGTTAGCCCGCCTGCGCTCGGGGAGGAACATATACCAGCGCTTGCGGGGCCACTTGCCGTTGACGCCGGGATGGAAGTCCTCGCCGTAGGTGACGTTGACCGGATTGCTACAAACCCGCTTCTCGTCCTCGTAGGTAACCTTGATGCCGCCGTAGTTGGCGATCCTCGGGCGGAAGAAGGGCAGGTCTTTGCTCAGCAGCCCATGGAACTTGAACTTCCACGGTTTTGTCCAGCCGCCCATGTAATTGAACGTCTTGCGATGAAGGTATGCCTCGTGGTAGTCGATGCCCTGGTTAACCGGCTCGGTCCAGTTGGCATCCCACTCGTTGACGTGGTAGTAACAGTGATTGCGAGAGTCGAGGATCTCCGGGGGCAGGTCTTCCTCCAAGGGCACCGGCTCGGTCTCCCCCATCCAGACGTAGACGATGCCGCCGTGCTCCTCGGTAGGGTAGGATTTGGCTTTCATTTTGCCGATTACGGGTGTGTTGGGGTCGTCGATCAACCCTGCCACACACTCGCCTTTGCCGTCGAAGGTGTAGCCGTGGTACGCGCAGGTAATGGTGCCGGGAAACTCCGATTCGCCTTGGGACAACCGGGCGCTTCGGTGGGGGCACCAGTCGAACAGGGCGTGGACCTTTTCCGCTTTGCCCCGGAAGAACACGATGTCTTCGCCCAGCATCTTCACGTACACGGGCTTTTTGGCGCCTACGTCCTTTTTGAACACACCGGGATACCAATACTCCCGGAACCCCATGGGGGGCACGTAGTCAAAGGGACCGATCTGAGAAGCTCCCTGGGCCTCGCGCCAGGCCATCTCTGCATCGTGGGCCAGCGGTATCCCGTCGATGGTGTGTCCGTTGCTACCGTTTGTGCCTAGTCCCACCATCTTGCGACCTCCTAGTGGATCTCTGGAAATAGTGTCCCATCGGTTGGGCAAGGCTTACACTTGGTTCCCATACGATAAGAAGGTAATGCCGGCGGCTATCCCTATCGCAAATTTTATGATGGTAGGATACGCCTCACGGCCTCCGGTTTCAAGGACTGAATCCGTCTTACGGGTATTTTGGCCGGTATTTTGGGATATGAACCGAACCTCAAAGACGCCGTCAGACAACGTTCCGCAGCGTTTCGGCCTTACGTTTTATACCACGTAACAGTATTTTACGGGTCAAACCACTGAAGGGCCCGACGAACGACCAATACAGACGGAATCGTCGCCTGCTGGGACTGTCCAGACAGTAAACCCTCGTCTCTGTAGCTAGTCGTGTTATGTTGTCTGCCGGATGGGAAAGCGAAAAGCTCCAGACGGCTTTGGCGTAGCCCGGCCTCTCAAACATCCGAAATTCTTCAACATCCAAATGCTGAGGAGGAGCTCCAGCAAGTTTCCAGAACTGCCCTACCGTACCCAGCAAAAGTTCCTGCTGCGGCCTTTCACCCAGGAGAATGAACCCAGCTTTCAGCAGCCCATCAAGGGTGAAACTGGGACGTTCCTTTAGTTTATCGTGTGAAATCAGCAGAGCGGGAAGCCCACGCAGCAGAAAGAGCCAGCGGATGACCCTCGAGTCGCTCAGGTCAAACGTGCGAACTGCGGTATACACCCGCTCCACCGGTGCGTTAATGTCTATCTGATGACGTTCAACCACATCGTACACGGGTAGAAATTCATCGATCAGCATGGATGTAATCTACACTTCTCCACTAGGTAAGTAAGTCCAGACAAATCTGAGCTTCATTCTGGCCTACCGTCCTCTGACGAGCGTGCGCCAGGAGCCCGTCACGGCTAAAACGACAAGCGCGACCGCTGCCGGGAGGTAAAGCAGTCCGATGGAGGCGATTCCCACGGCGCAAAACCCCAGGAGCAGAACTACCGAGACCCACAGGAGCACCCTGAGGCCGTTGGCCTCGATGAGGGTCTCCGTGAAGCGTGTCGGCTCGTTGGCGACGTCACCAGGTATCACGGCGGTTGCCGATACACCCTGGTAGACAGGCCCGACCGCCAGCCAGAGCGCCACAATCCAAGCCAGAGCGTGGGCGATCCACGTTGAAATGACTGCGGCATCGCAGCGCTTCACGCCGTTTCACTCCAATGAGACATCGAACGCCCATGGGCCGGGCTCTATCGTCGAGCGGTCACCAGCCCCGCCGCCGGTCATCCGCCGAACAGCTGAAAGAAGGGAGGAAAGGTGCCCAGGAGACCCAGAGCAATTAGAATCAGCGTGGCAACAAAAACCTTGCCAAAGTCCACTTGTTGCCTAGTCCACATGCGGTGGAGGATCGCCCAGGCCGCTAGCCAGGCCACCACCGCCAACGTCGTCTCGCCACTTAGAGAGCCGGCTGGGCTGTAAAAGCTAAGGGCATCGTTTAAGGAGGCCAGGGCTTGGGTCAGACAGGTGAATAAGCCCAAAGCGAGGCTACCGACCCCTGATGCCAGGATGGCCGCCGCCGCTGGACCATTGGTCAAAGCCTTTTGCTGTCGCGTATTCCCTTCCATTTTTCCTACCGTATCGGAAACACTTTGGTGAGGAAAGCGCCAAAGAGCCCGGCGACGGCCGCCGCTAAAAAGGCGATGGTGAACAGCACTATCAGGGCCCGGCGGATCTGCTCCTCATAGGCCAGAGTGGTGCCGTAGCGGAACACAACATAGGCAACCGGCGTTGCCAGCATGGGCGCCAACCAAGCAACGTGCTGTTTCCACTCCATGCCAAAGGTATGCCAGGTGATTAGGCTGGGGCTCTCTGGCGGGTACTAGGCCCGGTACCAGGGGTAGACTATGTAGGTACCGGTGATAACGGTCAGCCAAGCCACGATGGCCATGATCCAGGTGCCGGCGCCAAGCCGGCGCGAGCGCTCTTGGAGGCCCGCGACCGTAACCCACTCGGGACGCAGGCTCCAGAGGCCGGCTAGGCCTCCGGCATAGGCCAGTAGGAACGTCGCCCCTAGCCCCATGCCATGAACCACCATCCACAGTTCCCGGCCAGTGAGGTTCATGGTCTCCTTTCCTTTGGACTATTCACCTGGATTATTCACGGTAAAACCGTTGGCCGTAAAACTCAAGCGCGTCGGGAAGGCCCCCGGCGTTTACGGTCAGAGGTTGCGGGTCAATTGTGGGGCCATTTTGCACGAAGAGGGAAGTGTATGCCGATCATCATCCGGGGAGGCGAGCTCGGCATCTAGGATTTGGCAGGCGGCCGCCACGCCAGTTATCGTAAATTTTCATTGCCCGACAGTGCATGATGAGCCCCGCCATGCACCACGTCTTCGGCACCAACAAAAACAGTTTTAGATTAATCATACCAATGGGAGATGACCGGGTCACGCCAATGGGGGATGAATTTATCGGTAGAACAGCCGATGGCAAGCCGTGGGAAGGATACATAATTATAGGCATAGAAGCGATTCGATGTGAGAAGGCTTTTCAACCCACAATTTCAACAGAGTCCGGCCCT